>NZ_JBEGDD010000006.1:0-253888 GCF_040195595.1 Brevundimonas aurifodinae
CTGCTCGCGCTCCTCCTCTTCGCCACCCCCGCCCACGCCCAGTCCACCCGCACGCTGGACGCCTTCGAGGACCTGTCGCCCTGGACCGCCGACGCCTCCACCGACGTTTCCTCGACGGTCCGCCCTGTCGACGGCCCGCGCGGCCAGGCGATGCGGCTGGACTACGATTTCAACGGCCGCTCCGGCTATGCCTTCGCCGCCCGCCCCCTGTCGTTTCAGGCTCCCGAAAACTACGAGATCCGCTTCCGGGTCCGGGGCGAGGGGCCGACCAACACCTTCGAAATCAAGTTCACCGATGCGTCCGGCGAGAACGTCCATTGGCGCCAGTTGACCCGCTATGATTTTCCTGGCGAGTGGACCGAGGTGGTCATCAAGCGGCGCCACATCATCTGGGCCTGGGGGCCGAACCCCGACCGGACCTTCCGGGGCGCCGAGCGGATCGAGTTCGTCGTGGTGGCCGGGGATGGCGGCCGGGGCTTCATCGAGATCGACGACCTGACGCTGCGCACCCTGCCGCCCGAACCCTCGGTCCCGCCGCGCCCGATCGCCGAGGCGTCGAGCGAAGATGGAGACTCAACCGGATCGCTGGCGGTCGATGACGACCCAAGAAGCGCATGGATGACCCGGGGCGCTGGGCAGCAGAGCCTGACGCTGGACCTCGGCTATGAGCGCGAGTTCGGCGGTCTGACTTTGACCTGGGTCGAGGGTCGCGCCGCCTTGCGCTACCGGCTGCTGGCGTCCTCCGATCGTCGCGGGTGGCGAGAACTGGCCCGGGCCGACGGCTCGGACGGTGGGACCGACTGGCTGATGACCACCGAGGCCTCGGCCCGGTGGCTCCGCCTCGAACTGCTGGAACCCCAGCCCGCAACGGCCTCGGGCCAGATGGGCGCGGGCTTCGGCGCGCGCGACGGGGCAAGCGCCGCCTACGGCCTGGCCGATCTGCGCATCGAACCCTTGTCGTTCGGCGAAAGCCGCACCGCCTTCCTGACCGCCATCGCCGACCGCAGCCGACGGGGCCTCTATCCGCGCGGCTTCCGGGGCGAGCAGCCCTACTGGACCCTCGTCGGCGTCGACGGCGGCGGCGAGAGCGGCCTGATCTCCGAGGATGGTGCCATCGAGCTGAAGCGCGGCGGGCCCTCCATCGAGCCTTTCGTGCTGGACAACGGTCGGCTGGTGACCTGGGCCGACGCTCGCATCGAACAAGGGCTGGTCGACGACGACCTGCCGATCCCCACCGCCACCTGGACCCACGACGACTGGACGCTGAAGGTCACGGCGATGGCCGAGGGGTCCCCCGACGCGGCGTCCCTCTACGGCCGCTACGACCTGACCAATACCTCCGCGCGTCCGCGCACCCTGACGCTCGCCCTCATGGCCCGCCCAATGCAGGTCAACGGCCCGATCCAGTTTCTGGCCGTGCCGGGCGGGGCCTCGCCGCTGGATCAGGTGCAATGGAACGGGGCCGAGCTGGTCCTGAACGACGCCTTGCGCGTCCGCGCCCTGGTCCAGCCCGACGAAGCGCGGCTGGCGACTTTCCATGCCGGGGCCGATCCGCAGAGCCTGCTCGCGCGCGGCCCTGACGCGCCCCGCGACGCCATGGTCGAGTCCGACCGCACCAGCCTGATGGCCGGGGCCCTCACCTGGACCGTGACGCTGACACCGGGCGAGACGCGGAGCGTAGGCTGGGTGACGGCGCTCGCCGGCGAACGCCCGGCTCTGCCCGCGACCGGCTCGGTCGAGGCCGCGCTCGACACGGTCCAGGAGCGGGTCGCCGCGACCTGGCGCGAGAAGCTGGACCGGTTCGACCTGATCCTGCCGCCGGAGGCGCAGCGGATCGAGGATACGATGAAGTCGTCGCTGGCCCACATGCTGATGTCGCGCCAGGGGCCGATCCTCCAGCCCGGCACCCGCAGCTACAACCGCTCCTGGATCCGCGACGGAGCCATGATGGCCGAGGGCCTGAACCGCCTCGGCCACGCGGCCCTCAGCCAGGACTACCTCGCCTGGTACGCCCCCTTCGTCTTCGACAACGGCAAGGTGCCGTGTTGCGTGGACGCGCGCGGTGCCGACCCCGTGCCCGAGAACGACAGTCACGGCGAGTTCGTCTTCCTGGCCGCCGAGACCTATCGTTACACCGGAGACGAGACCCAGTTGCGGGCCGTCTGGCCTCAGATCCAGGGCGCGATCCGCTATATGGACGAGCTGCGCGCCACGTCGCGCGCGGCCGAGAACCAGACTGCGGATCGGCGGCATCTGTACGGCCTTCTGCCGCCCTCGATCAGCCACGAGGGCTACTCGGACCGGCCGGCCTATTCGAACTGGGACAACTTCTGGGGACTGCTCGGGTATCGGGACGCGGTCTTCATCGCCCGAACGCTGGGCGACGCGGCGGCCGCCGCGCGGTTCGAGGCCTCGCGCCGGGAGTTCCTGACCGATGTCCTGGCTTCAATCGAGGCGACGGCCGGGCATCACGGCATCGACTGGATCGCGGGGGCGGCGGATCGCGGTGACTTCGACGCCACCTCGACCACTATCGGCCTGTCGCCGGGCGGGCTTCAGGACCAGCTGCCCCAGACGCTGCTGGCGAACACCTTCGACCGATACTGGGCGAACTTTCAGGCCCGGCTGGCCAACCGGGTCGCGTGGCGGGACTATACGCCCTATGAGCTGCGGAACGTCGGTGCCCTGGTGCGGCTCGGCCAGCGTGAGCGGGCGCTGGAAGCGTTGGACTTCTTCTTCGCCGACCGTCGTCCGGTCGCCTGGAACGGCTGGGCCGAGGTGGTGGGCCGCGATCTGCGCGAGCCCCGCTTCATCGGCGACATGCCCCATGCCTGGATCAGCTCGGACTACATCCGTTCGGCGCTGGACCTGTTCGTGTACGAGAGGGCGGGCGACCGCGCGCTCATCCTCGCGGCGGGCCTGCCGATGAGGTGGATCGACACCGCCACCGGGGTCGGCCTGCGTGATATCCGGACGCCCTATGGACCGCTGAGCTACGCCCTGAGACGCAGGGCCGGCGTGACGACTCTGACGCTGGCCCCCGGTGCCGCCCCGCCGGGGGGTTTCGTCCTGCGTTGGCCCGAGGAGGAGGCGCTGCCGACCCGCGTCAGGATAGACGGCCGGACGGGCAGCTGGGCGGGGCGCGATCTGGTCATTCCGGTGGGCGCGCGACGGGTGGAACTGCGTTGACGGTTTCGCGTGATCGGGCGCGGCGCTAGACTCTTGCGATGACCCAGATGCGCCGCCTGATCGACCTGCCCGGAGTGGCTGACCTTGAGGCCAGGGCCCTGATGAGGCCTGGATACGCCGACCCGACCCGTCGGGACGAGTTCCCGGAAGTGGACGCCTGTCTGACCGACCTGTTCGGCCTGTCGGGGGACGAGGCCGAGGCGACGATACGCCCCGAGGATTGGGACGGAATCGAGGATCTGTCGCCACAGGATCAGGCCGACGCCTTCGAGGCGGAAGGCTGGGATGTGCGCGACACCAGGCGCAGACCGCTGCGGATGCTGGGACGGATGGCCGGACCTCTGGCCCTGGCCATGCGAGGCGTCGCCGGCCGCTTGCCGGAAGCCCCGTTCAGGCCTGAGCCCGCCGAAGAGCGAGACGCCTGGGCCTCCGGCCTCGCCGCCGAGGCGGCGCGTTTCCGCAAGCGCTGACGGCTCAGCCGCCGGGGCGCACCACCATGCAAGTGACCCGGCGAGCGTCCAGCGCCTCGCAGGCCGCGCGGGCCGCAGCCTCGGTCATGCCGGTAAAGCGCGAGCGGTGCCAGCCGGCCGCGGAGGCGATGTTGCGTTCGGCGTTCGAGAACTGACTGCGGAACCGGCGATTGACTTCGGTCAGCCATTCGGTGGCGACGGTCTCGTCGCGGAAGGCACCGACCTGGACGCTCCAGCGTTCGGCCGTCGGGCGCGTCGTGGCGGGCTCCGGCGGACGGGACGTCGTGGTCGCGGCGTTTCGGTTCAGCGTCGAACTGCTGGCGACGCCACTGTTCAGGCTGGCCGTCAGATTGGCCGGCCGGGAGGGCGGCGCCGCCGCGCGCTCGACCGGCGCAGGCAGGGGCGTGGCCCGGGTGTAGCCGGCGGGCGGCGTGGCCGCGACCGTCGTCGGCGCAGGCACGGCGGCGGCCGGCAGGGAGGCGTAGGCGATGCCATTCGACCCCTGACCTTCCTCGTCGTCGGCCGTCGGCGCGCCATTCAAGGACGCGTAGGCGACGGGGGCCCCGGTGTCGGGACCGCCGATGCCGAACCCACGCGCCTCGAAGAAGGCCTGGGCGACCTGGATGCGTTCGCCGGCGGCGCGGCGGCGCTCGACCTCGAACCCGGTGTCCATAAGCTCGGCGACGTGGGCGTTGCGGGTCGCGCTGGAGCGGCCCCCCAAAACGATGGCGATCAGGCGACGGCCGTCGCGCACGGCCGAGGCGGCGAGGTTGTAGCCGGAGGCATTGGTGAAGCCGGTCTTGATACCGTCATAACCGTTTCCGGAATGCAGCAGGCCATTGGTGTTGCGATAGCCGCGCCCCTCATAGGCCCAGTCATGCTGGCCGAAGTAGGCATAGTACTGCGGATAGTCGCGCATGGCAGCGCGCGCGAGGATGGCCAGATCGCGGGCCGACGTCAGCTGGCGGCTGTCGGGCAGGCCGTTGGGATTGACGTAGCGAGTCTGTGTCATCCCCAGCTCCTGGGCCTTCAGTGTCGCCATGGCGGCGAAGCGGGCCTGGGATCCACCGATGTGCTCGGCGATCACCACGGCCATGTCGTTGGCGGATCGAACCGCCGTGGCGCGCATGGCGTCGTCCAGCCGGATGGTCTGACCGGCGGCCAGACCCAGCTTCGACGGCGGCTGGGAGGCGGCGAGGGGGGAGACCGTCAGGATGTCATCGACGCTGACCTGGCCACGCTCCAGCGCCTCGAACGCGAGATAAAGGGTCATGACCTTGGTGATGGAGGCGGGATAACGGCGGCTGTCGGCATGGCGGGCGAACAGGACCTCGCCCGTGCCGGCGTCGACGACGATGGCGGCGTAGCGGGTGTTCTCGCCGGACTGGGCCCGGACCTGCGACCATGCGCCCAGACCGGTCGCCGCGATCATCACCAGGATCGCCAGCGCGGCCATCAGGCGGCGCGGCTCTGCCCAGACACTCAGGGTCCGCAGGTTCTGTGACGACTGGCGCTTCATCGGCAACTCGCCTCATCCTCTCGTGACGCGACGGCGGCCCCCCCGGCGCGACGCAGATGTCAGCCTAACATGAGGGCCGCAGGTTTCACGTGGGTTAACCAGAGGTCAACGCGGATTTGAACCACCTAATCCTGATACGCGAGCCGGAAGCCTGGCCGTTGTGCGTTGCAACATAAATCTCTTGACCCTTGTTCGCAGTTGCACCATACACGCCTCGTCGCACCGGAATCGGCGCGAGAAGCATCACGCGGATCAACCGCGATTTCATCTGGTTCAGGAGAACTCCCATGGCCGACACCGCCGAGACCATCAAGAAGACCGTCGATCAGACCGTCGCCAACACCAAGGCCCAGACCGAACAGTTCAAGGCCCAGGCCGAGACCGCCCAGGCCGCCGGTGCCAAGGCCCTGCGCGAAGGCATGGAAAAGACCACCGCCTCGCTCGCCGAGCTGTCGGCCCACTCCAAGTCGAACCTGGAGGCCCTGACCGCCTCTGCCACCGCCGCTCAGAAGGGTGCCGAGGCCCTGTCGGCCCAGGCCCTGTCCTATGGCAAGACCAGCTGGGAACACAGCGTCGCCGCCGCCCAGTCGATCGCCCAGGCCCGTTCGGTCCAGGAGCTGATCGAGCTGCAGACCAACTTCGCCAAGTCGGCGATGGAAACCTACCTCTCGGAAGTCACCAAGATGACCGAGACCCTGACCGGATCGGTCAAGGACAGCTTCAAGCCGATCAACGAGCGCGTCACCGCGACCGTCGAGACCTTCCAGGCCGCCCGCTAAGCCTGACCAGATCGTCGCATGTTGAGGGCCCCGGCGGTGACGCCGGGGCCCTTTTCGCATGTCTCACGTCACCTGTGACTGGACGCGCCTTCAAATCAGGCCATCATTCCCTATCTGATCCATCGAACTCCCACCGGATTACGAATGCCGTCGAGACGACCAGGTGAACAGAACGGCGGCGGCCAGGGTGCCGCCACCATCACCGAGACAAAGCCCAAGCTTCAGAAGCCCTCGCTCTATCGGGTGCTGATCCTGAACGACGACTACACGCCGATGGAATTCGTCGTCTATGTGCTGGAGCGGTTCTTCCAGAAGAGCCGCGAGGACGCGACCCGCATCATGCTGCATGTGCACCAGCATGGCGTCGGGGTCTGCGGCGTCTTCACCTATGAGGTGGCCGAGACCAAGGTCGCCCAGGTGATCGAGACGGCGCGCCGTCACCAGCACCCGCTGCAATGCACGATGGAAAAAGACTGAGAGGATCTCCCCATGCCCTCGTTTTCACGTCCTCTCGAAGAGACCCTGCACCGCGCGGTCTCCTACGCGAATGAGCGCCGTCACGAATATGCGACGCTGGAACACCTGTTGCTGGCCCTGGTCGATGACCAGGACGCCGGCGCGGTCATGAAGGCCTGCAACGTCGATCTGAGCGCGCTGAAGACCGCCCTGACCCTGTATGTCGATACCGATCTGGCCGCGCTCGCCACCTCGGACGGCGAGGACGCCAAGCCGACGGCCGGTTTCCAGCGCGTGATCCAGCGCGCGGTGATCCACGTCCAGAGCTCCGGCCGCGAAGAAGTGTCCGGTGCCAATGTGCTGGTCGCCATCTTCTCGGAGCGGGAGAGCCACGCCGCCTACTTCCTGCAGGAGCAGGACATGACCCGCTACGACGCGGTCAACTTCATCGCCCACGGCATCGCCAAGAAGGCGGGGCAGGGCGAGACGCGCCCGGCCAAGGCCGCGGCCCAGAGCCCTGAGGAGGCCGAGGACGCCGCCGCCGTCAAGTCGGGCGGCGAGGCGCTGGAAGCCTATTGCGTCGACCTCAACGAGAAGTCGCGCAACGGCAAGATCGACCCTCTGATCGGCCGGATGGCCGAGGTCGAACGCTCGATCCAGATCCTGTGCCGCCGGACCAAGAACAATCCCCTGCTGGTGGGCGAACCCGGCGTCGGCAAGACCGCGATCGCCGAGGGGCTGGCGCGCAAGATCGTCAACGGCGAGGTGCCGGACGTGCTGAAGGGCGCGACCATATACTCGCTCGACATGGGCGCTCTGCTGGCCGGCACCCGCTACCGCGGCGACTTCGAGGAGCGGCTGAAGCAGGTCGTCAAGGAGCTCGAGAACCACGACGACGCCATCCTGTTCATCGACGAGATCCACACGGTGATCGGCGCGGGCGCGACCTCGGGCGGGGCGATGGACGCGTCCAATCTGCTCAAGCCCGCCCTGGCGTCCGGCACGCTCCGTTGCATGGGCTCGACGACCTACAAGGAGTACCGCCAGCACTTCGAAAAGGACCGGGCCCTGGTCCGGCGCTTCCAGAAGATCGACGTCAACGAGCCGACGGTCGAGGACACGGTCAAGATCCTGAAGGGGCTGAAGACCGCCTACGAGGGCCACCACAAGCTGCGCTACACCGACGCGGCCATCCGGTCCGCTGTCGAGCTGTCTGCCCGCTACATGACCGACCGCAAACTGCCGGACAAGGCGATCGACGTGATCGACGAGGCCGGGGCCAGCCAGATGCTGCTGGCCGAATCGAAGCGCAAGAAGGTCATCGGCCAGAAGGAGGTCGAGGCCGTCATCGCCAAGATGGCGCGCATTCCGCCGAAGTCGGTCTCCAAATCCGACACAGAGGGCCTGCGTGAGCTTCAGAAGGACCTGAACCGGGCCGTGTTCGGTCAGGACGCGGCGATCGAACAGGTGGCCTCGGCCATGAAGCTGGCCCGCGCCGGCCTGCGGGATCCGCAAAAGCCGATCGGCTCCTTCCTGTTCGCCGGCCCCACGGGTGTCGGCAAGACGGAGGTGGCCAAGCAGCTGGCCTCCACGCTCGGCATCGAGATGCTGCGCTTCGACATGTCGGAATACATGGAGCGCCACACCGTCAGCCGTCTGATCGGGGCCCCTCCGGGCTATGTCGGGCATGACCAAGGCGGGCTTCTGACCGATGCCGTCGACCAGCACCCGCACGCCGTCGTCCTGCTGGACGAGATCGAGAAGGCGCACCCGGATGTCTACAACATCCTGCTCCAGGTGATGGACAACGGGATGCTGACCGACGCGGTGGGCAAGAAGGTCGATTTCCGGAACGTGGTCCTGATCATGACCACAAACGCCGGGGCGGCCGACAACGCTCGGGCCTCCATCGGCTTCGGTCGCGGCAAGGTCGAGGGCGAGGACGAGAAGGCCATCCAGCGCCTGTTCGCGCCCGAGTTCCGCAACCGCCTGGACGCCGTGGTCAGCTTCAAGGCCCTGCAGCCCGAGGTGATCCGTCAGGTGGTGACCAAGTTCGTCCTTCAGCTGGAGGCCCAGTTGGCGGACCGCAACATCACCATCGAACTGACCGACGACGCGGCCGACTGGCTGGCCAAGAACGGCTTCGACGAACTGTACGGCGCGCGCCCCCTGGGCCGGGTCATCCAGGAGAACATCAAGAAGCCGCTGGCCGACGACATCCTGTTCGGACGCCTGACGCGCGGCGGCCACGTCAAGGTGGAGCTCAAGGACGGCAAGATCGCCTTCGACATCACCCCGACCGCCGGCGCGCCGGCGAAGGAAACCGTGGACGGCGAGGCGGTCTGACATCAGCAGACGCCGTCATCCTCGGACTTGATCCGAGGATCGGCAGGTCAACAGCGGATCTGCAAAAAGGGGCGCACCGTCATGGTGCGCCCCTTCTTCGTCTCAGCGATTCAAAGTCCGATCCTCGGATCAAGTCCGAGGATGACGGAGCGCGGAATGGTCAGCCGCGACGGCGGCCGGAGCCGGCGAGGATGAAGGCGAGGCCCGCCAGAATTCCCGTGGTCAACAGGGGCTTGCGACGGGCGAAGTCCAGGCCCGTACGGACCGGCTCGCGCAGATCGGCGGGGGCGCGCTCGGACAGGGTCTCCAGCTTGTCGATGGCGCGGCCATAGGCGTCCAGCGCCTTGCCCTTCACCTCCTCGAACTTGCCTTCGACCTGCAGCTTGGTGTCGCCGGTCAGGTTGCCGATGCCGTTCTTGAGCTTGCCGCTGATGCCGTTGGCGGCACCTTCGATGCGTTGGTCGGTCATGAAATAGGTCCTTCTGCTGATGACGCCGGGGAGGCTTGCGTGAGAAGCGCATATCAACCGCTACGGTTCCGCTAACGCCGGTGGTTGCGGGCGCGTCGCGGCATGTCGATATCAGGCGCGTCGAAGGTGGCGAAAAGTGGAGCGAGACGACCAGATGATCCGGTTCATCCTGCAGGCGGTGGTCACGGCGTTGGGCCTGTGGCTCGCGGCCTACCTCGTGCCGGGCGTGGCCTTCCTGTCGACCGGGTCGCTGATCGCGGCGGCGGTCTTGCTGGGGCTGGTCAACGCCGTCGTGCGGCCGATCCTGGTGTTCGTGACCTTTCCGCTGACGGTGGTGACATTCGGCCTGTTCCTGCTGGTGGTGAACGCGGCGACGATCGGGATCGTGGCGAGCCTGCTCGGCGGGTTCGTGGTCGACGGCCTGTGGCCCGGGGTCGGGGCGGCGATCGTGACGGGACTGGTCAGCTGGATCGCGGGGTCGGCGATCCCGGATGAAGGCAGACGGCGGGATTGAGCCGTATAACGTCATGCGTTATACTCTGGGCCGATGATCCGCAGTTTCCGAGATCGTGAGACCGAGCGTTTCTGGAATGGGTTCGCCGCGCGGCGGTTTCCTCCGGATATTCGACGGTCGGCGCAACGGAAGCTGGAACTGATCGACGCGGCCGGACGGCTCGACGACCTTCGCTTGCCACCGGGCAATCGGCTGGAAGCGTTGTCGGGCGACCGGAAGGGTCAGCATTCGATCCGGATCAATCAGCAGTGGCGGGTCTGTTTCCGCTGGACCGATGGAGGCGTCGAGGATGTCGAGATCTGCGACTACCACTGAAGAATGGATGGACCCGGTGACGCCGGGGGAAATCCTGCTGGAAGAGTTCCTGATCCCGGCGGGGCTCAGCCAGACCGCGCTCGCCAACGCCATCGGCGTGCCCCCGCGCCGGATCAACGAGATCGTACTGGGCAAGCGGGCGGTGACGGCCGACACCGACCTGCGTTTGACCCGCTATTGGGGGATGAGCCAGGGGTTCTTCCTGCGGCTTCAGGTCAGCCATGATCTGCGCGAGCAGAGGCGGAAGATCGGGCCGCAACTGGAGATGATTACGCCGAGGGCGGCGTAGTGGCGGTCCAGCGAGCACTCTGGCGCCCATACTTTGAGGCCTTTCCCCCGTGGCCGTGCCCGACCTGTGGCGGCGTTGGCAAATTGGTCGTGATCAAGGACGCCTTGAAGGTAGAGGAGACCGGTCCGTCGAGGTCGGAGCATGGGCAGGAATACTGGGATCCCGAGCACATTCAAAAGCGATTTTCGGGCTTGTTTCGGTGCAACAACGATAGGTGCGGCGAAGTCGTCTCGGCAACGGGAAATACTGATCTTATTGAAGTCTACTACTACGATGAAAACGGAATTCCAGACTCAGACTATAATGAACGGTATTGGCCTCTTTCTCTGAATCCAGCCCCCCACATATTTGATATACCGGAAAAATGCCCAGAGACTGCCTCCAAAGCTATCACCGCAGGCTTTGCTTTGTTTTGGATTGATCGGGACGCCTGCGGGAGCAAGTGGCGCCTGGCGATAGAAGAGCTTTTGACCGAATTAGGTATCTCGCGATTTAGAAAGCGAGTGAAAGGTAGGCCGCTTCAGACGCGACCTCTTCAGGATCGGATTAATTCGTTTAAGTTGAAAAACCCAGAAGCCGGAGAATGCCTTGAAGCTGTTAAATGGTTAGGCAACCACGGCACGCATGCCGGTTCAGGATTGAAGGATGATGACATCCTAAAGGCGGCGGAAATCTTAGAGCATGCGCTCGATCTGATCTATGTGGATAGACAAGGTCCAATCAAGGCCGCCAGAAAAATCAACAAAAAGAAGGGGCCAGCCTAACCCACCTTCACCCGCGTCGCCGCTTCGGGCAGGTCCTCTCCGAACGCCCGCTGATAGAATTCCGCGATGGTCGGACGTTCCAGCTCGTCGCACTTGTTCAGGAACGTCAGCCGGAAGCTCAGCCCCAGGTCGCCGCCGAAGATGGTCGCGTTCTGGGCCCAGGTGATGACGGTGCGGGGCGACATGACCGTCGAAATGTCGCCGTTCATGAAGGCGTTGCGGGTCATGTCGGCGACGCGGACCATGGCGGCGATCTTCCTGCGGCCCTCGGCGTCGGCCCAGTCGGGCACCTTGGCGGCGACGATCTCGGCCTCCACGTCGTGGTCGAGGTAGTTGAGCGTCGTCACGATCGACCAGCGGTCCATCTGGCCCTGATTGATCTGCTGGGTGCCGTGATACAGGCCACTGGTGTCGCCCAGGCCGATGGTGTTGGTCGTGGCGAACAGGCGGAACCACTTGTTGGGACGGATCACCCGGTTCTGGTCCAGCAGGGTCAGGCGGCCCTGCGCCTCCAGCACGCGCTGGATCACGAACATCACATCGGGGCGGCCGGCGTCGTATTCGTCGAACACCAGGGCGATCGGGCGCTGGATGGCCCAGGGCAGCATGCCCTCGCGGAACTCGGTGATCTGCTTGCCGTCCTTCAGGACGATGGCGTCCTTGCCGACCAGGTCGATGCGGCTGACGTGGCTGTCCAGGTTCACGCGGACCATCGGCCAGTTCAGCTTGGCCGCCACCTGTTCGATGTGGGTCGACTTGCCGGTGCCGTGATAGCCCTGGACCATCACCCGGCGGTCGTGGGCGAAGCCGGCGCAGATGGCCAGCGTCGTCTGGGGGTCGAAACGATAGGCGGTGTCGACCTCGGGCACATGGCTGTCGCCCGGCTCGAAGACCGGGACGATCATGTCGGAATCGATTCCGAAGACCTCGCGCACCGACGCCTTGCGGTGGGGTTCGAACGTCAGCAGCGGGTCGGGGGTCTGGTCGAGCGGGGAAGGAGCCATGGGCTCATCTAGAGGCGCCGCGCGCGCGGCTCAACACGCGCGCGGCGTCCGGGGTGCGGTTATTCCGCCGACAGGGCGACGTCGACGTTGCCGCGCGTGGCGTTGGAGTAGGGGCAGACCTGATGCGCCTTGGCGATCAGGGCGTCGATCGTAGCCTTGTCCAGGCCGTGGTCGGTGATCTTGAGGTCCACAGAGATGTTGTAGCCCTCGCCATGGTCGTTCTTGCCGAAGCCGATGCCGGAGTGGACCTTGGTGTCCGGTCCGACCGGGGTTCCCGCGCCCTGGCTGACCAGTCGCAGCGCGCCGAGGTAGCAGGCGGCATAGCCCACGGCGAACAGTTGCTCCGGATTGGTGCCGGGACCGTCGTCGCCACCCATGGCCGCGGGCACGGACAGGGTGACGTCGATCTTGCCGTCGTCGGTGTGCGACCGGCCCGAGCGACCGCCGCCCGAGGCAACGGCGTGGGCCTTGTAGAGAACGTCCATGGGGGGCTCCTGTGAGGATTGGTCCCCATATCTAGTGCGGCCCGCGCGGCGCGCCAGCGGGCGTCGTGTCAGTTCGCCATCCCGGCCTTCTTCAAGGTCTTGTAGGCCTTGATGACGCGCTGGAGCTTGGCCTCGGCACCCCGGTCGCCCTGGTTCAGGTCGGGGTGGAAGCGTTTCAGCAGCTCGTGATAGCGCGCCTTGACCGCCGCCTTGTCGGTGCGGGCGTCGAGGTCGAGATCGGCGAGGGCCTGACGCTCCAGCTTGCCCAGACGCAGACCCTCTTCTTCCGCCGCCGCCTGTTCGCGCACGCGTCGGCCGAACAGGCCGAAGCTGTCGTGCCAGCCGCCGGCGCCGGTGGTGTTGGCCGTGCCCATCTTGGAGGCGAAGGCGGCGGCTTCCCGCGACATCTTGCCCGCCTTCATTTCCCAGGTCGGACGACCCCCGGTCATGGCCTCGCGCTCCTGGGCGGCGCGAATCTGGCCCTCGGACATGCCGGCGTAGAAGTTCCAGCCCTTGTTGTACTCGCCCGCGTGCGGCTGGCAGAACTCGTAGAACTCGTTCAGCCGCTCGCGCGATTTCGGGGCCCGGGCCGTGGCCGGACGGCTGCAGTCGGGCCAGTGACAGGGTTTCTCGCCCGGCTTCAGGCGCAGGACGTCGGCCTCCGCCGCCTCCTCTTCGGGGCGCGGCGGCTTGATCCGCATATCCTTGAAGCGGGGTTTGTACTGGAACGATGCAGGCATTGATCCCAGTGTAGGGGGGAATTGGTCACCATCAAGGAACACCCGCATGGCCGAAGGCCCTATCGCGTCGATTATCCGGGAAAAACTCACTCAGGGGCTCGCGCCGACCCGGTTGGAGATCGAGGATGACAGCGCGCGCCACGCCGGCCACCACCATGAAGGCGGCATTGACGCCAAGCCCGGCGGAGAGAGTCACTTCAATCTGACCGTGGTGGCCGTTGCGTTCGAGGGGCAATCGCGGGTGTCGCGCCAGCGCGCGGTGAATGCGCTGCTGGCCGATGAACTGGCGGGACCGGTGCACGCCCTGTCGATCAAGGCGCTGACGCCGCAAGAAGCTCCGACCTAGGAAAAAACCAGCGTTCATTTCGTCTTAGAAGGTTCGCCCTAGCGTCGTCATCGGGACTGTTTACACGCGGCCGGGGGACGAATGGTTGGCTCCGACGAGATCGGCAAGGACCTCGGCGCGGGCCAGGGGCGTCAGGCGCAGGCCGGCGACGCCGCCCAGGCCCTGACCGCGATCCTCCAGACGCAGTATCTGCGCTATCTCATCATCGCCAGCTGGGCGCTTGGGCTGCTGGCCACCGTGGGGGCCATCGAGGCCGTGGTGTGGTTCGCGGGGACCGTCGCGGCCGGGGCGGTCCGCGGCTCCTTCGAGCGCCGCATGGCCGGGCGGGTCGACAAGGGGTGGGGCCTGCTGTTCCCGGCCGTCGCCACCGTGACCACGGCGGCCTGGGCGTCGGCGCCGCTTCTGGCCTGGTTCTCGGACCATCCGTTTGGACACTCGCTGGCCGTGGCCCTGCTGATCGGCGGCTATGTGCTGGTCTTCTCCCAGCTGCGGAGCTCGCCCAAGCAGGCGATCGTGATCTCGTCCCCTTACTCGCTGGTGGCCGTCGCCATCCTGGCCAGCGCCTGGGGCACGCCGAACTTCCTGCCCTTCCTGGCCATCATGCCGTTCACGGCGGCCGGTCTGTTCGTGCTCGTCACCATGACCATGCTGCGGGAGGAGCGTATCCGCGCCTTCCAGGAGCATCAGGCGCACCTGATCGAGGAGCTTCAGGCCGCTCGCGACAAGGCCGACGCCGCCAATGAGGCCAAGTCGAGCTTCCTGGGTGTCATCTCGCACGAACTGCGCACCCCGATGAACGGCGTGCTGGGGGCGGCGCAGCTTTTGGGCGCGACCCGGCTGGAGGCGACGCAGCGCGAGTATCTGTCGATCATCCGCAACTCGGGCGACAACCTGCTGAGCCTGCTGAACGACATTCTCGACATGACCAAGATCGAGGCCGGAAAGATGACTTTCGAGGTCATCGACGTCAACCTGGAGGACCTGCATCGCCGGGTCACGGGTCCTTTCGTCGCCCAGGCCGAGGCCAAGGGACTGAATTTCGTCTGCAGCTTCGAGGGCGAAACGCCGGCCGTGGTTCGTGGTGACCCGCTGCGGGTGTGTCAGGTCATCCAGAACCTGCTGTCCAACGCCGTCAAATTCACCGAGGCCGGGACGGTCGATTATCAGGTCCGCAGCCGTCGGATCGGCGATCGCCGCTGCGCCTTCGACTTCTCCGTCACCGACAGCGGGGCCGGCATCGCGCCCGAGGATCTGGAGCGCCTGTTCCAGCCCTTCACCCAGGCCGATGTCTCCTCGACGCGGCGATTCGGCGGGACCGGCCTGGGCCTGACCATCGCGCGACGCATGGCCAATATCATGGGTGGCGACATCACCGTCACATCGACCCCGGGCGTCGGTTCGACCTTCACCCTCTCGGTCGAGGCCGAGGTCGTCGAGTGGCATTCTGTCGTGGCCGCTCAGGCGGTCGATGCAGAGGTCGAGGACGGCCAGGCCTTCTCGGTGCTGGTGGTCGAGGATCATCCCGTCAATCGCATGATCCTGGAGGCCTGGCTGAGCTCGGCCGGACACGCGACGACGGCGGCCGAGAATGGCCAGATCGCCGTCGACCTGGCTGCTGCCCAGGCCTTCGACCTGGTCATCATGGACGTGAACATGCCGGTCATGGACGGGCTGAGCGCCACGCGCCTGATCCGGCAGGCCGGGCTGAACCGGGATACGCCCATCGTGGTGCTGTCGGCGTCCGCCCGCCACGAGGATCACGAGGCCGGTCTGGAGGCCGGGGCTGACGCCTATCTCAACAAACCCATCGATTTCGCTGCCCTGGCGCAACTGATGCAGACGGTCAGCGCCGGGCGCGAGGGCCTTCGGGCCCTGACGGAAGCCGACGAAAGCCGCGCGGCCGCATGAACACCAGATGAGCGGCGTCGTTCAGATGCGGCTCAACCACAGGCTCCTAGGGTGAGGGCAAGTCGGTAGTTTCCGACGCCCCAAGGAGTATCTGCCATGAAGAAGCCCGTTCTCAAGACGCTTGGCACCGCCAGCCTGGTCGCCCTGATCGCCGCCGGCTCCATGGCGACCGCCTCGGCCGCCGACGCCCAGTCGCGCTACGACCGTGGCGACCGTCAGGAGCAGCGTCAGGACCGCCGCGAGGATCGTCGCGACGACCGCCGTGAGGATCGCCGTGACCGCGACAACCGCCATGACCGTCGCGAGTTCCGACAGGACCTGCGCGAGGATCGTCGGGAGTATCGTCAGGACCTGCGCCAGTATCGCCAGCAGGCCCGGGCCTATGAGCGGTGGCAGCGGGCCGAGCGTCGCTACAACGCCGGTCGCTACTATGCGCCCCGCGGCTATCAGGTCCGCACCTGGGGCTATGGCCAGCGCCTGCCCAGCCACTATTCGCGCGGCTATGTCATCAACGACTACGACCGCTACGGCCTGCGCGCTCCGCCCCGTGGATACCACTATGTCCGCAGCGGCAATGACGTGGTTCTCGCCGCCGTCGCCGGTGGCCTGATCTCCGCCGTGATCGCGGGGCTCTTCAACTAAGGGCCTACCGCTCGGCGCGCGGCGCCTCGCCGTTTGAGGCGCATCGCCGACCTGAGACGACGCCCCGGAGGGAGACCTCCGGGGCGTTTTCGCGTTTGGGCCTCGTCATGCCTAGATGAGGTCCGATGCGCGCTTTTGCCGAACTTCTGGACCGCCTGTCGCTGACGGGATCACGGAACGCCAAACTGATCCTGTTGCGGGACTATCTACGCGCAACCCCCGATCCGGATCGGGGCTGGGCCCTCGCGGCCCTGACCGGCGATCTGACCTTCGACGCCGCCAAACCCGCGATGATCCGCAGGGCGGTGGAGGCGCGGGTCGATCCGGTTCTGTTCGGCTGGTCCTATGACTACGTCGGCGACCTGGCCGAAACCGTCGCCCTGATCTGGCCCGCCGATCCGGACTACCGCCCGAACCGCGAACCCGAGCTCGGCGAGGTGGTCGAGGCGCTGAGAACGGCCAAGCGCACCGAGGTCCAGGGCCTGATCGAGGGATGGCTGGACGCGCTCCAGCCCAAGGGGCGTTGGGCGTTGCTGAAGCTGGTCACCGGCGCGTTGCGCGTTGGGCTGTCGGCGCGTCTGGCCAAAACGGCGACCGCCCTGATCCGGCCCGAGCGGGTCTCTGAGCCGCCGGATCCAGCGGGCGAAGAGGCGGTCCTGTCCCTCGATCCCGTGGATGTCTCGGAAATCGAGGAAGTCTGGCACGCCGTCGACCCGCCATATGCCGACCTGTTCGCCTGGCTGGAGGGGCGGGCCGAGCGACCGAACCCCGACGCCCCCGGTCGGTTCCGCCCGGTGATGCTCGCCGTCGCCATCGACGAGGCCGTGGACTTCGATCGACTGCATCCCGCCGACTACGCGGCCGAGTGGAAGTGGGACGGCATCCGGGTGCAGGCCGTGCGCGAGGCCGGCGTCGTGCGAATGTATTCGCGCACAGGTGACGAGATCGCCGCGTCCTTTCCCGACGTCATGGCCGGGCTGACGTTCGAAGGCGCGGTCGACGGGGAACTGGTCGTGCTCAGAGAGGGGCAGATCGCGCCGTTCGGCGACCTCCAGCAGCGGCTGAACCGCAAGACGGTCGATGCCAAGGCCATGGCGGCCTATCCCGCCGCCATCGTCGCCTATGACGCCCTGGCGCTGGACGGGGAGGACCTACGGGGGCTGCCCCTGCGCGAGCGGCGCGCGCGGCTGGAGGCGATGGTCGCGACCCACGGCGGCGACCGACTGACCCTGTCGCCCGTCGTCGACTACCAGGACTGGGCGGCTCTGGGCCGGCTCAGGGCCGATCCGCCGGTGGGGGCGGCGGCCGAGGGGTTGATGCTGAAGCGGTGGGACGCGCCCTATGTCGCCGGTCGGCCCAAGGGGCCGTGGTTCAAGTGGAAGCGCGATCCGCACACCGTCGACTGCGTCCTGATGTACGCCCAGCGCGGCCACGGAAAGCGGTCGAGCTTCTATTCCGACTTCACCTTCGGCGTCTGGACCCCCGAGGGACGCCTGACGCCGGTCGGCAAGGCCTATTTCGGGTTCACCGACGAGGAGCTGAAACAGCTGGACAAGTTCGTCCGCGACCACACCATCGACCGGTTCGGGCCGGTCCGATCGGTCCGGGCCGAGCGCGACTTCGGTCTGGTGCTGGAGATCGCCTTCGAGGGATTGAACCGCTCGCCCCGCCACAAGTCCGGGCTGGCCATGCGGTTTCCCCGGATCAGCCGTATCCGTTGGGACAAGCCGGCCCGCGAGGCCGCGAGCCTCGACGAGGTCATGGATCTGCTGGACGCGATCGAGAGCGGCGGGGGGCGGATCGCGACCGCCGTGTGACAGGTGGAAAATGCGTCGGGAGGGTTCCATTCCGGTGATCCGGCGTTAGACCGCCTGCATGACTTCCACTGAAACCGTCCTGGCCGCCCTCGTGTCGTCGGGCGAGCAAGCCGTCGCGTTCGACGCGGCCATGATCGCCAAGCTGACCCAGATCGCCGGCGACTTCGCGGTCAACCTGTCCATCGCCCTTATCATCCTGGTCGCCACGATCTTCGCGGCGCGCTGGGCGTCGTCGGCGACGCGAAGGGGCCTCGGCCGGGTTCGCGGCTTCCGACACGATCCGACGGTGCTCAGCTTCGCCGTTCAGGTGGTGCGGGTGCTGGTCTTCCTGATCGGCTTCATCGCCGTGCTGCAGCGGCTGGGCGTGCAGACGACCTCGATCATCGCGGTTCTGGGCGCGGCGTCGCTGGCCGTGGGTCTGGCTCTGCAGGGTACGCTGTCCAATGTCGCGGCCGGCGTGATGCTGCTGATCCTGCGGCCTTACCGTGTGGGCGACCTCGTCAACATTGGCGGAAACGTCGGAAAGGTGCAGCGGCTGGACCTGTTCTTCACCCAGCTTTCGGACGTGAACAACGTCAAGATCATGTGCCCCAACGGCAAGGTGTTCGGCGACTTCATCCTGAACCTGTCGGGCCAGCAGACCCGCAGGATCGAGCTGAAGATCGGCGTCGGATATGGCGAAAACCTGACCAAGGCTCGAGAGGTCCTGGTGGCCGCCGCCGCCGGACACGCGGCGGTCCTCAACGATCCCGCGCCCTGGGCGGGCGTCACCAACATGCTGGACAGCGCCATGGAGATCACCCTTACCGCCTGGACCCGGTCCGAGGACTACTGGCAAACGCGCGCCGACGTGTTCCAGGCGGTCAAGGAGGGACTGGACGCCGCCGAGATCGAGATTCCGTTCCCGCACCAGGTCGCCGTGCCCTACGGCGACGACGATCTGGTCCTGCCGTTGGCGGCGGAGGGTGCCGCGCTTCGCCGGGGGCGCGCCGATCCGCGCAGCGCGGGATTCGGCCCCGGGCGAGAGACCGACGAGAGCGAGGCCTGACATGCGTTATGACTTCGGTTCAGACAACACGGCGGGCATGGCGCCGGCGGCGCTGCGGGGGCTTGTCGAGGCCAACGAGGGCTTCGCTCGCGCCTACGGTGCCGACGACGTCACCGCGAAGGCGGCCGACCAGATTCGGCGCAGGCTGGATGCCGACGCTGAGATCCGCTTCCTCTTTTCCGGCACGGCGGCCAACGCCATCGCCCTGTCTATGCTGGCCTGGCCGCACGAGGCGGTTCTGGCTCATCACGCGGCCCACGTCTGCACGGACGAGACGGGCGCGCCCGGCTTCTTCGGCCAGGGGGTCGGTCTGATCGGACTGCCGGGCTTTTCCGGCAAGATCGATCATCGGGCCCTGACCGCGGCGCTGGAGGAGTCCGAAGTCGGCCATCGACAGCCGCCCGCGGCGCTTAGCCTGACCCAGTCGACCGAATACGGCACGGTCTATACGGCCGAAGAGTTGCGACACCTGATCGAGCCGGCGAAGACCAAGGGGTGCGGGGTTCATCTGGACGGCGCGCGCCTGGCCAACGCGGCGGCGGCGGGCTTCGACCTGACCCAGATCGCGCGACTGGGCGTCGATGTCCTGGTCTTCGGCGGGGCCAAGGCCGGGGGGCTGTGCACCGAGGCGATCGTCATGTTCGACAGGTCGCTGGCGCGGCGGATCGACAACCGTCTGAAACAGGCGGGCCAGCAGGCGTCCAAGGCCCGATATCTGGCCGCGCCGTTCCTGGGGATGCTGGAAACCAACGCCTGGGAGGATGGAGCGGCCCACGCCAATCTGATGGCGCGAAGGCTGGCAGAGGGGATCGTCACGCGCTCGCCCTATGTCCTCGCCCACCCCGTGGAGGCCAATGCGGTGTTCCTGCGAATGCCCGCCAAGGCGCATCAGGCGCTGAACGCGGCCGGTTGGGCCTGCTATCGGTTCGATGACGGCTCGGTCCGGTTCGTCTGCTCCTGGGCGACGACCCAGGAGGCGGTCGACGAGATCATAGAGACGATCGCCATCCTGAACTGAGACGCGCCTTTCGCCAGGGGGCGACGCACGCCATATCTGATCCATGGCGAGAGGCGAGCGGTCGGGCAGGCGAGGGGGATCGATGGAGGCGAAGGCGCAGGCGGCGGGAGCCGTCGCGGACCCGCCCCCGGACCCCAAGACCATCCCGGCCCTCATCGACCTGATCCGGCTGGTCGGCCGGTCCCAGGCACCGCAGCTGCGGCTCAGGTTGATCGTGGCGGTGCTGATGACCATCGGCGGCAAGGCGCTGGGCGTGCTGGCACCGCTGGTTCTCGGGGCGGCGGTCAATCATCTGGCGGCCGATCAGCCCCCGGGCGTCGCCATCGGCATGGGGTTCGCGGGCTTCGCAGTCGGCTGGGCCGTGGTCCGGTTCCTGTCCAGCGCGGCCCCTCAGCTGTCGGACGTGGTGTTCGCCCCCGTGCGTCAGGCGGCCCAACGGCGAGCGGCGGCCGAGACCTTCGCCCATGCGCTGAACCTGTCGCTGGATTTCCACCAGACCAAACGGTCCGGGGCCCTGTCGCGGACGGTGGACCGGGGCGCGCGGTCGGTCGACTTCCTGCTGCGCATCCTGGCCTTCAACCTGGTGCCGACGGGCCTGGAGCTGATCCTGGCCGCCGGTGTGCTGGGCGGGGCCTACGACTGGCGATTCGCCGCCGTCGCTGTCGTCGTGGTCATCGTCTACGCCGTGCTGACCTTCTCCATCTCGAACTGGCGGATCGAGCATCGTCGCACGATGAATACCGCCGATACCGAGGCGGCGGGGCAGGCGGTGGATGCCTTGCTGAACTACGAGACCGTCAAGTCCTTCGGCGCCGAGGCGCGAGCGGCGGACGGCTATGACAGGGCCCTCGGCGTCTATGGCGCGGCGGCGATCAAGGCGAACAGTTCACTGGCACTTCTGAACGCGGTCCAGGCCCTGATCATGAACGTCGGCCTCGGCGTCATGGCGGTGATGGCCGGGTTCGAGGCCGCCGCCGGCCGGATGGGGCCGGGCGACGTCACGGCCGCAGTCCTGATCCTGATCTCGCTCTATGCGCCGCTGAACATCCTGGGCTTCGCCTATCGGGAAATCCGCCAGTCCTTCATCGACATGGAAGAGATGCTGAAGGTCACGCGCCAGAGCCCCCTGGTCGCCGACGCCCCCGGTGCGCCCGACCTGCCGCGCTCTCAGGACCATCAGGGCGCGTCACTGGCGTTCGAGGACGTCTCCTATCGCCACGATGCGCGGTCCAGCGGGCTGGAAGACGTGACGTTCGTGGTGCCGCCCGGCACGACCACCGCCCTGGTGGGGCCTTCCGGCTCGGGCAAGTCGACCATCGTCAAGCTGGCCCTGCGCCTGCTCGATCCGCAGAACGGCCGCGTCCTGATCGAGGGGGTCGACGCCCGGTTCGTGACCCAGGCCTCGCTGCGTCAGGCGGTGGCCCTGGTGCCTCAGGACGTGGCCCTGTTCAACGACAGCCTGAGGGTCAACATCGCCTTCGCCCGGCCGGACGCGGACGAGGCCACCATCTGGGCGGCGGCCGAGGCGGCGGAACTGGCCGATTTCATCCGGGGCCTGCCGGACGGCATGGAGACCAAGGTCGGCGAGCGCGGGCTGAAACTTTCGGGCGGCGAGCGCCAGAGGGTCGGCATCGCCCGCGCCCTTCTGGCCGATCCCTCGATCCTGATCCTGGACGAAGCCACCAGCGCGCTCGACAGCCGGACCGAAGCGGCGATCCAGAAGACGCTTCGCAGGGCCAAGGCGGGACGCACCACCCTGGTGGTCGCCCACCGGCTGTCGACCATCGCCGACGCCGATCAGATCCTGGTGCTGAAGGCCGGGCGGATCATCGAGCGGGGGGCGCATCACGAACTGGTCGCGCGCGTGGGCGGTGAGTACGCGGCCCTGTGGCGCAAACAGACGCGCGGCGCCCGTGCGAATGCGGACGCCGCGACAATCTAGACAAAGCGCCGGCCCCGGGGCGGGTGCGGGGGGAGTGGGCTCGCCCCGGGACCGGTCTGACCGACCTCAGCTGGCGCGGCGAACGCGTCGGGGCTGGGCGATGGTCGGGCAGTTGATGACGACGCCCAGCGGTCGGATGCCGGCGACGAAGGGATTGCCCGGGCCCTCGGGCGCGACGGGGGCGGTGGCCACATCTCCCGCCGCGACCAGTCGCGACAGGTCCTGGATCGAGGTGATGCGACGAACCCGATTGGCGGCGATCGCCTGATCGGTCCAGACCACGACGTGGGCGTCCCACATGGGGCTGTAGTTGTTGTCGAGCGAGGGATTGTCGTTGTCCGGATCCAGGGGGAAGACGTTGATCGGATCGATCCCGCCATTCGCGATCGAGGTCGCGAAACCCTGGTTCTGACCCGTCGCCGGATCGAGGATGCCGTTCACCACAGGCGAGAAGCCCAGCAGGGCCGACGGCCGGTCCGGCGTCGACTGCCCAAAGCTGGGCGTGTTGCCGATCCTGGGCGCGAAGACGCCCTTCTCGATCACCGCCGGGACGTCCGCCGAAACATCGGTGACGAGGTGGTAGTAGTACTGCTCGCCACCCTGAAAGCCGTCCAGCAGTTGCAGAACCACGGTGCCGTCTCGCTCGTCCAGGCTGTTGGCGCGGTCGTGACGGCCGGTGGCATTGCCGACGATCTGCATGTTCAGGACGACGCCCGAGGGCATCACCACCATGGACGACCACTCGGCTTCGGCGACGGCCCCCGGCACGGCGCGGGCGGGCGGGAACGGATAGGGCGTGCCCGGCACCAGTTCATAGGTCGGCGAGAAGTCGACCGAGCCGCGGAAGCGAACGACACCGTCCTGGATCGTCACGCGCTGCTCGCCGGGCGTTCCAGCGGCGTGGCGCAGCTTGGGCGCATAGTTGACGCCGAGGCGGTTGGCGGTCTCGAAATCCGAGGCCTCGGTGATGATGTAGTGGACGGCCTCGCCCCGCGGGCCGACGCCCCGGAACAGCGGCAGCGTCACGGTGGCGGCCCCGTAGGTGAAGTCCACGGCGAGGGCGTTCCGCATGAAGACGTTGTCGTCTTCCGAGAAGCGGGCCGCTGTCGCCGGCGAATAGGATGGGCGGCCGTAGTCGCGAGCCGACCGAGCGAGAAGGGCGTCCGCCTCGGCGAGAGCGGCGCGGTTGCCCTGAGCGATCGGCGTCGTGGTGGCGGCGCTGGCACCGACCCCCTCCGCGAGGGCGGGGGAGTTGGTCCCTGCGGCCATGACGGCCAGGGCCATGACGATGGCGGTTTGTTTCATGGAATAGCCCTTTGATTGGCCCCGGCGGGGCGCGGATGGCCCGGAGGCAGGGCCGCCAGGCACCAAGAGCCTTGCCCGGAAGGGCTTGGGGCGTCTTTTCCGGGGCTGCTGGAGCCTTGTCCGGAATTGCTGTCAGGGGCGGCGCGCGGCACGCCACGCGCCCGGCGTCGTGCCGGTCAGCCGGCGAAAAACGGTGGTGAAATGCGCCTGGTCGGCGAAGCCGCAGGCGTGAGCGACCCCGGCGATCCGGGACCCCGGGCGCAGCAGCAATCCCATGGCCCGCTCCACACGCCGTCGCTGCACGAAACGGACGGGGCTCACGCCATGTCGAGCCCGGAAGGCGCGGGTGAAATGGAAGGGCGAAAGGCAGGCGACCCCCGCCAGGTCGGCCAGAGCCATGTCCTCGTCTAGATGCGCGTCGATATACTCGATCACCCGGGTGAAGCGCAGATCCGCCGGCGGGCTGCGGCCCGTCCTGTCCTCGCGCCGTGCATCGGCGGCCGAGAGCAGCGTCGAAAACAGGGTCAAGGCGACGCTGTCCACGAACAGACCGTCGGCTCTCTCCGCCTCGGCCCAGGCGCGCATGGCCAGGAGCTGGAACATCGGATCCTGGAAGGGGCGCTCGTATACCGGAGCAAGTCGTTCCACCAAGGCGGGACTGTCGATCGCGGCGGCCAGGCGATGGGCGGGCGCGGCCAGGATGATCAGCTCGCTCGGCCCGTCAATCCGATAGTCGATGTCCGTCAGGGGCGGCGCCGCGACCGTGTGCGGTCTGTCCGTTGGGATGTCGATCCAACCGTCGCCGAGATTGTAGCGAGCCGGAGAGCGCGCCACCCGTCGGCGGATGCCGATAAGCAGGTCGGGCGTCGAACGGTCGGTCAGGCCGTGCCCGTCTTGTTGAACATGCAAGAGCTGGACCCCCAACGAGCCCGCAGAACGCACTTCGTGCTGGAAGCCAGCATAGGCCGAGCGCCCGTAGAACTCAGTGTACGACGGATGTTCGGCTCGCGCCCGACCCCATCGTTTCCCACAATCCTTCGTTTCGTTACCATCCAGCAAGCGTGTCTCCCCATTCGGGGGACGTCCGGTTCACTCAGGAAGTTACAACTGACCGGCCACGACGCGCGTCAGGCCGTCCGTCCAATGGCGTAGAACCGCTCGGATCGCTGGGCGCGCAACGCGGCCGCCGACAGAGGCAAGAGCGCCTGAAGTTCCTCCGAGACGGCGTCTCCGACCGCCTTGATCGCCGCGTCGGGGTCGGCATGGGCCCCGCCGACGGGTTCGGGGATGACGCGGTCGACGATCTTCATCTCCATCAGATCCGGCCCGGTGATCTTCATGGCCATGGCGGCGTCGCGGGCCCTGCCGCCGTCGCGCCACAGGATTCCCGCCGCGCCCTCGGGCGAGATGACCGAGTAGATTGAGTGCTCCAGCATGAGCACGCGATTGGCCGCCGCGAGGGCGATGGCTCCGCCCGAGCCGCCTTCACCGGTCACCGTCGCGATCATGGGCGTGCCCAGCGTCAGGCCCCGCTCGGTCGAGCGCGCGATCGCCTCGGCCTGGCCCCGTTCCTCGGCGCCCAGTCCCGGATAGGCGCCGGCCGTGTCGACGAAGGTCAGGACCGGAAGGCCGAACCGCTCGGCCAGATCCATCAGGCGAACGGCTTTCCGGTATCCCTCCGGCCGGGCCATGCCGAAGTTGTGGGTCAGGCGCGTGGCCGTGTCGTGGCCCTTCTCGTGACCCATGACCACGACAGCCTGACCGCGGAACCGGGCGAGGCCGCCCAGGATGGCCTGGTCGTCGCCGAACTGTCGGTCACCGTGCAGCTCGGTGAAGTCGGTGAACAGCTCGGTGAGATAGTCCACGAAATGCGGGCGCTCGGGATGGCGGGCGACCTGGGTCTTCTTCCACGGGTCGAGTTCCGCATAGGTCTTCTTGCGAAGCTGATCGGCCTTCTTCCTCAGCCCATCGATCTCGGCCTCGAACGAGCCGGACGTCGCCGACAGTAGGCCGAGCTCCTCGATCTTGGCCTCAAGATCGGCGATCGGCTTCTCGAACTCGAGATAATGGGTGGCCATGAGGCGTCCGGAGGGGCGGGCGACGGCGCCCTGACACAAGGCGGCGGAACCTAGTCGCGGCGGAGGCGGGGAGCAAGCGAGGGATCAGAAGGCCTTGGGCAGGCCAGCTTGTTTCAGGATTTCGTTCGCCATGTGCCGGAGCGGCTTGGACGGAACGGTAACCTGGTGTCCGCTCCCCGGTGTCGCCACTTTTCGTGACTGCCATTACCACCGGGCACGTTGACGAAACCTCCGTCAGTCAGCCGTTGGGTCAGTTCACGGTAGTAGTGGTTTGGCATGTCGAACCTCCGCAGCGGTCAAATCTGCGGGTGATTCTATTCGTGTGGATAAAGCGACAACGCCCTCATGCGGCAACCAGATCGAGCTGCCGGGCCGCCTCGAAGCGGATGACCACCGGTTCGTGAATCCCAAGATTGGTGGCGAGCAAATCCGGCGCGAAATGACGGATCAAGTCCTCAAACTCCTCCAGGGTGTCGGTTTGAAGAACCAAGCCTGGGATGTCGCTTTCGCTACACCAGACGCTGGCTTCGTAATCCCAGAAGGCTTTCACATAGAACTGATGGGCCATAACTTCATTATGCCGTTCAATCGCTCCTGATCCAAGCCCGGTCGTGTTGTCACTCCTCCCGCGCCAGGGGATGGTGGCGGTTCACCAACTGGCTCAAATGGTCGGTGGCGACGTGGGTATAGATCTGGGTCGTGGCGATGTCCGCGTGGCCCAGCAGGGTCTGGACCACGCGCAGGTCGGCCCCGCCCTCCAGCAGATGGGTCGCGAAGGCGTGGCGCAGGACGTGTGGGCTAAGCCGCGCGGGGTCGATGCCGGCGTCGATGGCCGCCTGGTCCAGCAACTGGGCGAAGCGGCGAGGGGTCAGATGCCCCGAGGCGCCGCCGGACGGAAACAGCCAGGGACTGTCCGGGGCCTTCTCGGGGCGCGCGGCGTCGCGGGCGACGAGCCAGGCTTTGACGGCCTCGCGGGCGGTCGAATTCAGCGGCGCGAGCCGTTCCTTGCCGCCCTTGCCACGGACGATCAGATAGGCGGGGTCGCGCCGGACGGCCTCGACACGCAACGCCAGAAGTTCCGAGACGCGCAGACCCGACGCATAGGCCAGTTCGACCAACGCCAGCATCCGAAGCCCTCCGGACCCCTCGCGCGCCGACGAGGCGGTCAGCAGGCGCAGGACCTCCTCCCGGCTGAGCACGCGGGGCAGGGGGCGTCCCTGTTTGGGGGCTTCCAGCCGTCGCGAGGGATCGTCGCGCCGCCAGCCCTCGCCCAGGCAGAAGCGGTAGAACTGGCGCACCGCCGATCGGCGACGCGCGGCGGTGGACGCCGACAGGCCGCGCCTGGCCAGACCGGAGAACCAGGCCTCGATCGCCGTCTCGTCCGCAGCCAACAGCCCGCCCGGGCCGACTGACTGCTCGGCGTCGGCCAGATCGCGGGCATAGGCCGAGAGCGTATGCGGCGAGGCGTCCCGTTCGACGGCCATCATCTCGAGGAAGGCCTCGACCTGGGGCGTCGTCATGGGCGCGCCGGGCGCTGGCGAGACCGCCTGCTTGGTGTAGAGACTGAAGCCGACATGGCTTGCACCATACTCCATCGCCGTCGAGGCCCAGCGTGAGCGGCCGACGCTCCGCCAACTCCGTCGCTCCTGACGCTCGTCCGAGTCGCACCATAGCTCTGGTCGGGTTGATGGGCGTGGGCAAATCGACAGTGGGACGACGGCTGGCGCAGCGCCTGGACCTGCCCTTCATCGACGGCGACGAGGCGATCGAATCGGCGGCCCGGATGACGGTGTCCGACATCTTCAGCCAGCTGGGGGAGGCCGAGTTCCGGGCGGGGGAGGCGCGGGTCATGCGCCGGCTGCTGGATGGCCCCCCGATCGTGCTGGCGACGGGCGGCGGCGCGGTGCTCAATCCCGGCACCCGCGCGCTGATGAGGGAGCGGGCGACCACAGTCTGGTTGCGGGCCGATCTGGCGATCGTGGCCAGCCGGGTCCAGAGACGCGACACGCGGCCGCTGCTCAGAGGCAAGGATCCGCTGCAGGCGCTGTCGGCCATGGCCGAGGTTCGCTACCCCATCTATGCCGAGACCGCCGACCTGACCGTCGATGTCGGCGCGGGTGCCCACGCCCAGGCCGTCGACGCGATCGTGACAGCGTTGACCAAACATTGGGCGCAGGGACAGCCGGCATGAAAACGGTCAAGGTCGGCGGCGGTTCGTTCCGCAACTATGAGGTGGTGGTCGGTCGGGGGCTGATCGCACAGGCCGGCGATCGGATCGCGCCCTTCGTGCGTGGCCGGACGGTCATCGTCAGCGACGAGACGGTGGCGGCCCTGCACGGTCCCGCCCTGGCGGAAGCTCTTGCGCGGGCTGGAATCCGCTCCGAGACGGTGACCGTGCCGCCCGGGGAGGCGTCCAAGTCCTTCGGCGAGCTGGAACGCCTGATGGACCGGCTGCTGGCGACGGGTCTGGACCGCAAGGACGTGATCGTGGCTCTGGGCGGAGGCGTCGTCGGCGATCTCGCGGGTCTGGCGGCGGCGCTCTACATGCGCGGGATCGATTTCGTCCAGGTGCCGACGACACTGCTGGCCCAGGTGGATTCCTCCGTAGGGGGAAAGACGGCGATCGATACGCCGCGAGGCAAGAACCTGGTCGGCGCCTTTCATCAGCCGCGTCTGGTCATCGCCGACATCGATGTGCTGGCGACGCTACCGGAGCGCCAGCTGAGGTCAGGCTGGGCCGAAGTCCTGAAGCACGGGCTGATCTGCGATCCGGCCTTTTTCAACTGGCTGGCGGGGCCCGGAGCCACAGGCGTGGGCGGTGACGCAGCGGCTCTCGAGCACGCCGTCGTCCGCTCGGTCGAGATCAAGGCGGCGATCGTCGGTGAGGACGAGAAGGAAGCGGGCCGGCGGGCCCTGCTGAACCTCGGGCACACCTTCGGTCACGCGATCGAGGCCGAACTCGGCTTCGAGGAGGCGGCCCTGGCCCATGGCGAAGCGGTGGCCCTGGGCTGCTGCATGGCCTTTCGCTACTCGGCACAGCAGGGCGTGTGCGACGCAGCCGATGCCGATCGGGTCGAGGCGGTCGTCGCCGCGTCCAGTCTGCCGACACGCTTGTCCCAGGCGGGCGGCTTCTCGGCCGACGCGCTGCTTGCGCGCATGGCCGGTGACAAGAAGGCGGAAGCGGGCGGCCTGACCTTGATCCTGGCCAACGGCATCGGCTCGACCTTCGTTTCCAGGGCGGAGGACCCCGCGAAGGTCCTGGCCTTCTTGAGGGAGGAGGGCGCGGTGTAACTTTCGAGGGGCTGATGCGGTCTCACAAGAACTGGACCGGACGGGTGCGCGACACCGCCCTCTATGCCATCGTGTCCGAGGACTGGCCGGACGTGCGCGCGCGGCTGGATGCGCGGCTGTCGGAGATGTGACGTGATACAGTGGACACTGAACCGTCGAAGCGTGCTGACCGGCCTCGCCGTCGCTCCCTCGCTCGCGAACGCCGCCCCTTCCCTGGCGCAGGAAGCCGACCTGACCGCGACGGAGATCGTGCAACGCGCCCACGCGGCCGCCGGCGGTCCGGACTGGATGCGTCCCCGCAGCCTGACGCTTCGGGGGCGTGGGTCGTTCTGGCCGCAAGGCACCGACGCCGGGCGGATCGAGGTTCCAGACTACCGGATGTGGCGCGTCTATCCGGCCGCGAGCACCGAGGCTCATGCCGCCAACGGCTGGGTCCGCATCGACGCCACGTTGGCCGACGGATCGACCTATTTCCAGGCCGCCTATGACGGAGAGACCTCCTACAACCAGAACGGCCCGATCCCGGGGGCCCAGGCCAGTCGTGAATGGTCCGAGAATTTCGGCTTCGGCATCATCCGCTTCGCCCTCGACGAGGGGTTCAGCCTGGACCGCCTTCCCGACGATGCCGCCGACGGTCGGGCGATGCATGTGGTGCGGGTCAACGACCCCCAGGGCGGCAAGACCCTGTTCGGCATCGCGGCCGACGATTACGCCATTCTCTGGCTGGGCTTTTCGACGGCGCGTGGCTGGCACGAGCGACGCTATTCCGACTTCTACCGCAACCCGGGGGTCAGCTTCGTCCAGCCGGGCCGGGTTCGCCTGTATTACGACGGGGTCAAGCAGAACGAGATCGTCTGGACCGACTACGCCTTGAACGAGGACCTGCCGCGATCCCTGTTCCAGATCGGAGGCTAGGGCACACGCATCCAGCCGAGGGGACGAAGCACCTCCATAGGACGGAACTGGGCCTTGTAGTCCATCTTGGGCGAGCCCTCGACCCAATAGCCCAGATAGACATAGGGCAGTCGGACGGCCTCGGCCTGGCGCACATGATCCAGGATGGCGAAGACGCCCAGCGACCGTTTGTCGATGTCCGGGTCGAAGAAGGAATAGACCATCGACAACCCGTCCGACAGCAGGTCGGCCAGGGTCACGGCGACCAGGTCGCCGGGTCCTTCGTCAGTGGACGGCAGACGATACTCGATCAGGTGGGTGCGGACGGCCGTATCCTCGACCATGGCGATGTAGTCCAGCCAGGTCATGTCGGTCATGCCCCCGCCCGGATGACGAGTGCCCAGATAGCGTTTCAGCAGAGCGAACTGCTCCTGCGTCGCCTCCGCCTCGACCAGGTCTCGCGACAGATCGGCGTTTCGCGCCATGATCCGCCGCTGGGTTCGGGACAGGCGAACGTCCTCGACCGGCAGACGAACGGAGACGCAGGCGTCGCAGCCCTCGCAGGCCGGGCGATAGGCGATGTTCTGGCTGCGCCGAAAGCCCGCGTGTGTCAGCTCGTCGTTGACATGGGCCCCATCGGAGAACGGCAGGTTGGCGAACACCTTCCGCTCGGTCATGCCGGACAGATAGGGGCAGGGCGCGACGGCCGTCATGAAGAAGCGAAGCTGGCGTGTCGGAACGTGCTGCGTCACGTCACACCGTCCGCATTCGAATACATCGCCAGTTGGGCCGTCGCTGATCCATGACTTGATTTGGCGTCATTCGCGACCGTGCCGCAAGACGGTTCTCGCAGAACCCGAACCTCACAGGCTCGTATCGGTGGGCAGGACCGGAGCCTCGCGCAACAGCACGATGGCGATCCGACGGTTGCCGGCCAGGGACGGGTCATCCGGGTAAAGAGGATCAGAGCCCGCCTTGCCCGCGACGGAATAGACCCGATCGGGATCGATGCCGGCCCCTTGCAGAATCTGGCGTGAGGCATCGGCCCGCTGGGCCGAAAGAGGCCAGTCGCCGGGACTGGAGGCGCGGCCCGATCCTGCGACCGCAGACGTATGGCCGGAAATGGCGATGCGGTTGGGCAGGCGGTTGATGACGCCGGAGATGGCTCGCAACAGGACCTGGGCGCGAGCGTTGGGGCGCGCCGAGTTCTGATCGAACATCGAGCGGCCCTCCTGATCGACCAGCTGGATGCGCAGGCCCTCGGGCGTCTGGTCGATGATCAGCTGCTTCGACAGTTCGGCCAGCTCGGGCAGGCGCTGCATGGCCTGGCGCAGCGATTCGGCGGCGGAGGCGAACTCGGCGGCTTCGCGCGCGGCGATCTCCTCGCGCAGTTCAGACTCGGACGCCGCCGCCAGATTGGCGCTGGGGCCTGCCTCCTCGGGCGCGTCCTGGGGCGCTTCAGGAGCCTGCTGTTCCAGGACGGACATCGATCCCGCGCTCTTGGCGCCGTCCTCGCCGAGCGAGGTGCCCCCCAGGATGCCGCCAGATCCCGAGGTGGTCTGGCTGACGCTGGCGGGGGCGAAGTATTCCGCGATGCCGCGCTTCTGTTCCGGATCGGTCGTGTTGATCAGCCACATCAGCAGGAAGAAGGCCATCATCGCCGTGACGAAGTCGGCATAGGCCACCTTCCACGCGCCACCATGGTGGCCGCCGCCGGAGACCTTCTTGACCTTCTTGATGAGGATCGGACGATCGCTCATGGACGACATGGACTGAACCCCGGCGACGAATGCCGGACCATGGCGCGATCAGGGTTAAGGCGACCTTTCTCGCACGGCGGTTGCCGTCGCTCTGCGGAACCCCTAAACCGCCCGCCACGCGGATGTGGCGGAACTGGTAGACGCACCAGATTTAGGTTCTGGCATCGCAAGGTGTGGAGGTTCGAGTCCTCTCATCCGCACCAAATCCGGGCCCTAGGAGCTCGGTGTCTGAAAGACCTTGAGCGTGCCGGCCGCCGACGGCGCCAGCCTGATGCCCTGGGTCAGCCACGCCCCCCAGTCCGTGGGCGAAACGATCGCGGGCTGGCGGGCATGGATGGGCTGCACGTCCGATCCGGCGTCCACGGTCAGCAGGGTGAACCGTTCACCGACGGGCGTCGGGCGCACCAGGCCGGCGAACAGGACGAAGTCTTGATCGATCGGTTGGAGCGTCCACTTCGTCTTGGGGTATCGGGTCCCCGTATACTCATGGAACCAGCTGGCCGGGATCAGGGCGCGTCCCTGGTCGAAGCGGCGACCCTCGGTGCGCATGTTGATCAGCAGCGGCCGCTTCGGGGCCGACGGCGGCAGGCCCCATCGAGCCATGGTCAGGGTCGCGGTACCGTCCGCGCCGGCCCGGATCACCGGGGCCGGATCCGTGGGGCGCACCATGTCCGTGGGTTCCGCGTTCGGCGTGCCTTCGGGAAACACCAGCGAAATGCGGAACTGGTGAAAGGCCTGCACCAGGGCCGAGGGCGGGATCTTCATCGCATAGGCGTTGCACATAGGCCGTTCCATGCCGGGGAGAATTGAAACGGGCCCGGGATCGCTCCCGGGCCCGATCAATGGACCGTCCTTCGCGGATCAGTCCTTCTGGTTGTCGACGCCCCGGCCCATGGCTTCGGCCGGCGAGGAGATGGTGGTCTCCTCGGTGATGTCGATGCCCTTGGCCAGCTTGGAGTTCCAGAAACCGTAGATGGCGTAGATGACCGCGCCGACCGCCGCGTAGATGGCCAGGATGGTCAGCGGCAGCGGGTTGCCGTTCTGGAAGTTCGCGATCATCGGCGCGAAGTTGAAGCCGGCGAGCGCCAGGCAGGCGATGATGCCCGCGACCGCCGTGGCGATGCCGCCCGGAACCCGGAACGGACGCGGCATGTCCGGGTGCTTGATGCGCAGCATGATCACCGACAGGCACACGATCGAGAAGGCCGTGGCCGTGCCGAGCGACACGAGATCGCCGAGGATCGAGATGGGCAGGAACGAAGCCGCCACCGCGATCATGATGCCGAGCAGGATCGTACCGATCCAGGGCGTGCGGAAGTTGGGGTGGATGATGGAGAAGGCGCGGGGCAGCAGGCCATCGCGGGCCATGGTGTAGAAGATGCGCGTCTGACCGTAGCAGAGCACCAGCATGACGGACGACAAGCCGGTGATGGCGCCGATCTTGATCAGGAAGGCGATCAGGTTCAGCTGGCCGCCCGGCGCTGCCGCCAGCGGCACATCTGCCCATTCCAGACCCATGCGGTCGATCGCAACGGCGACCGGCGCGGGGCTGGCCAGCTCCAGATAGGGCACCACGCCGGTCATCACGGCCGCGACGGCCATGTAGATCAGGGTGCAGACGAACAGGGCACCCAGGATGCCGACGGGGACGTCCTTGGACGGGTTCTTGGCCTCAGCGGCGGCGGTCGAAACCGCTTCGAAGCCGACGTAGGCGAAGAAGATGATGGCCGCGCCGCGGAAGATGCCGCCGGTGCCAAACTGGTCCCAGGTGCCGCCCTCGGGGGTCGGCGGGATGAAGGGCACCCAGTTGGCCGGGTTCACATAGCCGATGCCCACCGCGATGAAGGTCAGCAGAACGATGATCTTGATAACCACGATGGCGTTGTTGATGTTGGCCGATTCCGACACACCCAGGACCAGCAGGGCGCAGACCGAGGCGATGCCGATGGCGGCCACCAGGTTGAAGGTGCCCGTCAGCGGGAAGGAGCTGCCACCCTCGCCGATCACGGCCTGCACCAGCGGCGTGGCCCACTGGGGGCCCTCTCCGCCGGGATAGGCTATGGTCGGGAACAGGCTTCCGGATATGCCGAAGTCGGTCAGAATCGAGACCACATAGCCGGACCAGCCGACCGCGACGGTCGAGGCCGCGACGCCGTATTCCAGCACCAGCAGCCAGCCCATGATCCAGGCGAACACCTCGCCCAGAGTGCCATAGGCGTAGGTGTAGGCCGATCCGGAGACCGGCATGGTCGAGGCCAGTTCGGCGTAGCACAGGCCCGCCAGGCCGCAGGCGACGCCCGCGACCACGAAGGACAGCATGATTGCCGGGCCCGTGTGGGCGGCGGCGACCTGTCCGGTCAGGACGAAGATGCCCGCGCCGATAATGGCGCCGATGCCCAGCGACATGAGGTTGAGTGGCCCGAGGGTCCGCTTCAGCTCGCTCTTGGCGGCTTCCTTCTGGATCTGGGTCACGGATTTCTTGAGGAACAGTCGGTTCCCCTTGGGCCTAAGGCCATCTGCGGACATACGTCACGCCCCCTCGATGCAAACAAAACACGGCGATCCCTCCCCGGGGCCGCCTTCCGGGCCGGACGCTAGCGAGACGCGCCGCCACTGGCAACGCGGTTTCCGATCCGTGAAGGCCCGGAGACGCTTTCGTGACCGGGATCGTGGCTCTCCAGGCGCAGAATCGCTGGACCGGAGCGAGCGGGACGCTAACGGAAGCAGTCATGTTGCCCATTCACGCCGTCCTGGACGATCTGATTGCCGCTGTGCGCCAGAACCCTGCGGTGGTGCTCGCGGCACCCCCCGGAGCCGGCAAGACCACGGTCGTGCCGCTGGCCCTGCTGCAGGCCGATGGGCTGATCCAGGGGCGCATCCTGGTGCTGGAACCAAGGCGGCTGGCGGCGCGCGCGGCGGCCGAGCGGATGGCGGCCATGCTGGGGGAGACCCCCGGCCAGACCGTCGGCTACCGAACTCGTCTGGCCAGCAGGATCGGTCCCGGCACGCGGATCGAGGTCATCACGGAAGGTGTCTTCACCCGCCTGATCCTCGACGATCCGGCGCTCGAAGGGGTCAGCGCGGTCCTGTTCGACGAGTTCCACGAACGCAGTCTGGACGCTGACCTCGGTCTGGCCCTTGCGCGCGACAGCCAAGCACTGCTGCGAGAGGACCTGAAGCTGATCGTGATGTCGGCAACCCTGGACATGGAGGGCGTGTCGCGGCTGCTGGGCGGCGCGCCTGTCGTCCAGGCAGAGGGGCGAGCCTATCCGGTCGAGACAATCTACGTCGGGCGGAATCCGGTGGAGCGGCTGGAGGAGGCGATGGCCAGAGCCTGCCTGGCCGCGCTGAGAGACGAGACCGGTTCGATCCTCGGCTTCCTGCCCGGTCAGGGGGAGATTCACCGGGTCGCCGGGCTGGTCCGGGACCGCCTGAGGGATGCCAACGTCGATGTGGTCCCGCTGTACGGTGCGCTCGACAAGGCCGAGCAGGACCGCGCGATCGAGCGTTCTCCGGCAGGGAGGCGAAAACTGGTTCTGGCCACCTCGGTCGCCGAGACCAGTCTGACGATCGAGGGTGTGCGCGTGGTGATCGACGCAGGCCTGTCCAGAGTGCCGCGATTCGAACCGTCCAGCGGGCTGACGCGGCTGGTCACCGTTCGCGTCAGCCGGTCTTCGGCGGAACAGCGCCGGGGCCGGGCGGGGCGAACCGAGCCGGGCGTTTGCTACCGCCTATGGGACGAGGAGGCGACACGGGGTCTGGTTGCTCATCAGCGACCGGAGATCCTGGAGGCCGACCTGACGGGCCTGGCCCTCGATCTGGCGCGATGGGGCGCGCGTTCTGCCGACGGACTCGCACTGCTCGATCCGCCGCCGGCGGGAGCGTTCGTGGAGGCGAGGGGCGTGCTGACCCGGCTCGGCGCTCTGGATGACGCCGGTGGCCTGACCGCCCACGGCCGCCACCTCGCTGGTCTGCCGTTGGCACCTCGGCTGGCGCATCTGGTGGCCCGGGCGGCGCATGGCGGCGACGGGATGCTGGGCGCGAAGATTGCCGCGATCCTGAGCGAACCGGGCCTCGGCGGCCGCGACGTCGATCTGGGCGAACGACTGCGTGGCCTTGACCGCGACCGCTCATCCCGCGCCGCCGACGCACGCAAGCTTGTCGAGCGGTGGGCGAGGGCGGGTGGACGGTCGGCGAAAGCGTCGGACGAGATCACGCCGGGGACCCTGATCGCGGCCGCCTTTCCTGAACGAGTCGCCAAGGCTCGGGGCAAGCCCGGGGAGTATCTTCTGGCCTCCGGGCGCGGCGCGTTCCTCGATCCGACCGACCCTCTGGCAGCCGAGCCCTGGCTGGCCGTCGCCGACCTGGGCGGAGGGGAGGCGAGGGATAGCATCCGGCTTGCGGCCACTCTGGACCCCGCGACGCTGGAACCGATGATGACGACGGAGCGCCGCCTGAGCCGCGAGCCTTCGGGCAGGAGGGTGATGCGCGAGGCACGCCGGCTGGGCGCGATCGTCGTCGAGGACCGGGTGGTGGGCACGCCCGATCGAGGCGAGCTTGTCGCCCTGCTGAGAGCCGAGGTCGTCGAAATCGGGCTGGACGGGCTGCGCTGGGGCGAGAGGGCGGCAGGCCTGCGCGCGCGCCTGGCCTTCCTTCATGCGATCGACCCGAGTTGGCCAGACGTCTCCGATCCGGCCCTGATCGCCCAGGCCGAGCGCTGGTTGTGGCCTTTGCTCGACGGGGTCCAGTCGCTGGACCGGATCGACGACCATGCGCTCGAACAGGCGCTCCGCTGTCTGATCCCGTGGGATCGCCAAAGACTGCTAGAGGACCTGGCCCCGGCCAGGCTCATTACCCCGCTGGGGTCGGCTGCGATCGACTACACGGCCGAGGGCGGCCCGCGGGTGGAGATCAGGGTGCAGGAGCTGTTCGGCGTCACGACCCATCCGATGATCGCGGGGGGGCGCGTTCCACTGACCCTGGCCCTTCTGTCTCCCGCGCGTCGGCCCATACAGGTGACCGCTGACCTTCCCGGTTTCTGGAAGGGGTCCTGGGCAGCGGTCCGGGCCGAGATGCGAGGGCGCTACCCCCGCCATCCCTGGCCCGAGAACCCGGCCGAGGCCGAGGCGACCACCCGGGCGAAGCCACGCGGGACCTGAGGCTCAGGCCTTTTCGATCGCGGCGGCGATGGCGTCGGTGGAGTGGCCGGTCAGGTCCTTGGCGATCTCTCCGACCAGCTTGCCCTCGGTCTCCTTGTGCCAGCCCTTGCGCAGTTGCCCCAGGGTCTTGGGGGCCGCGATGACCAGCAGATTGTCCATCTTGTTGGTCAGAACCCATTTGTTCAGCACATCCGCCACGCCCATGGCGAAGCCGTCTTCGGCTTGGGTGTCGTTGTCGGGGTTGGCCTCGCTGGAAATCCGGCCGGCGGCTCCTGACGCGCGATCCTCGATGGCGGGGGCGGGTCTGGCGCTAAGCGTGACTTCCTGCTGGCCGATGTTCTCGAACAGCGCCAGCTTCTCGCCATCGACCACAGCCACGAGCGTGCCTTTGGGAAGTTTCATCTGGTCTCTCCGATCGTTAGGGGAGCAGACCTAACGAACCCGGCCGGTGGCGGTTGCCGTCACCTCGCGAGGGCGTCTGTCACGGCATAGGCCATGACGCCCGTCGCCACCGCCAGATTGAGGCTGTCGGCGCGTCCGCGCATGGGGATCTTCACATTGACGTCGCACGCTGCCGCCAGGGCGTCGGTCAGCCCGGCCTGCTCATTGCCCATCAGGATCAGCGTCGGCGGAGCGTAGGCCGCCTCGCGATAGCCGCTCGTGGCGTCCAGGCGGGTGCCAACCACGGACCCGGGCCATGTCTCGCGCCAGGCCAGGAAGTCGGCAGTCGTGGCGCGCGCGATCGCGACGGCGAAGACCGAGCCCATGGTCGCCCTGACAGCCTCGACCGAGAAGGGATCGACACAGTCGCCGATCAGGATCACGCCGCCGCACCCGGCGCTGTCTACCGTGCGAATGATGGTGCCCAGGTTCCCGGGGTCGCGCACCTGTTCCAGCGCGATCCAGCAAGGGGCGGCTTCCGGCCGGATGCCCGCCAGGGGTGTAAAGGCCTGCTCGAACACGCCCAGCACCGTCTGCGGATTCTCGCGGCGGCTGATCTTTTCGAGGATCGGGTGGGTCACGGTCACCACCTCGCCGCCGGCCTGCCAGGTCTCCGCCTTCGCGCGGTCCAGCAGCGGGTGGGGCCGCGCCTCCATGCCGACCAGCAGTGTCTTGGGCGTCCGACCCTGATCCAGGGCCTCGCCGATGAACTTCAGCCCTTCGGCCAGGAACAGGCCTGTGGCCTCGCGCTCCTTGCGCATGTGCAGGGCGCGGACGGCCTTGACCGTCTCGTTCGTCAGGGAGGTGATCAGGCGGCCATCGGTCATGCCGACCACCGCGCGAAGAAGCTGAGGCCGATGGCGCGGGCGTCCGGGCCGTCTTCGGACAAGGCCAGTTCGCCCCAGTCGATGTGTCCGCCGCGTGTCGCCGTGGCCTCCTTCATCAGGTGGGCCAGAGACAGCCCCGAAATGCGCGCCGCATAGGCGTTCAGCAGCAGGAAGTCGGCGTCCTCGGCCAGCAGGGCCGCGCAGTCCTTGAGCAGGACCGGCATATCCTCGAACAGCCGCCATACCTCGCCGGTCGGTCCGCGCCCGTATTTCGGCGGGTCCAGGATGATGCCGTGATACTTCGATCCCCGGCGAACCTCGCGGGCGACGTATTTGCGCGCGTCCTCCACGATCCAGCGGATCGGACGGTTCGACAGGCCCGAAAGCTCGGCGTTCTCGCGGGCCCAGGCGACCGACTTCTTGGACGCATCGACGTGGGTGACTTCGGCGCCCGCCGCCGCGCAGGCAAGGCTGGCCACGCCCGTGTAGCCGAACAGGTTCAGGATACGCGGCCGTTCCAGTCGGCGGATCCGACCGTTTAGCCAGTCCCAGTTGGCCGCCTGCTCGGGAAAGAAGGCCAGGTGCCGGAACGGGGTGAAGCGGCCGGTGAAGCGGACGTCGCGCCAGGCCAGCGGAAAGGTCTCGACCGGCTTGCCTCTGAAACGCCAGCGCCCGGCCTCGTCCTCGTCGTCAGGGTCGAAGGTGGCGTCCGCCTGATCGAAGGCCTGCGGATCGCGCGGGCTCCACCAGCATTGGGGCTCGGGTCGGACCACGGTGTGGAGACCATAGCGTTCGAGTTTGCGCCCCGCCCCACTGTCCAGCAGGGCGTAATCGGGCCAGGCGCGGGTGACCAGGGTTTCGGGGGCTGGCGACAGGACGGGCGGCATCGACGAGGCCATAGGCTGTCAGGCGGCCTCGCGTCCAGCGGGGGCGGAGGCGGCCGCGACCTCGGCGGTCGGATCGGCGAAATGGACCGTCTTGTCCCAGGCGAAGGGCTCGCGCACCAACCGCCAGACCGCGTGCAGAAAGGCCAGGGTCAGCAGGGACCAGTAGGCCGGGGCCGACAGCAGGTCGCCGAGCGTGTAAGGCAGGCTGGCCCGACGACAGCCGATCGCGGCGTTCACCGAGGCGGCGATGGCGCCCGTCGCCAGCACGGTCATGGCGAAGAGCGGGGTCTCCGGTACCAGGCCGGCCGCCAGGGCGATGGCGAGCGTCGCGATCAACCAGGCCAGCGACAGGGCATGGACCGCCGCCGCGGCGATGGCGGCACCCAGCGTCATGGTCAGGGAAAGGCCGCCTCTCCAGCCCAGCCCGCGAACGTCCCGGGTGTGTACGCCCCAGGTCTGCATGAAGCCCTTCAGCCATCGGGTCCGCTGAGGAAGCCAGTGCTCCAGCCCCCCGGGTGGCGGCTCGTAGGTCGGACGGCTCATGACGCCCAGCCGCCCTCCCGCGCGCCAGAGCCGGAAGCCGAGATCGGCGTCTTCGGTGACATTGTGAGCGTCCCACCCGCCGACGGCGCGCAGGGCGTCGACGCGGAAATGGTTGCTGGTTCCCCCCATCGGGAAGGGCAGGCCCAGCCGTGCGAGCCCGGGCAGGGTCACTTCAAACAGGGAGGCGTACTCGATGGCGAACTGGCGATCGAGGAAGGGGCTGTCGCTACGCAGAGGGGTGCGGATCCGTAGCGGAGCCTGAAGGGCCCACAGGTCCCCCTCCTGGTCATTCGCGAACCTGGCGGCTGCCTCGCGCAGTTGCAGAGGATCCGGATCGTCCTCGGCGTCATAGACAGTCAACAGCTCGCCCCGGGCCTGCGCGAGGCCGACATTCAGGGCGCGGGGCTTCGTCCGGGGCTGGCCGGCCGGAGCCACCAGGACGCTCAGCCAGGGCGGGAAACAAAGGTCATGGGCCGCCGACAGGGTCTCGTGGTCATCGACTTCCAGGATCAGGAACCCCTCCAGCCGATCCTCGGGATAATCGATCTGCGACAGGCGCTCGACGAGCTGGGGCAGGACCTCCGCCTCGTCGAACAGGGCGACCAGAACCGTGTAGCGGGGCAGGTCGGAGCTCGGCAGAGGGCGGTCGATCCCGGGAAGACTGGCGGCCAGCAGCATGGCGCGCCAGCCCGCCGACAGCAGGAACCCGATCTGGATCGCGAAAATGATCAGGACCAGCGTCAGGTCCGCATCCGCCCACCAGGCCGCTGCGAGGCCGAACACGATCAGCAGCCCCAGACCTAGTTGACCCGCGGTCAGGCTCAGTCGCGCGGCGCGTTCGGGGAACGCGACCGGGTCGCGGTCCCTTGCTTTCTCTGGCCTCCCCACCGCGAACGGCTAACCCGTGCGGTCGGGCCGGGCAAGCGGTTGGCGTCGGTCCGCGATCGGGTCTATGCACGGGCGTTCCCGTCGCGCCCCGGCGCAGAGTCTGTCTGGAGCGGCCGCTTGTCCGTCGTATCGCCCATGCCTCGCGAAGCCGCCAAACGCTCCGCACGAAAGCCCAAGGGCGAGGGCCATGCGCGACGGGCGGAAATCCTGGACGCCGCCGAGCGAATCTTCGTCGAGGTGGGATACGAAGGCGCGACCATCCGCCGGATCGCCGATGAGGTCGGGCTGTCCTCGACGGCGCTCTACATGCACTTCTCCGAGAAGAGCGAGATTCTGCACGAAATCTGCAGCGGAGCCTTCAGACGCCTGACCGAAGCCAACGCCGTCGTCATCGCCGCCGATGCCGCCCCGGAGGTTCGGCTGCGGCGATTGCTCGAGGCCTACGTCGATTTCGGCTTCGCCAATCCGAACGCCTACCGGCTGATCTATCTGACCCGACCCGTCGAGGCGCGCGAGGCCGAGAGCGCGGCCCAGGGTCCGGGGGCGGAACTCTATCGATCGTTCGAGGCCGTGGTGGCCTCGGTCCAGGCCGAGGGGCGGCTGAACGGCGAGGTGCGGGTCGTGGCGCAGGCGCTCTGGGCCGGGGCCCACGGCATCGTCTCGTTGATGATCACCAAGCCCTATTTCGACTGGGTGGATCGATCGACGCTGACGCGCGCCCTGATGGACGCCCTGTTCGTCGGGTTCCTGAAGCCTTGAAGACGAGGACATGGGCCCTGGCGGCGGCGGTCTGGACGCTGACCGCGCCGAACGCGATGGCGCAGGCACCGACGCGGATCCTGTCGCTGGACCAGTGCGCGGACCAGTATGTGCTTGCGCTCGCGCCGGACGCGGACCTGTATCTGTCTCCCCGCGCGGATGATCCGGACTCCTGGATGCGAGCAGCGGCGATCGGTCGACCACGCGTCCGGCCGACGCTGGAGGCGGCCCTGGCCGTCCGGCCCGAGGTCGTCGTCCGGACCTGGGGCGGCGACCCCCGACTGCTGTGGGCGCTGGAAAGCCGAGGGGTGCGTATTCTCCAGATCGGCGACGCCAAGGAGATGGCCGACGTGCAGCGCAATACCCAGGCCGCGGCCGATGCCCTCGGCCGGCCGGACGCGGGTCGCAGGCTGGTTCACAGGATGGAGCGGACGCTCTCCCTGTCGGCGCCGAGCGGCGAAGAGCGAGGCTCTGCGCTCTACATGACGGCGGGAGGGTTCACTGCCGGGACCGGCACATTGATCGACGCCATCCTGCGGGCCGCCGGCTACGCCAACACGGCCGGGATCGTCGGCTTCGGGCCCATCAGCGTCGAACGGATCGCGGTCGCGCCGCCCCGACGGTTCGTCCTCGGCTTCTTCGACCAGCTGCGCGCGGACTGGCGCGGGGTCGGCCGCCATCCCGTCGTGCGCAGGGCTTCGGCTGGGCGGGTGGTCGCCGATCTGCCGGGCGCGGCCATTACCTGCCCGGCCTGGTTCGCGGCGGACGCGGCCCGGATGATCGCGACCGGCACCGCGCGATGACGCGTCTCACTCTCGGGCTGCTGGTCGGTCTCATCGCCGCCGTTCTGTTCGCGGTCGCTCTCGGTGAGACCGGGTTGACGGGGTCCCAGTATCTGGCCGCCCTCGGCAATCCCGCCTCGGACGGGGGTGTCGTCCTCTGGCAGATCCGGGCACCGAGGGCGATCTGCGCCTTCGTGGTCGGCGCGGCCCTGGGGCTGTCGGGGGCCCTGTTGCAGGGACTGTTGCGGAACCCTCTGGCCGATCCCGGCGTGCTGGGCGTCTCGGCGACGGCGGCGCTGGGGGCGGCCCTGGCGATCGTGGCCGGGGCGGCGGCGTTGCCCGGGGCCGTCGAGCTGGCCGCGCTGGCGGGGGCCGGGATCGCGGGTGTGCTGTTGACCCTGGTCGCGTCGCGCCTGTCTTCGCCTGAAGGGCTGATCCTGTTCGGTGTGGCCCTGTCGAGCCTCGCCGGAGCGGTGACGGCTCTGGTGTTCAATCTGTCGCAGTCGCCGATCGCCACCGCCGAGGTCATGTCCTGGCTGCTGGGCTCGGTGCAGAACCGTAGCTGGATCGACGTGGCCTGGGTCACGCCGGCCCTGCTGATGGCCTGGGGGCTGGCGACGCTGTCCAGCCGGGGCTTGCGGCTGCTGACCCTGGGCGAGGAGGTCGCGGCGACGTCCGGCCTCTCCCTGGGGCGGCTTCGCGGCGTCGTGGTCGTGGCGGCGGCCGTGGCGACCGGATCGGCGGTGGCGGTCGCCGGCGTGATCGGCTTCGTCGGGCTGGCGGCGCCGCACCTCGTGCGCGGGCTGGTGCGAGGCGATCCTGGCCGACTGCTGCTTCCGTCGGCTCTGGCGGGCGGACTGATGCTGGTGGTGGCCGACCTGATGGCGCGGCTGATCCCGACCGATCAGGAGCTGAAGCTGGGCGTCTTCACGGCCCTGGTCGGCGCGCCGTTGTTCGCCCTGATCGCCTGGCGCGCGGCGCGGGAGTGGCGGTCGTGAGCCTGGCCGAACTGTCCAATGCCCGGGCCCGGATCGGCGGCCGCGAGGTCCTGTCCGGCGTCGATGTCCGCCTCGAGGCCGGGGAGCTGGTCGCCGTGGTCGGGCGCAACGGCGCCGGCAAGACCAGCGTGCTGCGCGCCATGCTGGGCCTTCTCCCGCTGACCGGAGGCGTGGCCTGGCTGGCGGGGGACGATCTGGCCCGTCTGCCGGAGAGAGAGCGTTTGGCGCGCGCCGCCTATCTGCCGCAGGAGCGGCGGATCGCCTGGAACATGGCGGCAGTCGATATCGTGGCGCTGGCCATGCCGTTGTTGCCCGACGCGGAGGCGAAAGACCGCGCCGCCCGCGTCCTCGACGACCTCGAAGGCGGCCATCTGGCCGATCGCGGCGTGGCCGACATGTCGGGCGGAGAGCGGGCCAGGGTCCTGCTGGCGCGAGCGCTGAACGCGCCCGGACAGGCGCTGCTGCTGGACGAGCCCGTCGCGGGGCTGGATCCGGACGCCCAACTGTTCGTTCTCGACCGGCTGCGCCGCGAGGCGGACCGGGGGCGTGGCGTGATGCTGAGCCTGCACGACCTGACGCTGGCGGCGCGGGTCGCGGACCGCATCGTCGTGATGGCCGACGGGCGTGTCGTGGCGGACGCGCGGCCTGCTACCGCCTTGGCGCCAGAGATCCTGCGAGACGCCTTCGGACTGAACGGCGTCTGGATCCAGACCGAGGCCGGTCCGACGCTGGCGATGGGCCGTCGATCTCAGGGCGCGTAGGGACGGGGTCCGTTCGAGCCCCGCGCGATGTCCCGGGACGTCGTCAGGGGGGCCGAGCCGCCGTTCAGGCGCGCCTTGTAGACCGCCATGTTCTCCATCACCCGCATCATATAGTTGCGCGTCTCCGTGAAGGGGGCGCACTCGATGAAGTCGACCGGATCGACCCCGCCGGCCGCAGCCCCGCCGCGTGGGTCGCCACAGCGGGATACCCACTGAGGCCCCCGCGCCGGGCCGGCGTTGTAGCCGACGGTGGTCAGCAGCATCGAGCCGGAGAACTGGTTCATCAGCTCGCCCAGGTGATAGCTGCCCAAGGTCATGTTGTAGTCCGGATCCCACAGCCGTTCGGCCGAATAGGGCATGCCCAGGCGCCGGGCGACGCCCTGGGCCGTCGAGGGGAGGAACTGCATCATGCCGCGCGCGTCGGCTGACGACCGGGCACGGGGATCGAAGCTGGACTCCTGGCGGGTGATGGCCAGGCTGAAGGCGACGGGCGCTGCCCCCGGCACCTCGGGCGGGATGCGGATCGGATACTGCCGCTCGGGCATCAGATAGCCGCGCTGACTGGCCGCGCGGCCGACCATCATGGCCGCGAAACCGTCGCCGTAGCCGCGCGTCATATCCATCAGGAGCGCCAGATCGGTGGCGCCGGGCAGGACGTCGTCGGCGTGATAGGCGAAGACGCGGTACAGGCTCATCTCGCCGGTCTCGCCCAGGATGCGCGTCGCCCGGACCAGCTCATTGGCCTCGAAGCGGGCGCGGTCGGCGTCGGTGATCGTGGGGTCGGCGGGCAGGGTCAGGGTGGTGACGCCCGCCTTCTCGGCCGCCAGTTGCCCGTAGAAGGTCTGGATGTGTCGCCCGCCGGCCTGATAGAAATTCTGGGCGGAGGCATTGTCTCCTTGAGCCTCGGCGGCCCGGCCCAGCCAGTAGAGGGCCCGGCCCTGGGTGATCGGGGTCTGGGACGACTGGCGCAGGGTCTCGAAATGCTGGGCAGCCCTGGCCGGATCGTTCAGCTTGGTCAGGGCGACCCAGCCGGCGAAGAATTCGGCATCGACCTTGCGCTCTCCCCCCGGGAAGCCATGGCCGGCCATGGAATTGTAAGCGGCGCGCCAATTGCGGCGCTCCAGGGCGTCGAGGAAGTAGTTGCGACGCTCGGACCACAGGCTGTTCTGGCCCTCGGCGTGAGACGGGGCCGGGGGCAGGTCGGCGAGGACGGCGAAGCCCTCGGACTGGCGATCGGCGGCGCGCAGGATGCGGGCCCGCTCGAAGGCGACGGCCGGGTCGGCCGCCTGGGCCGGCGTCAGATTGGCCACCACGGCGTCGGCGCTATAGGCCGTGCGCAGCGCCATGGCGGCGTTGGCGACGGTCTGGCGCTCGGGCGAGACGAGGCTGACCATGGCGCGGGTCGCCGGACCGTGCGGCCCCAGCAGCAGCATGTTCAGCCGCGCCTCGTGATCGGCCTGGGTCAGCCAGCCGCCCCAGCGACCCAGGATGCGGGTCTGGGTGTCGGCTTCGAAGCTGCGGGTGCGCCACCAGTCGCCGATCAGGGCCCGGGCCTCGTTGACGCGACCGCGCTGTTCCCAGGCGTCGGCGAGGGCGATCGCGCCCTCCACAGTGACCGGCGGGCGCTCGCCGAAGAAGGCCAGGGCGGCGTCGGGGCCGACGGCGGCGCGGTCCAGGGCCTGTTCACCGGCGCTGAGGCGAGACTCAGCGCGCGGCCAGCCATCCAGGGCGCGAATGTCCCGGGACAGTTCCGCGTAGGACAGCTGTTCGGCGGAGGTGTCGATCAGGGCCCATTCGACCAGTTTCCTCGCGGTGGGATCGCCGATCGAGGCGATGGCGTTGCGAGTGCCCACCACGTCGCGGGCGCGGGCGGCGGCCAGGCCCTGACGGAACAGGGCGGTATCGGCGTCGCTGAGGATGCGCGCCTGATAGCCGGCGGTCGGAACGACGGTGCCGGACTGCTGATAGGGCGTGCCCTGGCGGTTCAGGTCCGCGGTCGATTGGGGAATCGGCGCGAGGGCGGCGATGAGCGCCGCCAGGCTGGTCGCAAGTATCAAGTGTCCGATCCCCATATGTGACGGTTGCGGGTTCGACCCCGGCAACCTACCCTCTCGCGCTCTTCAAGCGGCGAATGCCGCCCATCCCCCACGCAAGGTTCGACTGTTCCAATGACCGCCCCCTTGTTCAAGGGCGTGATCACCGCCCTGATCACACCTCTTCGTGACGGAAACGTGGACGATGACGCATTCGCCGCCCTGCTGGAGCGCCAGATCGCCGCCGGCGTGCACGGCGTCGTCCCCGTCGGCACGACCGGAGAGAGCGCCACCCTGACGACAGAGGAGCACAAGGCCCTGGTCGCACGCTGCGTCGAACTGGCGCGCGGACGGGTCAGGGTGATCGCGGGGGCAGGAGCCTCGGCGACGGGAAAGGCCATCGAACTGGTCCGCCACGCCAAGACCGTGGGGGCGGACGGAGCCCTGGTGGTCACCCCCTATTACAACCGGCCCTCGCAGGCCGGGCTGAGGGCGCATTTCGAGGCGATCGCGGAGGCCGTCCAGCTTCCGGTGCTGCTGTACAACGTGCCGAGCCGGACGGGCGTCGATCTGGCGGACCAGACGGTGGCCGAGCTGGCGGCCCATCCGAACATCGTCGGCATCAAGGACGCGACCGGCGACCTGGGTCGCGTCAGCTGGATGCGGGCCCAGATCAGCGGGCAGTTCGACCTGATCTCCGGCGATGACGCCAGCTTCCTGGGCTATTGCGCGCACGGCGGGGTCGGGGTGATTTCGGTCACGTCGAACGTCGCGCCCGAAGCCATGGTGGCCTTGTGGAACGCGATCCAGGCGGGCGACCTGGCGCTGGCCCGATCGTGGCAGGATCGGCTGATCGGGCTGCACAAGGGTCTGTTCGCAGACGCTTCGCCGTCTCCGGCCAAATACGCCCTGTCCCGGCTGGGGCTGTGCGGCGAGGAGGTGCGTCTGCCGCTGGTGCCCACGCGGGCGGACGCTCGGCCCCTGATCGACGCGGCGATGGCGGCGGCGGGCCTCTGATGGCACCGGCCCCCAAGAAATCCGGGGAGAAGGCCCCGATCACCAAGGCGAAGACCATCGCCGAGAACCGGCGTGCCCGGTTCGATTACTTCCTCGAGGACAATCTCGAGGCCGGGATCATGCTGCTGGGCACCGAGATCAAGGCTCTTAGGATGGGGCGGGCCAATATCGCCGAGAGCTATGCGGCGGTGGAGGGGCGCGAGATCGTGCTGATCAACGCCGACATCCCGCCCTATGCCCAGGCCAACCGCTTCAACCACGAGCCGCGTCGGCCCCGAAAGCTGCTGCTGCACCGAAAGCAGATCGATCGGCTGATCGGGGCGGTCCAGAAGGACGGCCAGACCATCATTCCGATCCGGCTGTATCTGAACGACGACGGCAAGGCCAAGCTGGAGATCGCGCTGGCCAAGGGCAAGAAATTGCACGACAAACGCGAGGCCTCGGCCGACCGCGACTGGGCCCGCGACAAGGCCCGGCTGATGCGGGACAAGGGCTGAGGCCGCCGGATTTCAGACTTTGAAAAACGCGTGCGAACCGTCTGAATAGTGCGAAATCGGCGGTGCTGACGCGAGATCAGGAGACGCGAGATCAGGACGGGCGCTTTCGGTCGTATACACCGTTGGCTCAACCCCCCCCCCGTCATCCTCGGACTTGATCCGAGGATCGGACGCAGGCCGGGCTCGCTCGGAGACGAGGGGCGAGATCGCGGGTTGTGTAGACTTTCGAGTCGCGGACAGTCCGATCCTCGGATCAAGTCCGAGGATGACGGAGTGGGGTGGTCGAAGTCCAACCCGCTCTCACCGTGCTTCAAGATGTCAAAGACCGCTTTAGCGGCAGTCTAGACGACGCCTACGTCAGTTCTGGACGTAGGGGAGCGGCGCTCGCTCAGAATTTGGCGAGCGGCTGCGCGTCGATGACGTTGGGCAGGCTGGGGGCCGACATCGAGGAGCCGTAGAGGCCGAGCGAGGGGCGGAACATCCCCTCCAGCGCCATGATGCCGAGCGTCAGCACGCCGGCGGTCAGGAGCACGATCAGCGCGATCCGGCGCTCGTTGGCGGTGAACAGACTGGGTTTCTTACGCATGGCAGCCCCTCCCGGCTGAACCCTGAAAACGCGAGCGTGGTGGACACGTTCCGTCTTGGTTTCCCTATCACGGCTGCGCTCTGATTCGTGTGTCCGGGGCACCACACTCGCCTGTCAGGCGAGGTTATCGGCCGTTGACCATCAGGGCTCGATCAGGGCCCGGGCGCGCTGAAAGATCGCCTCGAACATCTCGGGCGTCAGGCGGCCGGTGTTCGTGTTGAGGCGTGAGCAGTGATAGCTGTTCAGCAGGGTCCAGGGGCCGACGGAGGCCTCGACCCCATGGCCGGCCGGGGCGGCCGAGGCGGGCAGTCCCAGGGCCTTCAGCACGTTCTTTCGCGAAATATCGCCCAGCGTCACGATCACCTTCAGCCGGGGCAGGGCGGCGAGGCGGTCGATCAGGAAGGGGCGGCAGGTCGCCTCCTCGATCGGCAGGGGCTTGTTGGCGGGCGGGGCGCAGCGCACGGCGTTGGTGATCATGCAGTCCACCAGCGTCAGACCGTCGTCGGGGCGGGCCTCGTACCGGCCGGTGGCGAAGCCCGTCTTCAGCAGGGTCTCGTACAGGATCACGCCCGCCCCATCCCCGGTGAAGGGGCGGCCGGTGCGGTTGGCACCGGTGCGGCCGGGGGCCAGGCCGACGATCAATAGGCGCGCGTCCGGATCGCCGAACGAGGGGGCCGGGCCGTTCCACCAGTCGGGATGCTGGGCCGCGTTCTCGGCGCGGTAGGCGACGAGGCGGGGGCAGAGCGGGCAGTCGCGGGGCGGTTCCGGGTTCATCTGAACCCTCCGCTCATCCCGGCGAAAGCCGGGACCCAGTTCTGTTGTAAGGCAGGGTGTCGGGGATCGGGAACGAGCCCGATCTTGCAAAGCCATCGCCCAAAGCACTGGGTCCCCGCTTTCGCGGGGATGAGCGGAAAGAGAATGATCACGGACGCTCCCCCCTCGGCCGTCCGTAGTCGATCATCAGATCCGCCAGTTCGACGAAGTCATCCGCCTGGCGACGCAGCTCGTCGGCGATCTGGGGCGGCTGGCTGCGCAGGGTGGAGACCACGGTCACTCGGGTGCCGTGGGCCTGGACCGCCTGGACCAGGCGGCGGAAGTCGCCGTCGCCCGAGAACAGAATGGCGTGGTCGATGCGGGGGGCGAGCTCCAGCATGTCGACCGCGATCTCGATGTCCATATTGCCCTTCATCCGGCTGTGCCCCTGGGCGTCGGTGAAGCGTTTGACCGGCTTGGTGACGACCGAAAAGCCGTTGTAGCCCAGCCAGTCGACGAGGGGCCGCACCGCCGAGAACTCTTCGCCCTCGACGACGGCCGTGTAATAATAGGCGCGAACCAGGACGGCTTTCTCCCGGAACCCCTCGAGCATGCGCTTGAAGTCGAGGTCGGCGTTCAGGGCCTTGGTCGCCGAATGAAGATTGGCCCCGTCGATGAACAGGGCGAGGCGATCGGTCGGGTAAAGCGTCATGGAAATCTCTGCAGAGAATACGGGTCGTCCGGTCAGCGTCGAAATAGACGGCGACCTCGATCTGGACGCGGCCGTCTTCGTCGCCATCGGCTGCAATGACAAGGGGGTGTGGGCCGACTGCGCCGAGGCGCTGGAGGCGGCCCTGGCGCGGTTCCGGTCCGAGGGCGTCGACGTGGTGGCGCGGTCGTCGTGGTGGCGGTCCCAGGCTTGGCCCGACCCGACGGATCCGCCTTTCCTGAACGGGGTGGTGCGGGTGCGGACGGCGCACGATCCCCATGCCCTGATGGCGGCCCTGGGCCGGATCGAAGAGGCCTTCGGGCGGCGACGGGGGCCGAGGAACGCGCCCCGGACGCTGGACCTGGACCTGATCGCCTATGGGCGCGAGCACGGGGACTGCGGCGGCCTGATCCTGCCGCACCCCCGGGCGGCGGAGCGGCTGTTCGTCATGGGGCCGCTGGCGGAGATCGCGCCGGGGTGGCGGCATCCGGTGCTGGGAGAGACGGCGGAGGCGCTGCAGAGGCTGGCCGAGGTGGGCGCGGATGCGAGGCCCCTCTCCACACTCCGTCATCCGCGGGCTTGACCCGAGGATCGGACGTCGAGCGGCCTGTGCGACCGGTCATTCGCACGAGCGGGCGGTCAATCCGATCCTCGGGTCAAGCCCGAGGATGACGGCGGGGAGGGGGAAGGGCTTTCTTTCGCCGCCCCAAATCCGCCCGTGTGGCGTTGCACAACAGGCTCTCTATCTGTATGCAGCGCGGTTCTCTCCGCCTCGAAGGATTCCCATGGCTCGCGTCACCGTCGAAGATTGCATCGAGAAGGTCCCGAACCGGTTCGGCCTGGTCCTGCTGGCCGGCAACCGTGCCCGCGCCATCGCCAACGGCGCGCCCCTGACCATCGATCGCGACAACGACAAGAACCCCGTCGTCGCCCTGCGCGAGATCGCCGAGGAAACCGTCAAGCCGGACGAGCTGACCGAAACGGTCGTCGTGGCCCTCCAGCGCGTCGATGAGCGCACGGAAGCCGAGGACGAGGCGGAGATCGTCGGTCTGCTGGCCGAGCCGCAGCACATGAACATGGCCGAGGCCGAGCTGATCCGCGCGCTGCAGAGCGACCGCGACGGCGGGCAGGAGGAGCGGTACTGACGGCCGAACCCGCCAACGGTATCACCATCCTCCCGGCGCGGTCCGGCAAGACCCCGCCGCCGACCCTCATCGCCAATGATCTTGCATCGCCGTCGGACGCCGTTCCGGCGGCGAAGCGCATTACGGTCCTGCGCCAGTTCGAGCTGATCGAGGCGGTCAAGGCCTATGATCCCACCGCCGACGAGGCCCTGCTGAACCGGGCCTATGTCTACGCGATGAAGATGCACGGCTCGCAGCTGCGGGCCTCGGGCGACCCCTATTTCGCCCACCCGATCCAGGTCGCGGGCATCCTGACCGACTACAAGCTGGACACGGCGACCATCGTCACCGCCCTGCTGCACGACGTGGTCGAGGACACCTCGGCGACGCGGGACGACATCGCCTCCATGTTCGGCGAGGAGGTCGCGGTCCTGGTCGAGGGCGTGACCAAGCTGAGCCGGCTGGAGCTGCAGGCCGAGCACACGCGCCAGGCCGAGAACCTGCGAAAGTTCATCCTGGCCATCAGCCGCGACGTGCGGGTGCTGCTGGTCAAGCTGGCGGACCGTCTGCACAACATGCGGACGCTGAAATACGTCAAGCCCGAGAAGCGCGAGCGGATCAGCCGCGAGACGCTGGAGGTCTATGCGCCGCTGGGCCGGTCGATCGGCATCCACTCCATCGCCTCGGAGCTGGAGGAGCTGGCGTTCGAGCATCTGAACCCGACCGCCCGCACCGCGATCGAGCGGCGGCTGGAGGCGTTGAAGCTGGAGCACGGCAAGGCGACCGAGGGGGTCTCGACCGAGATTCAGCAGGTCCTGTCCGAGGCCGGGATCAAGGCCCGCGTCTATGGTCGTCAGAAGACGCCCTATTCGATCTGGAGGAAGCTGCAGAGGAAGTCGGTGGGCTTTTCCTCCCTGTCCGACATCTATGGCTTCCGCGTCCTGGTCGAGGCCGAGGACGATTGCTACCGCGCGCTCGGCGTCATCCACCGCGCCTGGCCGATGGTGCCCGAGCGGTTCAAGGACTTCATCTCCACGCCCAAGTCGAACAACTATCGCAGCCTGCACACCACGGTGGTGGGCCCGGGTGGCCTGCGGATCGAGATGCAGATACGCACCGAAGCCATGGACCGCGTCGCCGAGGACGGGGTCGCGGCGCACTGGGCCTACAAGAACACCTCCTACGGCTTCGACCAGGAGGCGATGGAGCGGGAAGGGGGCCGCGACCCCCTGCAGAACCTGCGGCATCTGGTGCAGGTCATCGAGCACGGTGAGGGCGGCGAGGACTGGGTAGAGCACGCCAAGCTGGAGATGTACCTGGATCAGGTGTTCGTCTTCACGCCCAAGGGCCGGCTGATCACCCTGCCCCAGGGGGGCATGCCGCTGGACTTCGCCTATGCCGTCCACACCGAGGTGGGCGATACGGCCGTGGGGGCCAAGATCAACGGCGAGCTCAAGCCGATGCGCACCCGGCTGCAGAACGGCGACGTGGTCGAGATCATCCGGGGCAAGAAGCGCGAGGCGCCGGCCGACTGGCGCTCGCTGACGGTCACAGGGCGGGCGCGCTCAGCGATCCGGCGCCACATCCGTTCATCGGAGCGCGACGAGTTCCAGAAGCTGGGCAAGTCGACCCTGGAGCAGACGCTTGGGCGGGCGGGTAAAACACTGTCCGATGTCAAGCTGACCCCGGCGCTGGAGACCCTGGCCCTGGCGACCGAGGACGACCTGTTCGACGCCATCGGGCGCGGGCGGCTGTCGGCCAACAAGGTCGCCGAGACCCTGTTCCCCGGGCTGAAGGGCACGCTGGTCACCGGGTCCGACAAGAAGAAGATCGCCGACGACAAGGCGCGGCTGTTCGTGCGCGGCGGCGGGCTGACGCCGGGCGTCTCGATCCATTTCGGCGAATGCTGCACCCCGGTGCCGGGCGACCGGATCGTCGGCATCCTGGAGCCCGAACAGGGCCTGACCGTCCACGTCATCGACTGCCAGCGCCTGGCCGATTTCGCCGACGACGACAGCGTCTGGAACGACCTGCAATGGACGCCCCAGGCTGAGCAGGGGGCCGTCGGCATGGCCCGATTCCGGGCCACCATCCAGAACGCGCCGGGCGTGCTGGGCCAGGTGGCGACGGTGATCGGCGAGGCGGGCGGCAACATCCTGAACCTGAAGATGGCCCACCGTCAGTCGGACTTCTTCGACGTCGATCTGGACGTGGAGGTGGCCGACGCCAAGCACGCGACGACGATCATGGCCGCGCTGAGGGCCAACCCGGCTGTGGATACGGTGGAGCGGTCGCGGGGGTAAGTCGGCCGCACCTGTCGGCAAAGCTGTTGACGAGAACAAATCCGCAACATAGAACATTCCCGGAACATGCAATCTGGGGATAAGGCGATGACCAAGGTGGTTCGAGAGACGCTGTCGCTTGCATCGTGCGGCGGCTTTGTCTGGATGGTGTGGCAGGTCGCCCTGCTGGCGAGATGAGTCGCTGATCCACCCCCCTTCCGCTCATCCCCGCGAAAGCGGGGACCCAGTGAGAGCCGCGAACCAACACCGATGAGCTTCTTCACCTACATCGTGGCGAGCGGGCGGAACGGGACGATCTATGCGGGCTCGACCGAGGACCTGAGGGTCCGCGTGCATCAGCATAAGGACAAGGCGTTCGACGGGTTTGCGGCGCGGTACGGCTTGGATCGGCTGGTCTGGTACGAAATCCATGACAGCCGCGATGCGGCCTTCGCGCGGGAGCGGCGGATCAAGAAGTGGCTCCGGGTGTGGAAGCTGGAGCTGATCGAGTCCGTGAACCCCGCGTGGGATGATCTGATGGACGCGTTTCGGCTCGGAGACCTCCTCGATGCCAAGGACTGGGTCCCCGCTTCCGCGGGGATGAGCGGAGAGGAAGGGGCCGAGGGCGGGGCCAAAAGAAATGAGGATGGCGATGTCTGAGCCATCCCAGGGCTTCGTCCATCTTCGCGTCCGCTCGGCCTATTCGCTGCTGGAGGGCGCGATCAAGGCGGGGAAGGTCGGCAAGCTGGCGGCCGATCACGGCATGCCGGCGGTCGGGGTGGCGGACCGGGCCAATCTGTTCGGGGCGCTGGAGTTCTCCGAGGCCGCCAAGGGGGCGGGGGTGCAACCGCTGATCGCCTGCGCCCTGCCGGTTACCGGCATCGGCGGACGCCGGTCGGAGCGGTGGTCCAAGATCCCGACGGTGGTCCTGATCTGCCAGACCGAGGCGGGATGGCGGAACCTGTGCGCCCTGTCGTCCATGGCCTATCTGGAGGCCGGGGACGAGGAACCCAATGTGCCCTGGGAGGCCGTCGCCGCCCGGTCCGAGGGGCTGATCCTGCTGTCCGGCGGGCCCGACGGGCCGGTCGACCCTCTGTTCGTCCAGTCCAAGCCAAAGGACGCGGCCGAGGCGCTGGCCGAGATGGCGCGGGTGTTCGGCGACCGTTTCTATGTCGAGCTGCAACGCCACGGCCTGCCGGACGAGGTGGCGGCTGAGCGGGGGCTGGTCGAATGGGCCTATGCCAACGATGCGGCGCTGGTGGCGACCAACGACGTCCACTACGCCAAGCGCGAGCAGGCGCGGTCGCACGACGCCCTGCTGTGCATCGCCGACGGGGCCTTCACCGGCCAGGAAGACCGCCGCCGCATTACGGACCAGCACTATTTCCGCACGGCGGCCGAGATGCGGGCCCTGTTCGCCGACCTGCCCGAGGCCTGCGACGCGACCATCGAGATCGCGCGGCGTTGCGCCTTTCTGGTCAAGACCCACCCGCCGATCCTGCCGCGCTTCGACGCCGGGGATGGGCGCACCGAGCCCGAGGAACTGCTGCATCAGGCGCGCGAGGGGCTGAAGGCGCGGCTGAAGCAGGTCACCCCCGCCGTGCCCGAGGCCGAATACTGGACCCGGCTGGAGTGGGAAGTCGGGATCATCGTCCAGATGGGCTTCCCCGGCTATTTCCTGATCGTGTCGGACTTCATCAAATGGGCGAAGGCGCACGGCATTCCGGTCGGGCCGGGCCGGGGGTCGGGGGCAGGCTCGCTGGTGGCCTGGGCCCTGACCATCACGGACCTCGACCCCTTGCGGTTCGGCCTCCTGTTCGAGCGGTTCCTGAACCCTGAGCGGGTCTCCATGCCCGACTTCGACATCGACTTCTGTCAGGAGCGACGCGAGGAGGTGATCGGCTATGTCCAGGAGCGGTACGGCCGCGACCGGGTGGCCCAGATCATCACCTTCGGCACGCTGCAGGCCCGCGCGGTGCTGCGCGACGTCGGCCGGGTGTTGCAGATGCCGCTGGGGCAGGTCGATCGTCTGGCCAAGATGGTGCCGAACAATCCGGCCAACCCCACGACCCTGGCCCAGGCCATCGAGATCGAGCCCCGCCTGAAGGAGGCGCGAGACAACGACCGGGCGGTGGCGACCCTGCTGGAGACCGCGCTGGAGCTGGAGGGGCTGTACCGCAACGCCTCGACCCACGCGGCGGGCATCGTCATCGGCGACCGGCCCCTGGTCGAGCTGACGCCCCTGTACCAAGACCCGCGCTCGGACATCCCCGCGACCCAGTTCAACATGAAATGGGTCGAGCCGGCGGGGCTGGTGAAGTTCGACTTCCTGGGGCTGAAGACCCTGACGGTGCTGGACCGGGCGCACGGATACCTGTCGCGACGCGGGGCGGCCGTCGATTTCAACCTGCTGCCGCTGGAGGACGCGGCCACCTATGAGCTGATGGCGTCGGGCCAGACGGTCGGGGTGTTCCAGCTGGAATCCCAGGGCATGCGCGACACCCTGAGGAAGATGCGATGCGGCTCCATCGAGGAAATCACGGCGCTGATCTCGCTGTATCGGCCCGGGCCGATGGAGATGATCGACACCTACATCGATAGGAAGTTCGGCCGAGCCGAGGTCGACTACCTGCACCCCAGCCTGAAGGAGACGCTGTCGGAGACCTACGGCGTCATCATCTACCAGGAGCAGGTGATGAAGATCGCCCAGATCCTGGCGGGCTACAGCCTGGGCGAGGCCGACCTTCTTCGCCGGGCCATGGGCAAGAAGAAGAAGGAGGAGATGGACGTCCAGAAGGCGCGCTTCATCAAGGGCGCCTCGGATCAGTCCGTGCCGGAGGCCCAGTCGGGCGGCATCTTCGACCTGGTGGCCAAGTTCGCCGGCTACGGCTTCAACAAGTCCCACGCCGCCGCCTATGCGCTGATTTCGTATCAGACCGGCTGGCTGAAGGCGAACCATCCGGTCGAGTTCTTCGCCGCCTCGATGTCGCTGGATCTGTCCAATACCGACAAGCTGGCGGTCTTCTATCAGGACGCGCGAAAGTTCGGCGTGCCGGTGAGGGCGCCCGACGTGAACGCCTCCTCGGCCGACTTCGACGTGAGCTGGGAGGGCGAGACGGGCGCGGTGCTCTATGCGCTGGGCGCCGTCCGCAACGTAGGCCTCGAGGCCATGAAACACGTCGTCGAGGTGCGCGAGACCGGGGGCCGGTTCGCCGACATCTTCGACTTCCTGGAACGGGTCGATCCGCGCGCGGTCAACAAGCGGGCGCTGGAGGGGCTGGCCAAATCGGGGGCCTTTGACAGCATCCACGCCAACCGTCGCCAGCTGTTCGAACAGGCCGACGTCTTGATGGCCTATTGCCAGAGCGTGGCGGCCGAGCGGGCCTCCTCGCAGGTCAGCCTGTTCGGCGCGGACCAGGCCAGCGCGGCGCGGCCCCGGCTGAAGGCGGTCGAACCCTGGGTCGGACCCGAGCGGCTGGACCACGAACTGTCGGCCGTCGGCTTCTATCTGTCCGGCCACCCGCTGGAGGACATGGAGGGGGCGCTGCGCCGGAAGCGCGTGACCTTCGCCGCCGAGGCGGTGCAGCGGGCCGAGCAGGGCGACACCGCCTTCCTGATGGCCGGGGTGGTTCGTCGTCGTCAGGAGCGGGCGAGCGCCAAGACCGGCGAGAAGTTCGCCTTCTGCGCCTTCTCCGACCCGACCGGCGAGTTCGAATGCCTGGTCGGAGCCGACCTGTTGAGGACCAGCCGCGAGATGCTGGAGGTCGGGGCGGCGCTCTTGGTGCGTGTCCGGGCCAAGTCGGCGGACGGTGAGGTCCGGTTCTTCGCCGACGAGATCCGGCCGCTGGACACCGTGGTCGATGACTCGGTGGCCGAGCTGCGCGTCCACGTCTCCTCGCGCGGCACGGACCCGGCGGCGATCCAGGCGCGGCTGTCGCGGGCCGAGGCGAAGGGCAAGGGCGGCGAGATCACCCTGGTCGCCTCGCTGGACGGCCGGCGAGAGATCGAACTGAGGCTGCCCGGCCGCTATCGGCTGGATGGCGCGTTGAGGGGCGCGCTGAAGTCCGCGCCGGGCGTGCTGATGCTGGAGGATGCCTGAGCGTCGCCGACGGCACGCCTTGGACGATGAGCCGTCTCCGGGAACCCAGGCCCGTTCTCGCCAGTTGGATCAGGGCTTGAAGGGAGAGCCACCATGCTGAGAACACTATTCGTCGGTGCCGCCTGCGCCGCCCTGCTGGCCGGATGCAATCAGGCCGAGGATCAGGACCCCGTGAACGCCGTGCAGGACGCCGCCTCGGCTCCCGTCGGCCAGATGTCGGCCGCGACCATGGGCGCGAACACCGTCGGCGGCTATGTGCCCAACGCCGCCATGGGCGACATGTACGAAATTCAGGCCGCCGAGATCGCCATGGAGCGGACCCAGAACGCTCAGGTGCGCGAACTGGCCCAGATGATCATGACGGACCACCGCGCGGCCAGCGAGAAGATGACAGCCCTCGCGCCCCAGGCCGCGCCGAACGTCACCCTGCCGACCGAACTGGACGAGCGACGCCAGGGCCTGATCGACAACCTGCGTACCGCCGACGCCGCGGCCTTCGACCAGGTCTATCTGGATCAGCAGGTCGCCGCCCACCAGGAGGCGCTGACGCTCCACCGCGGATTCGCCGACAACACCGACGCGCCGCAACTGGCCACCCACGCCCGCGAGGTGGTGCCCAAGATCGAGATGCATCTGGAACGCGCCCGCGCGCTGCAAGAGGCGATGTAGACCGCGACTCCAGCGGAAAACAGCCGGCGAGGCCACGGGCGACCGTGGCCTCGCTTGCGTTCGGGCCCGATCCGGCGTAAGGCGCGCCCCACTTCACACGCGAGGCGTGGCGCGGTTCGGGGAGACATCCCGGATCGCTCCGTTCCGAGGGGCTCAGCAGGGTCCTATTAGCGCCCGCGGCGGATCAATCGGATAAAGGACTGAACACAGATGGCTCTGCCTGAATTCTCCATGCGCACCCTGCTCGAAGCCGGCGCGCACTTCGGCCACCAGACGCACCGGTGGAACCCGAAGATGGAGCGCTACATCTTCGGATCGCGCTCGAACATCCACATCATCGACCTGTCGCAGACGATGCCGCTGTTCCACCAGGCGTTGGTGGCCGTGCGCGAAGTCGCCGCCAAGGGCGGTCGCGTGCTGTTCGTCGGCACCAAGCGCCAGGCCGCCGAGCCGGTCGCCGAGGCCGCCAAGCGCTGCGCCCAGTATTACATGAACAACCGCTGGCTGGGTGGAACGCTGACCAACTGGAAGACCGTTTCGGGCTCGATCGCCCGTCTGCGCGAGCTGGAAGGCATTCTGGAGCGCGGCGGCGAAGGCCGGGTCAAGAAGGAACTGGTCAACCTGGCCCGAGAGAAGGACAAGCTGGAACTGTCGCTGGGCGGCATCCGGGACATGGGCTCGATCCCCGACATCATGTTCGTGATCGACACCAACAAGGAGGCGATCGCCATCCTTGAGGCCCGCAAGCTGAACATCCCGATCATCGCCATCCTGGACACCAACTCCGATCCCGACGGCATCACCTATCCGATCCCGGGCAACGACGACGCCGCGCGCGCCATCCAGACCTATTGCGACCTGATCGCCGACGCGGTTCTGGACGGTCTCGCCGCCGGCGCCTCGGCCCAGGGCATCGACCTTGGGGCCATGGAGAACCCGGAAGAGCCGATGCTGCGCGAAGCCTCCGCTCCGGTCGCGGCCGACGCCGCTCCGGTCGCGGCCGACGCCGCTCCGGCGGGCGCCGAGGCCGTGGCCGAGGAAATGCTGGCCGCCTCGGGCGAAGAGGCTCCGGCCGTCGAAGAGACCGAACAGGCCAACGCCTGATCCTCTCCCTCCCCCGACGGGGGAGGGCAGGCGCGCAGCGCCGGGTGGGGGCGGCAAGGCGATACACAGGCGATCTGAGTCTGGCTTGCCTTGCCCGCCCCACCCGGTCTCCCCCCGGATCAAGTCCGGGGTCCGACCACCCTCCCCCGAGGGGGAGGGAGAATGGCGGAGTTGACCTGTCGAGAAACTGACATCAGGCCGGGCTAACCCCCGGCCTCAACCGCATCGAATACCCCAGGAGACCAGAAATGGCCGAGATCACCGCCGCCCTCGTCATGGAACTGCGCGCCAAGTCCGGCGTCGGCATGATGGACTGCAAGAAGGCGCTGCAGGAAACCGACGGCGACATCAACGCCGCCATCGACTGGCTGCGCGCCAAGGGCCTGTCCAAGGCCGCCAAGAAGGCCGACCGCGTCGCCGCCGAGGGCCTGGTCGCCGTCGCGTCCAAGGAAGTCGGAGCCGGCGAAGTCGGCGCCGCCATCGAGTTCAATGCCGAGACCGACTTCGTCGCGCGCAACGACCTGTTCCAGAACGCCGCCAAGTCGTTCGCCCAGCTGGGTCTGGAGCACCACACCGTCGAGGCCCTGCACGGCGCCGAGCTGGAGAACGGCAAGACCGTTCAGGACGAAGTGACCCAGATGATCGCCACCATCGGCGAGAACATGCAGCTGCGCCGCGCCGCCCGCCTGTCGGTCGACGAGGGCGTGGTCGCCTCCTACGTCCACAACGCGGTTTCGCCGGGCGTCGGCCGCATCGGCGTGCTGGTCGCCCTGCACGGCGGCGGCGACAAGGCCGCGCTGCGCGAGCTGGGCCGCAAGATCGCCATGCACGTCGCCGCGACCGCCCCGCTGTCGCTGAACACCGACGACCTGGACCCCGCCGCGATCGAGAAGGAGCGTCAGGTCCTGACCGAGAAGGCCAAGGAAGAAGGCCGTCCCGAGAACATGATCGACAAGATCGTGTCCGGTCAGATCGCCAAGTTCCAGAAGGACGTGGTTCTGACCAAACAGCCGTTCGTCATGAACCCGGACGTGACCATCGAGCAGCTGGTCGCCGACACCGGCAAGGAACTGGGCGCGCCCGGTCTGCATCTGGCCGGCTTCGTCCGGCTGGCGCTGGGCGAGGGCGTGGAGAAGGTCGAAGGACCGGACTTCGCAGCGGAAGTCGCCTCGATGATGGCCCCGCAACCCTGATCCGACCTCGGACGGAATACAAAGGGGCCGGCGAGCGATCGCCGGCCCCTTTCGCTTTTGAATTGCAGCCAAGTCGGTCTCGGGCCAAATGCCCGCCTGATTGTTTGTCCGGGGGCTTTTTCTTGATCCGTCTTCTCGCCGCTGTTTCCGCCGCCGCCGTCCTGATGGCGGGACCCGTCCAGGCCCAGGAGGTCGATCGGGCCGCCGTCAACCGGATCGTCGACCAGGGCTTCAACCATTCCGAGGTCATGCAGACCGCCGCCCATCTGACCGACCGGATCGGGGGCCGCATGACCAACTCGCCGCAGATGCGCGAGACCGAACGCTGGGCGCAGGAACGCTTTCGCGACTGGGGCCTGTCGAACGTTCGCACCGAAGGCTTCGAGTTCGGACGCGGCTGGTCGATCGTGCAATCGAGCGCCCGCATGACGAGCCCGCGTCCGATCGCTCTCAGGGCCATCCCGGTGGCCTGGACACCCGGCACGAACGGGACGGTGTCGGGCGAGGTCATCCTGGCCCCCATGGCGACGCCGGGTGATCTGGAGAAATGGCGCGGCAAGCTGGCGGGCAAGATCGTCCTGATCTCGGCCCCGACCGTGGCCCCGGATCCGACCGAGCCGGCGTTCCGACGCCTGACCGACGCGGAGCTGGCCGAGCGCAACGTCTATGGACAGCCGACACATAATCATGCGGCGACCGAACGCGGCGTGCAGAGCAGTTCGCGCGACGACTTCCCGCTGCGGCTGGACGCCTTCCTGGCCGAGGAGGGGGCACTGGGCTGGATCCGGATGGCGTACCGGGACGGCGGCCTGGTGCACGGCGCGGGCTATACACACCACGTCGGACGCACGCCGACCCTGCCGGGCATGGAGATCGCGGCCGAGGACTATCGCCGCCTCGTGCGGCTGTCCATCGCGGGGACGGCCCCGACCGTGGAGATGATGAGCGAGGTTCGTTTCCACGATGAGGACATCAACGCCTACAACGTGCTGGCCGACATCCCCGGCACGGACCGGTCGGGCGAATACGTCATGGCCGGCGCCCATTTCGACAGCTGGGTGGCGGCCGACGGGGCCGTCGACAACGCGGCGGGCACGGCCGTGGTCATGGAGGCGGCGCGCATCCTGCGGACGCTGAACGTCCGGCCCAAGCGCACCATTCGCTTCGCCCTGTGGAACGGCGAGGAGCAGGGGCTGTTCGGCTCGCTGGCCTATGTCGACCGGCACCTGGCCACGCGCGCCCCGCTGGAAGACCCGGCCCTGGCCGCCCTGCCCAACAACCGCACCTGGCGCGCCCGCTGGCCGATCCAGCCGCGCGAGGGCTATTCGGACCTGGTCGCCTATTTCAATCTCGACAACGGATCGGGCCGGATTCGCGGCATCAACGCCGAGGGCAATCTGGCCGCCGTGCCGGTGCTGGAAGACTGGCTGGAGCCGTTCGCCAGCATGGGGGCGACGACGGTGTCGCCGCGCTCGGCCGGCGGGACCGACCACGTCTATCTGCAGACCGTCGGCGTTCCGGGCTTCCAGTTCATTCAGGACCCGCTGGATTACAGCAGCCGGCTGCATCACAGCTCGCTCGACAGCTATGACCATCTGAAGCCCGAGGACCTGCGTCAGGCGGCGGTCATCCTGGCCAGTGTGCTGTTGAGCGCGGCCAACAGCGACGAGCCCCTGCCGCGAATGCCGCTGCCGACCCGTCCGACCGACACCGATCCCTTCCCGTTCCCGGGCGGAAACTGATGCCTCGCCCCGGCGCGGATCATCCAAATGCGTGATCGGCGCGTTCGGCTTTGAAGCCGGACGCGCCCTTCGTCTATGATGGCCCGCCCGATTCCGCTTTGAGACCGAGACAGCCATGCCCGCCGACAGCCCCTCCACGCGTTACAAGAAGGTGCTGCTGAAGGTGTCGGGCGAGGTCCTGATGGGGGATCAAGGCTATGGCATCGACATGAACACGGTCGACACCGTGGCCGCCGCCATCGCCCGCGTGATCGAGAGCGGCGTGCAGGTCTGCCTCGTGATCGGCGGCGGCAACATCTTTCGCGGCCTGTCGACCGCGGCCGCGGGGATGGAGCGGGCCAGCGCCGACTATATGGGCATGCTGGCCACGGTCATGAACGCCCTGGCCATGCAGAACGCTCTGGAAAAGATCGGCGTCGATACGCGGGTGCAGAGCGCCATCCCCATGGCCGCGATCGCCGAGCCCTATATCCGCAGGCGGGCCGTGCGCCATCTGGAGAAGGGGCGGGTGGTGATCTTCGCCGCCGGCACCGGCAACCCGTATTTCACGACCGACACCGCCGCCGCCCTGCGCGCCGCCGAGATGGGCTGCGACGCCCTGCTGAAGGGGACCTCGGTCGATGGCGTCTATTCGGCCGATCCCAAGAAGGACACGTCCGCGACCCGCTATGACACCCTGACCTATCAGGACGTGCTGAGCCGCGATCTGCGCGTCATGGACGCTTCGGCCATCGCCCTGATGCGCGAGTCGAAGATCCCGATCGTGGTCTTCTCGATCCGGGAGGAAGATTCGCTGCGCAAGGTGCTGAACGGCGAGGGGACCTTCACCATCATCGGCGATGCGCCCGCCGCCGCCGCCTGATAAGCCATAAGAAACGAACCGGAGACCCTGCCATGGCCAAGCCTGACCTGAAGACCTATCGCGACCGCATGGACAAGGCCGTCGACGCCCTGAAGGAGGAGTTCAGCGGCCTTCGCACCGGGCGCGCCAACGCCGGCCTGCTGGATCCGGTGCAGGTCCAGGCCTATGGCTCGACCTCGCCGTTGAACGCCGTGGCCGCCATCAGCGTGCCCGAGCCGCGCATGATCTCGGTCAGTGTCTGGGACAAGGGAATGGTGTCGGCGGTCGAAAAGGCCATTCGCAACGCCAACCTGGGGCTGAACCCTATCGTCGACGGCCAGACGCTGCGTATCCCGGTGCCACCCCTGACCGAGGAGCGTCGCAAGGATCTGGCCAAGCTGGCCGGCAAATACTCCGAGCAGCAGAAGATCGCCGTCCGCAACGTGCGCCGCGACGCCAACGACGACCTGAAGAAGGCCGAGAAGGCGGGCGATATCAGCCAGGACGAGCAGAAAAAGATGGAAACCGAGGTCCAGAAGGACACCGATGCGGCCATCAAGCGTATCGACGAAGCCTTGAAGACCAAGGAAGTTGAAATCATGCAGGTCTGAGCCGGGCTCGGACGCTGCGACAGGACTGGACAGACGGATGACGGCCCATCCCGTCGGCCTGCCGGACCCGGATGCGGGCCCCCGGCATGTCGCCCTGATCATGGACGGCAATGGGCGGTGGGCCGAGGCCCGCGCTCTGCCTCGGGCCATGGGTCATCGCGAGGGCGTCCAGGCCCTGAAGCGAACGGTGCAGGCCGCCCCGGATTTCGGCATCGAGTGCCTGACGGTCTTCGGCTTTTCCACCGAGAACTGGCGTCGGCCGGCCGAGGAGGTCTCGGACCTGATGGGGCTGGTCCGGTCCTATGTCGCCTCGGACCTGAACCGGCTGGAACGCGAGGGCGTGCGCGTCCGGGTCCTGGGCCGCCGCACGGGCCTGCCCGCCGACATCGCGGCCATCGTGGAGCGGGCCGAGCGGACCACGGCGCACAACAGCCGTTTCCTGCTGCAGGTGGCCTTCAACTACGGCGGTCGGGCCGACATCGTCGACGCGGCCCAGAGGTACGTCGATCAACTGCTGGCCGGGCAGGCGACGGGTCCGCTGGACGAGGCGGCGCTGGGCGCGGGCCTGTCGACGGCGGGAGGACCGCCGGTCGATCTGATCGTGCGCACCTCGGGCGAGCAGCGACTGTCGAACTTCCTGTTGTGGGAAGCGGCCTATGCCGAGTTGGTCTATCAGAACGTGCTGTGGCCCGATTACGGAGCCGAGGCCCTGGGCGACGCCGTGCGGCAGTTCCGGCAGCGGGACCGGCGCTTCGGCGCGATCGCGGCCCGGCCGGTGCTCGCGGCCGGCTGATGGTGTCTTTGCGCAATCTGGGCATTCGGGCGGCGTCGGCCCTGGTTCTGGCACCCCTGGCGGTGCTGGCCATCTGGGCGGGCAGCCTGTGGTTCCTGGCCATCATCCTGGCGGCTATCGTGCTGCTGGCGCGCGAATGGGCGGCGATGAGCGCGCCGGGACGGCGGGACCTGATCACCGGCGCAGTGGCCGTGGCCATCATGGCGGCGACCGTCACGGCCCATACGGGCGAGATGTCACCGGCGCTGGTGGTGCTGGTGTTCGGCGCGGCGGCGGTGGCCCTGTATGCCCGCAGGCTGGGCCTCGAAGGCGTCGACGCGGCCTATGGCGTGCTCTATCTCGGCTGGCCCGCCATCGTGCTGATCTGGCTGCGGGACGGCGATTCCGGCATCGGGCTGAGCTGGACGATCATGGTCTTCGTGGTGGCCTGGTCGTCCGACGTCATGGCCTTCCTGGTCGGCAGCGTCATCGGCGGTCCCAGGCTGTGGCCCCGCTACTCGCCCAACAAGACCTGGTCGGGGTTCGTCGGCGGCCTGATCGCCGGGTCGGCGGCCGGATGGCTGGTGGCCAGTTTCCTGCCGTTGGGCCTGTCCAGTCCGCTGTGGGGCGTTGCGCTGGGACTGGCCGGGGCCCTGGCGACCATGGCGGGCGACCTGTGGGAATCGGCCCTGAAGCGGCGTTTCGGGGTCAAGGACGCGGGCGGGCTGATCCCGGGGCACGGCGGCTTGCTGGATCGGGTCGATGGGTTGATGTTCGCCGCCGTCGTCATCGCGGCGGGGCGATTGGGAGCCATGATGCTGGACGGACCCGCATGATCGAGAAGCGCATCACAGTGCTGGGCTCGACCGGCTCGGTCGGGACCTCGACGCTGGACCTGATGGATCAGGCCGAAGCGGCGGGCACGGGACGGTTCCAGGTCGTGGCCCTGACGGGCGGGGCCAACATCGCCCGGCTGGCCGAGCAGGCGCGGCGCTGGCGACCGGCGGTGGCCGTGACGGCCGACGGGACGCGGCTGAACGAACTGACCGAGGCGCTGGCGGGCACGGGCATCGCGACGGTGGCGGGCGAGGCGGCCATCACCGAGGCGGCGACGCGGCCGACGGATCTGGTCATGGCCGCCATCGTGGGTGCGGCCGGGCTGAAGTCCGCCTGGGCGGCAGCGGCGACCGGCGCGACCCTGGCCCTCGCCAACAAGGAAAGCCTGGTCTGCTGCGGCTCCAGCCTGATCGGGCGGGTCACGGCGGCGGGCGGGCGGCTGATCCCGGTCGATTCCGAGCACTCGGCCATCTTCCAGGTGTTTCCGGCCGCCGCGCCCGAACAGGTCGCGCGGCTGGTACTGACGGCCTCCGGCGGTCCCTTCCGCCAGACCTCGCGCGAGGCCATGGCGGTCATGACGCCGGAACAGGCCGTCGCCCACCCCAACTGGAGCATGGGGGCCAAGATCAGCGTCGACAGCGCCACCATGGCCAACAAGGGCCTGGAGATGATCGAGGCGGCCTATCTGTTCGGCATGCCGGCCGGGAAGATCGACGTGGTCGTCCACCCGGAATCCATCATCCACAGCCTGGTCGAGTTCGTCGACGGTTCGACCCTGGCCCAGATGGGGCCGCCGGACATGAAGACGCCGATCGCCTGCGCCCTGGCCTGGCCTGACCGGATGGCCTGGCCCGCGCCCCGTCTGGACCTGGCGGCGCTGGGCCGGCTGACGTTCGAGGCCCCAGATCCGGTTCGGTTCCCGGCGTTGCGGCTGGCGCGCGAGGCGCTGGAGGCCGGCAAGGGCGCGCCGACCGTGTTCAACGCCGCCAACGAGGTTGGGGCGCTGGCGTTTCTTGACCGCCGTCTGGGCTTTCTCAATATTGCCGCAGTCGTCGCCGAAACGCTGGATCGGATGACGGCGACGGGGGCGGTTTCTCACGCGGGCGATGGCTGCGAGGGGGCTCTGGCGCTGGACGCCGAGGCCCGGCGCGTCGCGTCCGGCATCGTCCAGACCCTGGCCCTCGCCGCCTGACGGCGACGGTCCTGACGGAAACGGAGACGTGGACGACGCATGCTGGACGCCCTGACCCAGGTCCTGATCTACATCGTGCCCTTCCTGCTGGTGCTGACGGTGATCGTCACCATCCACGAACTGGGCCATTTCTGGGTCGCGCGGGCGTTTGGCGTGAAGGTCGACCGGTTCGCCATCGGCTTCGGCAAGGCGATCTTCAGCAAGACCGACAGGCACGGCATCGAGTGGCGCGTCGGCTGGATGCCGTTGGGCGGATATGTGAAGTTCTCGGGCGACATGGACGCCTCTAGCGTGCCTGACAGCCGAGGGCTGGATACACTGAAGCGCGAGATCGTGGCCCGGGACGGGGTCGGGGCCGAACGCGACTATTTCCATTTCAAGCCCGTCTGGCAGCGGATGCTGATCGTGGCGGCGGGGCCGTTCGCCAACTTCGTGCTGGCGATCGCCATCTTCACGGTGCTGTTCTCGCTGGTCGGCGTGGAACTGCGTCCGGCCCGGGTGGCCGAGGTCACGCCCGGATCGCCCGCAGCGGCGGCCGGCTTCCTGCCGGGCGATCTGATCACCGGCCTGGATGGGCGCGACATTTCCGATGCCGGCGAGGTGACCCGCAAGGTCAGCCTGTCGAGCGGCGATCCCGTCAGATTCACCGTCGAGCGTCAGGGCCGCCAGATCGAACTGGTCGCGACCCCGGTGCGCCAGGTGCAGGACGACCCGATCGCCGGTCGTGTCACGGTCGGCCGGATCGGCCTGGCCCTGGCCTCGTCGCGGGCGGAAGCGCGCCAGGTCCGCTACAACCCGATCCAGGCCGTCGGCCAGGGGTTCCGCGAAACCGGGGACATCCTGGGCACCACCCTGACCTATCTGGGACGCATCTTCACCGGCCGCGAGAGCGGCGATCAGCTGAGCGGACCGCTGGGCATCGCCAAGGCGTCGGGGGCCCTGACCAACGCCGCCGTCGCGGCCAATCCGGACCCGGTGGCCACGACGATCAACCTGCTTCTGACCCTCACCAGCTTCGCCGCCATACTTTCGATCGGAATCGGCTTTCTAAACCTGTTGCCCATCCCGGTTCTGGATGGCGGTCACCTGGTTTTCTACGCCTATGAGGCTGTGGCGAAGAAACCAGTCGCGGCCGCGGTTCAGGAGGCGGGGTATCGGGTCGGTCTTGCTTTGCTGGCGGGTTTGATGTTGTTCGCGACCTGGAACGACCTGCAAAAGTTGAACCTGTTCCAATTCCTCGGCGGGCTCGTCAGTTGAGCCAGCGCCAGCCCCCGATGGTTTCCCGAATGATCCTGACCGACACCCGCGACGCGACGACACCGGACGCCCGAGCCCTGCGTCGGACCTGTGCCGTGACCGCCAGCCTGTTGGCCCTGATGGCGGCCGCGCCCGCCCTGGCCCAGACCGCGCCCGCGCCGGATGTCCAGCCAGGCCAGATCGCTCCGTCTCAGGAGATCCCGGACGAGACGGGCGTCGTCAATCGCATCCTGGTCCAGGGCAATCAGCGCATCGATCAGACGACGGTTCTGTCCTATCTGCCGATCCAGCCGGGCGACACGATCGATCCGGTCATCCTGGACGTGGCCATCCGCACCCTGACCCGGACCCAGCTGTTCGCCGACGTCCAGATCGGCCTGGAGGCGGACGGCGACCTGGTCGTCAACATCGTCGAGAACCCGATCATCAACCAGGTCGTGTTCGAGGGGAACGGCGCTATCACCGAGGACAAGCTGCGCGAGGAGGTGACCATCTCGCCGCGCGGCATCTATACCCGCGCCCGCGTCCAGGAGGACGTCGGCTCGATCATCGAGCTTTATCGCCTGTCCGGCCGCATCTCGGCGACGGTGACGCCCAAGCTGGTGCAGCTGGACCAGAACCGTGTCGACGTCATCTTCGAGATCGACGAAGGCCCCGAGACCGGCGTTCGCGCCATCACCTTCCTGGGCAACCAGGCGTTCTCGGACAGCGAGCTGCGCGAGGTCATGGTGACCAAACAGTCGCAGTGGTGGCGGCTGTTCACCAAGAACGACAATTACGACCCGAACCGGCTGGATTACGACCGGGAGCAACTGCGCACCTTCTATACCAACCGGGGCTATTACGATTTCCGGATCATCTCGGCGGTGGCCGAGCTGGCGCCGGACGACAGCGCCTTCGGCATCACCCTGACCCTCGACGAAGGCGACCGCTACAATTTCGGCGAGATCAACGTCGTCACCGAGAATGACCGGCTGAACACCGACCTCTTGGAGGCCCTGCTGCCGATCCGCACGGGCCAGCTGTACGAGAGCGACAAGATCGAGAGCGCGGTCGACACGCTGACGTTCGCCGCCGGGTCCGCCGGCTATGCCTTTGTCGACATCAATCCGACCTATCGCCCTAACCCTGAAACCGACACTGTCGACGTCACGTTCAACATCGCCGAGGGCCAGAGGGTCTATGTCGAGCGGATCAATGTCGTCGGCAACACCCGCACCATCGATCCTGTCATCCGCCGGGAGCTGATGCTGACCGAGGGCGACGCCTTCAACCGCGCCCTGCTGGAGCGGTCGCGGAACAATCTGCGCGCGCTGGGCTACTTCAAGGACGTCACGATCGAGGAGACGCAGGGCGAGGCCCCCGACCGGTCGATCGTCAACGTCACCGTCGAGGAACAGCCGACCGGCGAACTGTCGGTCGGCGCCGGCTTCAGCTCGGTCGACAGCTTCGTCGTCAACCTGGGGATCACGGAGCGGAACTTCCGAGGTCGTGGCCAGAACGTGGTCGCCAGGGTCGAATGGGGCTCGCTGCGCCAGCAGATCGACTTCCGCTTCACCGAGCCCCGTTTCCTCGGCCGGGATATCGGCGCGGGCTTCGATCTTTTCCACTCGCGCTACGACTTCCAGGACGAATCTTCGTTCGACTATCGTTCGACCGGCGCTGGTCTGCGTCTGACCTATCCGCTGAACGGCTACAGCCGCCTGTCGACGCGCTACTTCATCAAGGACGACGAGATCATCGTCCCGCAGGGTTTCTGCTCGGGCCTGGGCGGCGGATCGCGCGCCCTTTGCGAGCAGGTTGGATCGTCCCTCAACTCTTCGGTCGGCTACACTCTGCTGATCGATCGCCGCAACGACCCGATCCGGCCCACGCGGGGATGGACGGGCTCGCTGCGCCAGGACTTCGCCGGTCTGGGCGGCGACGTGAACTATGTGAAGACCGAGGTCGACGTGACGGCCTACTACGGCATCACGCCCAGCTGGATCGTGTCGGTGACCGGGTCTTCGGGCTATGTCAGCGGCTGGAACGGCGACGCGGTGCGGATCAACGACCGCTTCTTCAAGGGCGGCAACTCGTTCCGCGGGTTCGAGAACGCGGGCATGGGGCCGCGTGACCTGAACACCAACGACGCCCTCGGGGGCAATTTCTATGCCGTCGCCAGCGCCGAGCTGACCCTGCCGAACGGCCTGCCCGAGGAATACGGCATCCGCACCTCGCTGTTCGCCGACGTCGGCACCCTGGGTGTGCTGGACAATCGTTTCACGCTGAACAGCAACGGTCTGCCCGACCCGACCATCGCCGACGACCTGTCGCTGCGCGCCTCGGCCGGTCTCAGCGTTCACTGGCGTTCGCCGATGGGGCCGATCCGTTTCGACTTCAGCAAGATCCTCAGCCAAGAGGACTATGATCGCACCGAGACCTTCCGCTTCTCGACTTCAACCCAGTTCTAAACGGGGGGCCGATCCGGTCCCGCAAAAGGTATCCAGAATGAAACTCCTCGCCATCGGCGCCGCCGCCTTCGTCACCCTCGTCGCCTCCACCGTCGCGCCCTCGATCGCGACCGCGCAGACGCAGGGCCCGCAGAATCCGGGTCCGGTCATCCCCGGCGTCTGCGTCTATTTCAACCAGCGTCTGCTGGCCCAGTCGACCGTCGGCCAGGCCGTCCAGACGCGCATGGAACAGCTCGCCACCGAGGTTCAGGGCGAACTGGCTCCCTATGCCACCAATATCCAGTCAGAGCTCACCCGGCTGCAGAACGGCGGCGCGGCCGTGACCGACGCCGACCGTCAGGCGCTCCAGGCCCGCATCCAGGAGGCCCAGCAACTGGAGCAGACCCGTGAGGCCGAGTTGCGCTATACGCTTTCCGAGCAGCGCCGCCTGATCTCCGAGGCGGTCGAGCCGATCCTGGTCGCCGTCTATCAGGAGCGCGGCTGCGGCATCCTGCTGGACCGCGAGAGCGTGTTCATCGTCAACCCGGCCATGGACGTGACGGACGTCACCATCCAGCGCCTGAACACCGCCCTGCCGACCCTCAGCTTCAACCGCCTGCCGGTCCCGGCGCAGACCGCGCAGTAAGGGGTGGGCGTGTCGCCCGACCCCCGCTTCTTCGATACGCTGAGCCCGCTCAGCGTCGCCGACCTCGCGGCCCTGACGGGTGGCGAGGTCGTTCGCGATTCCGGGCAGAGCATCGCCCGGGTCGCGCCCCTGTCCGTCGCGGGGCCGCACGCCGTCGGTTTCCTGGGCGACCGCAAGTTCGTCGATGCCCTGAGAGCGACCCGTGCCGGATGCGTGCTCGTGCCGGCCGGTGCCGTCAACGCCGCCCCGGCGGGATGCTCGGTGATAACGACCCGCACGCCCCAGGCGGCCTGGGCCGCGGCGTCGGTCGCGCTTCACCGCCCGGTGCGGCTGGACCCGATCAGCGCGGCGGCCGCGTGTGAGGACGAGACCGTCAGGCTCGCGCCGGGCGTGGTGATCGGCCAGGACGCCCGGATCGGGCGAGGCACGGAGATCGGCGCGAACACCGTCATCGGTCCTGGCGTCCAGATCGGTCGCGATTGCGTCGTGGGACCGAATGTCTCGATCGGATACGCCCTGATCGGGGACAGGGTGAAACTGTATGCCGGAGTGCGGATCGGCGAGGCCGGGTTCGGTGCCGCCGGCGGCGTGGCCGGACCCGTGGATGTGCCGCAGCTGGGCCGGGTGATCCTGCAGGACGGCGTGACTGTGGGAGCCAACACCTGCATCGATCGCGGCGCATTCGATGACACCGTCATCGGCGAGAACACCAAGATCGATAATCTGGTCATGATCGCCCACAACTGCGTCATCGGCAGGAACTGCCTGATCGCGGGACACGCGGGGATTTCGGGCTCGGTCGTCGTGGGCGACGGCGTGATCTTCGGCGGGAAGGCCGGGGTGGGCGACCACATCAGGATCGGCGAGGGCGCGCGTGTCGCGGCGGGGGCGGGGGTCCTGGCCGACATTCCGGCCGGCGAAACCTGGTCCGGCTATCCGGCGAAACCCATCCGCCAGTTCTTGCGCGAGACCATCTGGGTCTCCAGACAGGTGGCGAGAAAGGGAGCGCGGACGGATGACTGAGGCCAGCGTGGCACAACCGGGAACGGCGATCGACTATGCCGAGGTGATGCGACGGCTGCCGCACCGCTATCCCTTCCTGCTGGTCGACAAGGCCGAGGATTTCGTGGTCAACACCTCGATCACCGGCATCAAGAACGTCAGCCACAACGAGCCCTTCTTTCCCGGTCATTTCCCCATCGACCCGGTCATGCCGGGCGTCCTGATCGTCGAGGCCATGGCCCAGACCGGGGCGCTGCTGATGTCCAAGACGCTGGACGTCGCCGTGGCCGACAAGGTCATCATGTTCATGTCCATCGACGGCGTCCGCTTCAGAAAGCCCGCGCGGCCGGGGGATCAGCTGCGCATGCACGTCGTCGTCACGCGCGCTCGCGGCGACGCCTTCAAGTTCAGGGGCGAGACCTTCATCGACGGCAAGCTGGCCGCCGAGGCCGAGTTCATGGCCATGGCCGTGACGGTCGAACAGCCCGTGACGCCGTGAGCCAAATCCACCCCACCGCCATCGTCGATCCGTCGGCCTGGATTGCGGCCGATGTCGTGATCGGGCCCTGGTGCACGGTCGGGCCTGGCGTCGCCCTGGCCGAGGGCGTGCATCTGGTCAGCCATGTCGTGATCCAGCAGGACACGAGCGTCGGGGCGCGGACCGTGATCCACCCCTTCGCCGTCATCGGCGGCGACCCCCAGCACAACGGCTACAAGGGCGAACCCGTCCGGCTGGAGATCGGATCGGACAATTCGATCCGCGAGCACGCCACCTTCAACCGGGGCACGCCGCCCCATGCTGGAGGAGGAGGGGGGACCGGCGTCACGCGGGTGGGGTCGAATGGCCTGTTCATGACGGGAGCGCACGTCGGCCATGACGCCGTGGTCGGCGACAACGTCGTGATGGCCAACCAGGCGACCTTGGGCGGCCATGCGCGGATCGGGGACAAGGTCTTCCTGGGCGGACTGTGCGCCGTGCATCAGAACGGCCGGGTGGGGCAGGGGGCGATCGTCGGCGGTCTGGCGGCCGTGACGCGCGACGTCATTCCCTACGGCTCGGCCTGGGGCAACCACGCGCGGCTGCACGGGCTGAACCTGATCGGGCTGAAGCGGAAGGGATACGGCAAGGACGCCGTGCGACGGCTGCTGGCGGCCTATCGGGACCTGTTCGAGGGGCCGGGCGTGTTCGCTGACCGGCTGTCAAAGGTCGAGATCGAATACGGCGATCTGATCGAGATCATGGAGATCGTCGCCTTCATTCGTGAGAGTTCAAAACGGCCCCTGTGCCTGCCGGAGGCGTGACCGTGCCCGACCGGGGCCGGCTGGGGCTGATCGCGGGCGGCGGGGCCCTGCCGCTGGCCATCGCGGCGCGGTGCGAGGCCGAGGGACGGCCGGTGTTCGTGGTGCGGCTGACGTCCTTCGCCGATCCGCATCTGGCGCGATATCCGGGGATCGAGGCGGGCATGGCCGAGATCGGGCGCGTGTTGTCGGCCCTGAAGAAGGCCGGATGCGCGGCGGTGTGCTTCGCCGGGACCGTCAACCGGCCGGATTTCAAGGCGCTGAAGCCCGATCTGAAGGGCGCGACGGTGCTGCCCGGCATCATCGCGGCGGCGACGAAGGGCGACGACGCCCTGCTGAGGAAGATCCTGTCGGTATTCGAGGCCGAGGGCTACGCCATCGAGGGGGCCGACGACATCCTGGGCGGCGAGACCCTGCCGGCCGGGGCGCTCGGCCGGGTGACGCCTACGGCGGATCAGCTGGCGGACCTGAGGAAGGCGCTGCACGTCGCGGAAAAGGCCGGGGAACTGGATATCGGCCAGGGCGCGGTCGTGTGCGACGGCCTGGTCCTGGCGGTCGAGGCGCAGGAGGGGACCGACGCCATGCTGGCCCGCGTCGCCGGTCTGCCCGCCGATCTGCGCGGTTCGGCGGGGACGCTGAAAGGCGCGCTCGGCAAGGCGCCCAAGCCTATCCAGGACCTGCGGGTCGACATGCCGGTGATGGGCGCGCGAACGGTTGAGATGGCTGCGGCGGCCGGGCTGGCGGGCATCGGCGGGGTGGCGGAGCGGCTGATCCTGATCGACCGGGCGGCGATCATCGAAGCGGCGGACCGGCTGGGTCTGTTCGTCTGGGGCGAAGCGCGGCCGTGATCGGCTTGAACCGCAGTCGTAGTGGCTTGACCCTCTCTTGCCGCTCGTCCCTGCGAAAGCGGGGACCCAGTCCTGTCCGCGCCCCGATTTGGGCCACTCACCAGGATCTTTCGCCATACCGGCCTGCCTCGCAAAAGCACTGGGTCCCCGCTTTCGCGGGGATGAGCGGAAGAAAAACGGGTCGTGGCGCCGGAGGCCGATCGTGAAGATCCTGCTCGTTGCGGCGGAAGCGTCTGGAGATGCTCTTGGCGCAGGCTTGGCCAAGGCCTTGAAAGGTCAACAGCCAGACATTGCCTTGGTCGGCATCGGCGGGCCCAAGATGGCGGCCGAGGGCATCGTCAGCCCCTTCGACATCGCCGAGCTGTCGGTGCTGGGCTGGATCGAGGGCCTGCGCGCCTATGGCCGGGTCAAGGCGCGGGTGGCGGACACCGTGGCGTTCGCTGTGCGCGAGCGGCCGGACGCGGTCGTCCTGATCGACAGCTGGGGCTTCACCATCCGTGTGGCCAAGGCGATCCGGGCGGTTCTGCCGGACATCACGCTGATCAAATACGTCGGCCCCCAGGTCTGGGCGTCGCGGCCGGGGCGGGCGAAGACGCTGGCGGGGTCGGTCGATCACCTGCTGGCGCTGTACGCCTTCGACGCGCCCTGGTTCGAGAAGGAGGGCCTGCCGACGACGGTGGTGGGGTCCCAGGCCCTGCACGTCGACATGAGCGGGGCCGATCCGGCCGCCTTCCGCCGCACGCGAGGCATCGCGGCGGACGCGCCTCTGCTGCTGGTCCTGCCCGGCAGCCGGCCCAGCGAAATCCGGCTGATGACGCCCGTCTATGAGGCCGCGGTGGCTCAGGCGAAAGCCGGGCGGCCGGGGCTGGAGGTGGCGGTCGTCGCGGCCGGCACGGTGGCCGAGGACGTCGCCGCCCGCGTCGCCGCCTGGCCGTTCCGGGCGCACCTGGTTTCGGAGGCAGACAAGTACGCGGCCATGAAGGCGGCGACCGTGGCCCTGGCGACGTCCGGCACGGTCTCGACCGAGCTGGCCCTGGCGGGCGCGCCCATGGTCATCGGCTACCGCTTCCAGCCGCTCAGCTATGCGATCATGAAGCCCTTTTTCACCGGCAGATACGCGACCCTGTTCAATCATGCGGCGGACGCGGAGATCGCCAAGGAGCTGATCCAGACCGAGGCGACGCCGGAGCGGTTCGCCGCCGAGGTCGCGCGGCTGCTGGACGACCCGGCGGCGCGGGCCGATCAGGCGGCGCGCCAGACGGCGGCGCTGGACCGGATGGGGCGCGAGGGGCGCGACCCGTCGGAGATCGCGGCGGAGGCGGTCATCGAAACCCTCTCCCAGAGGGAGAGGGCCTGAGGCTCGGAGAGCGAAGCGATTCGCAAGCCGAAAGGGTGAGGGGTTGCTGTGCGAGTCGGTGAGTGCAGAACCCCTCACCCTTTCGCGCCAGGACGACGGTTTCGCCGCCGTGCGCTCAAGCCCTCTCCCTATGGGAGAGGGAGTTATCCCCGCTGCTGGATCGGAACGTAATCCCGCTCGGTCGGACCCGTGTACAGCTGCCTCGGGCGGCCGATCTTCTGCGACGGATCGGCCATCATTTCTTGCCACTGGGCGATCCAGCCGACGGTGCGGGCCAGCGAGAACAGCACAGTGAACATCGAGGTCGGGAAGCCCATCGCAGACAGGGTGATGCCCGAATAGAAGTCGACGTTCGGGAACAGCTTGCGCTCGATGAAATACTCGTCGTTCAGGGCGATGCGCTCCAGCTCCTTGGCGACCTGGAACAGGGGATCGTTGGGGTCGCCGACGGCGGCCAGCACCTCGTCGGCGCTCTCCTTCATCACCTTGGCGCGGGGGTCGTAGTTCTTGTAGACCCGGTGGCCGAAGCCCATCAGCTTGTATTTCTTGGCCTTCACGCCCTCGATGAACTCCGGGATCTTGTCCGGAGTGCCGATCTCCTTGAGCATGTTCAACGCCTCCTCGTTGGCGCCCCCGTGCGAGGGGCCCCACAGGCAGGCGATGCCTGCGGCGATACAGGCGAAGGGGTTGGCGCCCGACGACCCCGCCAGACGCACCGTCGAGGTCGAGGCGTTCTGCTCGTGGTCGGCGTGCAGGATGAAGATGCGGTCCATGGCCTTGGCCAGCACCGGATTGACCTCATAGTCCTCGGCCGGGACGGCGAAGCACATCCGCAGGAAGTTCTCGGAGTAGCTCAGCTCGTTCCGGGGCGTCACGAAGGGCTGGCCGATGTGATACTTGTAGGCGCGCGCGGCGATGGTCGGCATCTTGGCGATCAGGCGGATGGCCGAGATCTCGCGCTGGCGGGCGTCGTGGATGTCCAGGCTGTCGTGATAGAAGGCCGACAGGGCGCCGACCGTGCCGACCATGATGGCCATCGGGTGGGCGTCGCGGCGGAACCCCTCGAAGAAGCGATCGAACTGCGAATGCAGCATGGTGTGCCGCGTGACGATATTCTCGAACGCCGCGAACTCCGACGCGGTCGGCAGTTCTCCGTGCAGCAACAGGTGGCAGACCTCGAGGAAGCTGGACTTCGACGCCAGCTGGTCGATCGGATAGCCGCGGTGGAGCAGGGTGCCGACGTCGCCGTCGATATAGGTCAGGGCGCTCTCGCAGGCCGCCGTGGAGGTGAAGCCGGGGTCGAATGTGAAGGCGTCGGTGGCCGCGTACATCTTGCGGATGTCGATGACGTTCGGGCCAGTCGATCCGGCCATGACCGGCAGTTCGACCGACGTGTCGCCATAGGTCAGGGTCGCCGTTCCGGCGGACTTCGGAGCTTCGGTCATGAGGGCCCTTTTTCGGTTTGCGGCGGCTCGATCAAGGCCGAGCCACGAGGGTTATGGACGTTCACTTAGTCTGTTGCAGCGCATCATCCAAGCGCCCCAGCGCCTCTTCGCGCCCGAGCGCCGAAAGGATGCGGGCGATGTCGGGCGACACGAGCCCCCCGGTCAGGGCGGCGCGCATGGGGGGTCCGATCTTGCCGAAGCCGACGCCCTCTTCCTCTGCGAAGGCCTTGAGCTCGGCCTCAAGGGCGAAGACGTCCCACGACTGGAACAGGGCGAGCCGCGCGCGCAGGCGGGCCACTCGCTCGGCTGTCTCGCCGGACAGCATGGCGCGCGCCTTGTCGTCCAGCGCCAGCGGGCGGCGAGCGAGAACGAAGGCCGTCTGGTCGGCCAGCTCGACCAAGGTCCTGGCGCGGTCCTTCACGAAGGGAATGGCCTGCTGAAGCCGAGCCTCATCGCCCTCGTTCAGGTCGCGGCCGGCGGCCAGGTGGGCGTCGAGCGTCAGCTGGGCCAGGCGGTCGTCGGCGGCGAGGCGCAGCCAGTGGGCGTTGACGTGGGCCAGCTTGTCGAAGTCCAGCCGGGCCGGGGCCTTGCCGATGGCCGACAGGTCGAACCATTCCCGCGCCTGGTCATCTGAGAACAGCTCCTCGTCGCCCTTGGCCCAGCCCAGGCGCGCCAGATAGTTGCGCATCCCCTCCGGCAGATAGCCCATGGCGGCGTACTCGTGGACGGCCTGGGCGCCGTGGCGCTTGCTGAGCTTGGCACCGTCCGGGCCGTGGATCAGGGGGATGTGGGCGAAGACCGGGCGCGACCAACCCAGGGCGTCATAGATCAGGCTCTGGCGCGCGGCGTTGTTCAGGTGGTCGTCGCCCCGGATGACGTGGGTCACGCCCATGTCGTGGTCGTCGACGACCACGGCGAGATTGTAGGTGGGCGCGCCGTCTGACCTCAGGATCACGAGGTCGTCCAGCGAGGAGCTGTCCCAGCGAACCGTGCCCTGGACGGCGTCCTCGACCACCACGGCGGTATCGAGCGGCCGGCGGAAGCGCACCGTGTGGCGCTTCGACAGATCATCGACCGTCGGCTCGCGATCGCGCCAGGGCGAGACGAAGTCGCGGCCCTCGGATTTGGCCGCATCGCGAAGGGCACCGGTCTCCTCGGCGGAGAGAAAATCGCGATAGGCGTGGCCGGTCTCCAGCAGCTGATCGATCACCTCGCGGTGACGATCGGCGCGGGCGAACTGGAAGACGGGATTCTCGTCGGCGAACAGCTCCAGCCAGGACAGGCCGTCGAAGATCGCCTTGACCGCTTCGTCGGTGGACCGCTCGCGGTCGGTGTCCTCGACGCGGACCAGGAACTTGCCACCCCGACCCTTCGCGTAGAGGTAGTTGAACAACGCCGTTCTTGCGCCTCCTATGTGGAGGGAGCCGGTGGGCGAGGGGGCGAAGCGGGTGACGACCTGGGGGGAGGCTGAAGGCATGGGAAGGGGGTCCGATGGGGCCGCCCTTATACCGCCCGACGCCGCGAATCCCAGCCCGGGCGACCGCATCCGCGCCGGGCTGAGGACCGAGGTCGTCGCCCAGACCCTGCGCTGGCGGCTGTGGGCCCCTGTCGCGTTCGGCGGGGGTGCCGCGATCTATTTCGCCCTGAAGACCGAGCCGCCGCTGTGGCCGCTGGTGCTGGCGGCGGGGCTGGCGACGGCGGTGTGGCTGGGCGCGAAGGGACGCGGGGCGGGGCGGGCGGTGACACTGCCGCTGATGCTGGTGGCCTGTCTGGCGCTGGGGCTGGCGGTGGCCAAGGCGCGGACCGAGCGGGTCACGGCGCCGATCGCCCCGGCCATGGCCGAACCGACGACGGTCGAGGGTTGGGTCATGGACGTCGACAGCCCCGGCGACCGGGGTCACCGGGTGGTGATCGCGCCGGTCCGCGTCCGGGGGCTGGAGCCCGAGGCGACGCCGATCCGGCTGAGAGCCACGGTGCGAGGCGAGCCGCCGCGGCCGGGCGACGCGATCCGCCTGTTCGCCATCGTCAATCCGCCGCCGCCGCCGGCCAGCCCCGGGGCCTATGACTTCGGGCGCAACGCATTCTTCCTCGGCATGGGCGGGACGGCGTTCGGACTGGGGCCGACGCGCGAGGCGGTGCTGCCCGAGCCGCCGTGGCCGATCCGCCTGGCGATGCGGGTCAACTCTGTGCGCTTCGCCCTGGCCGAGCGGATCGTGGCGCGTCTGGGGGAGCGGACGGGCGGGATCGCGGCGGCCATGGTGACCGGGCACGAGACCTGGATCGCGCGCGCGGACCTGGACGCCATGCGCGACAGCGGTCTGGCGCATATCCTGTCGATCTCGGGCCTGCACATGGCGATCGTCGGTGGCTTCGTCTTCTTCGCGGTGCGGCTGGGCGTCGCCGCCTGGCCGTGGCTGGCGCTGAGGGTCTCGGGCAAGAAGGTGGCGGCGGTGGCTGGCCTGATCGCGGTCTGGAGCTACCTCGTGCTGTCGGGCGCGCCAGCCCCGGCGCAGAGGGCGGCGATCACGGCGTCGGTGGCCTTCGTCGCCATGCTGCTGGACCGGCCGGCGGTCACGATGCACGCCCTGGCGGTCGCGGCGATGATCGTGCTGGCGCTGCAGCCCGAGGCCATCGTGACGCCGGGGTTCCAGATGTCGTTCGCGGCGACCGCGGCCCTGGTCGCCCTGGCCGAGGCCTGGCCGCCCCGCGCCAGCGGCATGGGCGTGCCCTGGCCGATCGCGGCGGTTCAGGGAGCGGGGCACTGGCTGACGATCGCTGTGACGGCGAGCCTGGTCGCGGGGGCGGCGACGGGGCCGTTCGCGATCCAGCATTTCAACCGAGCGGCCGTCTATGGGCTGGTGGCCAATCTGGCGACCTCGCCGATCGCGGACTTCGTGATGATGCCGGCCCTGGCCCTGGGGGCGGTGTTGGAGCCGCTCGGGCTGGGCGGGCCGTTCCTGTGGGTCGCGGGCAAGGGGGTGGAGGCGATGCTGGCCATCGGCCACTGGACGGCAAGCCTGCCGGGCGCGGTGCGGACGGTGGCCAGCGCGCCGGACTACGTCCTGCCGATCGCTTTCGTGGGCGTGCTGTTCCTGTGTCTTTGGAAAGGGCGGCTACGATGGCTGGGGCTGCCGTTCGCCTGCGCGGTGCTGTTGTGGCCGAGGGCGGAGACGCCCACGCTGTGGATCGGGGACGCGGGCACGAACGCTGCCTGGAGCGAGGGGGATCAGGCCGTGGTCGTGCGGCCGGGGGTGCGCGAGTTCGCGGCCGACCTGTGGTCGCGACGGCGGGGGCTGGAGCTGACGCCGAGGCCGGAGGACGGCTGGGTCTGTCGGCGGACGTCCTGCGTGCCCGAGACCGCGACGGCTCCGGTGGCGCTGTGGTGGGGCCGGACCGAGCCGTCAGCGGCCCAGATGGCGGACCTGTGCCTGTCGGCCGAGGTGGTCAGCGTACGGGCCGTCGTGACAGGCTTGCCGGAGGCCTGCGCGTCACGGCTGGTGCTGGACGGCGTGGACTATGCCCGCGGCGGAGCGGTCGAGCTGTGGCGCGGCGACGACGGCTGGCGGGCGGTCTGGGCGGCCGATGTGCGGGGCGACCGGCCGTGGAGCCGGATCGGCGATCCGGATGGGGAGGGGTGAGCGGCCATCAACGCCGTCATCCTCGGACTTGATCCGAGGATCGGAATGTCCGCAGCACCGCAACTTGGAGCGGTCCCGAGACCTCACCTCACTCTTTCGACCGAGCGGCTCGACGTCCGGTCCTCGGATCAAGTCCGAGGATGACGGGGATTGATGAGGCGGGTCAGTGATACCGCCGGATGAGGCCCACCAGCTTGCCCTGGACCTCGATCTGGTCGGGGCCGAAGATGCGGGTCTCGTAGTTGCGGTTGGCGGGTTCCAGCGCGATGGAGCCGCCCTTCTTGCGCAGGCGCTTCAGCGTCGCCTCTTCGCCCTCGACCAGGGCGACGACGATTTCGCCGGATGACGCCGTGTCGGACTTCTTGATGACGACCAGGTCGCCGTCGAGGATGCCCGCCTCGATCATCGAATCGCCCTCGATCTCGAGCATGTAGTGCTCGCCCGCGCCCAGCATGGCCTCCGGCACCGAATAGCGACCGTTGTCGCCCTGGAGCGCGGCGATGGGGGCGCCGGCGGCGATCTTGCCGACCAGGACCAGTTCGCGGGTGTCGTTGGCGGGCTCGGCGGGCTGACTGCGTCCACCGCCCTCGATGACCGCCGGGGTGAAGCCGGCGCGGCCGCGCGGGGCACCCGCCGTGGCCTGTTCGGGCAGCTTCATGACCTCCAGGGCCCGGGCGCGGTGGGCGAGGCGGCGGATGAAGCCGCGCTCCTCCAGCGCCGTGATCAGGCGGTGGATGCCCGACTTGGACGCCAGATCCAGCGCCTCCTTCATCTCGTCGAACGAGGGGGAGACGCCGGTCTCCTTGATCCGCTCATGGATGAACATGAGGAGTTCGTGCTGCTTCTTGGTGAGCATGGCGGAGAGCCTTCAGAACAAGTCGTGAACCGTTGTCGATGTTCTGTAAGTGTTCTTGCCTAATGTCAACTTAACGGGAAACGGGCTCCAGAAGCGCCTCGGTCGCGGCCTCCACGTCGGCCTGACGCATCAGGCTTTCGCCCACCAGGATCGCGCTCGCGCCCGCCTCGGCGACCGCGGCCACGTCGGCGGGGGTGAAGATGCCGCTCTCGGCGACCAGCAAGGCGTTCGGCGGAGCCAGGTGGGCCATGCGGGCGGTGGTGGTCAGGTCGACCTCGAAGGTCCGCAGCGACCGGTTGTTGACCCCGATCAACTCGCCGCCCAGCGACGCGGCGCGGGCCATCTCGGCGTCGTCGTGGGTCTCGATCAGGGCGTCCATGCCGAATCGGCCGGCTTCGGCCAGCAGATCGGCGGCGAGCCCGTCATCGACCATCGACAGGATGATCAGGACGCAGTCGGCGCCCAGCGTCCGGCTCTCGGCCACCTGCCAGGGATCGACCAGGAAGTCCTTACGAAGGCAGGGGAGGGCGACGGCGGCGCGGGCGGCGACCAGATAGGCATCGTCGCCCTGGAAGCTGGGCCCGTCGGTCAGGATCGACAGGCAGGCGGCGCCGCCCCCCTCATAGGCGCGGGCCAGCGCCGGTGGGTCGAAGTCGGCGCGGATCAGGCCCTTGGACGGGCTCGCCTTCTTGACCTCGGCGATCAGGGCGGGGCGGCCGGGCTCAGCGCGCTTTCGCAGGGCGGCGGTGAAGCCGCGCGGCATGCCGGCGACGAGCGCCTCGGACTCGATCTCGGCGAAGGGGCGGGCGCGTTTGCGGGCGGCGACGTCCTCGCGTTTGTAGGCGGCGATCTGTTCGAGGATGTCGGTCATGCCTCGGTGGCCTCGGCAGGGGCGGAGGTGATGCGGGCCAGGGTCTCCAGCGAACGGGCGGCCGAGCCGTCGTCGATGGCGCGGGCGGCGAGGGTCACGCCGTCCTTCAGATCGGCGGCGCGGTCGGCGACGACCAGAGCAGCAGCGGCGTTAAGCAGGACGACGTCGCGATAGGGGCCGGGGGCGCCGGCCAGCAGGGCGCGAAGAGCCGCGGCGTTCTCCTCGGCGTCGCCGCCGCGCAGGTCGGCGAGGGCGGCACGGGGCAGGCCGGCGTCCTCGGGCGTGATCTGGAAGCGGCGGACGGCGCCGTCCTTCCATTCGGCCACCTCGGTCGGGCCGGTGGTGGTGAGCTCGTCCAGACCCTGGCCGTGGACGGTCCAGGCGCGGGTCGCGCCCAGCCGGCCCAGCACCTCAACGAGCGGCTCCAGCAGGCGGGGGTCATAGACGCCCATGACCTGGCGGCGCGCGCCCGCCGGGTTGGACAGCGGACCCAGCAGGTTGAACACGGTGCGGAACCCGATCTCGGCCCGGATCGGCGTCACATGGCGCATGGCCCCGTGATAGGCGGGGGCGAAGAGGAAGCAGATGCCCGCTTCGTCCAGCGCCTGTTTCTGGCGCTCGGCCGGGGCCATGAGGTCAACGCCGAGCGCCGCCAGCACATCGGACGACCCGGACTTGGAGCTCAGCGCCCGGTTGCCGTGCTTGGCGACCTTGAGGCCCGCGCCGGCCAGAACCAGCGCGGCGGCCGTCGAGATGTTGAAGGTGTGGGCCCCGTCGCCGCCGGTGCCGCAGGTGTCGATGACGTCGTGCGGCGTCTCGAACGGGGCGGCGGCCGAGCGCATGGCGCGGGCGAAGGCGGCGATCTCGGGCACGGTCTCGCCCCGGATGCGCAGGGCCGTGACGGCGGCTGCGACCTGGGCGGGCGTGGGCTCGCCGCGCAGGCAGGCGGCGAAGAAGTCGCCGGCCTCGGCCTCGGTCAGGACCGCGCCGTCGACCAGCTTGGCCAGCAGGGGCTTGATCGTGTCGCTCACCTTAGTTGCCGCTCATCCCCGCGAACGCGGGGACCCAGTTCTGAAATGAGGCACAGTGTCCGGGATGAGCCAGCGAGCGCGGTCGGTGACAGCCATCGCCCAAAGCACTGGGTCCCCGCTTTCGCGGGGATGAGCGGAGAAGGGAGGTCATACGACCGCCAGACGCCGCACGTTGGCCAGGTCCAGGAAGTTGGCGATCAGGTCGTGGCCGTGTTCGGTAGCGATCGATTCGGGGTGGAACTGGACGCCGTGGATGGGGCGGTCGTGATGCTGGACGCCCATGATCTCGCCGTCTTCGGTCCAGGCGGTGACGTCCAGCGTGTTGGGCAGGGTCGCGCGGCTGACCGCCAGGCTGTGATAGCGGGTGGCGGTGAAGGGGCTGGGCAGGCCCTTGAACAGGCCGAGACCGTCGTGGGTGATCGGCGAGGTCTTGCCGTGCATCAGGGTCTTGGCGCGGATGACGTCGCCGCCGAAGGCCTGGCCGATGGCCTGATGGCCCAGGCAGACGCCCAGGATCGGCATGTCGTCGGGCGCGGTCATCAGTATGGGCAGGCAAATGCCCGCCTGATCCGGGGCGCAGGGGCCGGGCGACAGTAGGATGGCCTCGGGCTTCAGCGCCCAGGCCTCTTCGACCGTCAGGTCGTCATTGCGGATGACATGCGTCTCCGCGCCCAGCTCCGCGAGGTAGTGGACGAGGTTGTAGGTGAAGCTGTCGTAGTTATCGACGACGAGGATCATGACAGGGCTTCTAGGCTGTGGCTGGCGCATCGCCAAGCGAGGAGGGGCGGCAACCTTCGGTTAACCGAATGGGCGTGAGGTCGCAGCGTTCAAGCTGGAGACCCCGACATGGCCGACGCCCTGGTCCAGATCGAAGCCGCCCGAGGCCACCTCGGCACCCCGACGCGCAAGTCGAGCGCCCTGGCCCTGCTGGGCGCTGCCGCCTTGGCCGCCACCGCGACGGTGCTTCTGGCCGGCGTGATCGTGCTTGGACCGGGCGTCGTGATCGAGGATCCGACGGCGATCGAAGGTTAAGCGGAGCACGCGATCCCTTCTCCCCTTGCGGGAGAAGGTGGCACGCGAAGCGTGACGGATGAGGGGTGAAACTCGGTCCAGCCGATGAGCGTCCGACCGATCAGCGAATCCGTCTCGTCGTACCCCTCATCCGGCCCTCCGGGCCACCTTCTCCCGCAAGGGGAGAAGGAGCGCCTCCGAGGCAGCCGGCTCGAACCTAGACCAACTGACCGCACACGAAGGCCGTCTCACCCGCTTCCAGCAGACCCGCCAGCACATCCTCGGCGTCCGCCGGCGAGACGATCAGGATGAAGCCGACGCCACAGTTGAAGGTACGGCGCATCTCGTGGTCGCTGATGCCGCCGGTCTCGGCCAGCCAGCGGAACACGGGCGGAAGCGGCCAGGCGTCCCAGTCGAAGGACGCCGTCAGGTGATCGGCCAGGCAGCGGGGCGGGTTCTCGATCAGGCCACCGCCGGTGATGTGGGCCGCGCCCTTGATCTTGCCGGCCTTCATCAGGGGCAGGACCGACTTCACATAGATGCGGGTCGGTTCCATCAGGGCCTGGGCCAGGGACCGGTCGGTCGCGAAGGGCGCGTCATCGCCCCACGACAGGCCAGACCGCTCCACCACCTTGCGGATCAGGGAATAGCCGTTCGAGTGGGGTCCCGACGAGGCCAGGCCGATGATCAGGTCGCCGGTGTTCTGCAGGTCCAGCCGGGGCAGGGCGTGGCCGCGTTCCAGCGCGCCGACCGAAAAGCCGGCCAGATCATAGTCGCCGCCGGAATACATGCCGGGCATCTCGGCCGTCTCGCCGCCCACCAGGGCGCACCCGGCCTGGCGGCAGCCGTCGGCGATGCCGGACACGACGCGCCGCGCGGCGTCGATCTCAAGCCTGCCGGTCGCATAGTAGTCCAGGAACAGCAGGGGCTCCGCGCCTTGCGCCAGCAGATCGTTGACGCACATGGCGACCAGGTCGATGCCGACGCCGTCATGGCGGCCGGTCTCGATGGCGATCTTCAGCTTGGTGCCGACGCCGTCGGTGGTGGTGACGATCAGGGGATCGACGAAGCCCGCCGCCTTGAGGTCGAACAGGGCCCCGAAGCCGCCCAGCGACGGCTCAGAACCCGGGCGGGCGGTGGATTTCGCCAGGGGCTTGATGTGCTCGATCAGCATGTCGCCGGCGTCGATGTCGACACCCGCATCGGCATAGGTCAGGCCGTTCTGGATGGAATCAGAAGTGTCGCTCATCGCTCACGGGCCTGAAAACGGTGCGGAAAAAAGGCCGGGGCTATTGCCACGACGCGGTCGCGGGGGGCTATAGCATTTCAATGACGCCGATCACCACCAATGACGCGCTGGCTGAGTTCTGTTCGGCGGTTCGCAACGCTCCCTTCATCGCGGTCGATACCGAGTTCATGCGGGAGACGACCTACTGGCCCAAGCTGTGCCTGATCCAGGCCGCGACGGCCGATCACGAGGCGATCATCGATCCGCAGGCCGAGGGGCTGGACCTGGGGCCGTTCCTGAACATCCTGCGCGACCCGGCGGTGGTCAAGGTGTTCCATGCCGCGCGCCAGGACACCGAAATCTTCGTCAAGCTGGGGGCGATGCCCAAGCCGATGTTCGACACCCAGGTGGCGGCGATGGCGGCCGGCTTCGGCGACCAGGTCGCCTATGATTCGCTGGTGCGGCAGATGCTGCGCATCGACCTGGACAAGGGCAGCCGCTTCACCGACTGGTCGCGGAGGCCACTGTCGGACGCGCAGCTGCACTATGCGATGGGTGACGTGACCCATCTGGCGGCCCTGTATCCCAAGCTGCGCGACCGGCTGCTGAAGGAGGGCCGGCTGGACTGGGTGATGTCGGAGATGGAGGATCTGGTCGATCCCGACCTCTACGACACCGATCCGGAGAAGGCCTGGAAACGGCTGAAGCCCAAGAAATACAACGCGAAATATCTGGCGGCCTTCAAGGCGACGGCGGTCTGGCGCGAACAGGCGGCCCAGGACAGGGACCAGCCTCGGGGTCGTATCCTGAAGGACGAGGCCATCGACGAGGTCGCCACCCAGGCCCCGACCGACATCGAGGCCTTCAACCGGCTGCGCTCCGTGCCCAAGGGGTTCGGCGGCTCGCGCCTGGGGCTGGAGCTGATCGAGGTGCTAAAACGGGTCATGGCCGACCCTGAGGCCCATGCGCCCAAGATGGATCGGCCAGCGCACAACCAGCCGGCACCGCCTTCTGTGGTCGAGTTGTTGAAGGTGCTTCTGAAGGCCAAGAGCGACAATGCGGGCGTGGCCTCCAAGCTGATCGCCAATGTGGCCGATCTGGAGAAGATCGCCCTGTCCGACGCCGCCGACGTGGATGCGCTCAAGGGCTGGCGCCGCCAGCTCTTCGGCGAGGACGCGCTGAAGCTGAAGCGCGGCGAGATCGCGCTGGTGCTAAACGGGGCGCGGGTCGAGGTCGTCGAGATCGAGTAGTCGCCCGTCTGGCGGATTAAATCTCGAGCTTCAGCCCCAGCGCCTCGGCCAGCGCCTTGGCCCGGCGCTTCGTCTGTTCGCCCAGCAGGACGTCGGCATAGCCGGGCGCGGCGGTCAGGCGCAGAAGCCCGTTCTCGACCCCCACGGCGGCATTGGCCAGCAATTGCGGAGAGCGGCCCGACAGGTCGCAACCCAGACGCAGAGCCAGCCCCATGGCCCGGGCCCCCGCGCGGGCCTCCTCGCCCAGAAGACGCTCCACGGCAGCCGCGTCCGGGGTCGCGGCCCCGCCGCCGTAGCGGGCGTTCAGGGCACAGGCCAGCCAGACGCGCTCGGCATGGGTCTGGCCCGGAATGGGCGCGCGCAGGACCTGGTCGAACACCAGATCGACGCGGTGATCGGGGTGCAGCCGGGCCCCCAGGTCGGCGAGCCGGCAGGCGGCGGCGGCCAGAACCGGGTCGCGCTCCGGGCCGAAACTGACGGGCAGGGCGGCGATGACCTGAGACAGCCAGGCCTCCAGCGCCACCGGCAGGCCGGGCGAAATGCCCTGGCGCGCGCCCAGCGCCGCGCAGCCCGCGATCAGGGGATCGACCGGGCTCTCGTCGCGATCCAGCGTCTCGTACAGCAGGCCTTCGCGCAGCCCCCAGGCGGAAAACACGATGCTCTTGACCCCCAGGGCCTCGATCAACCCGTCCAGCACCAGGGCGGCATAGGGCAGGGTCTCGGCGCGGCGCTTGGACACCCCGGGCAGGCGATCCAGCGAGGCCTTCGACTGCTGGGCCACGAACCGGGCGACGTCGCGAGCGTCCCCGGCCGTCATGGCGTACTGATGGACGATCCGCAGGGGATAGCCGCTGATCTCCATGTGCAACTGGGCCAGTGACCGCCAGCCGCCGCCGACCGCGTGGAGTTCCTGGGTGGAGAACCGCGCGGCGACGGGCTTCAGCCGTTCGGCGATCTTGGCGCGCAGGCGGTCGGCGTCGAAACCCCTGGGGTCGGCGAGGCTGAAGGGACCAAGCGGCAGGGTGACGCCGGCCTCGGGGCGGCCCTGACCGATGCGGATCAGCTCCAGGCTGGAGCCGCCCATGTCGGCGGCCAGGCCCTGGGCGCGGGGATCGCCGGCGACGACGCCGAGGGCGGCATAGAGCGCCTCCTCCTCTCCGGTCAGGACGCGGACGCGCAGGCCGGTCTCGGCGGCGACGCGATCGCAGAAGCTGGGTCCGTCCTCGGCCTCGCGCACCGCCGCGGTGGCGGCGACGAAGACATAGGCGGGCTTGACCCCGTCCAGAACGGCCGCGAACCGACGAAGGGCGGTCATCGCCAGGGCCACCCCGGGCTCCGACAGCCGTCGGGTCTCGGGCAGGTCGCGGCCCAGGCCGGCCAGCACTTTTTCGTTGAACACGGTCCAGATGGCCCGGCCTTCCAGCCGGTACAGGACCATCCGCACGGAGTTCGAGCCGATGTCGACGACGGCGGCCTCGCGCGGGGCGGGGTAGGGCTCGCTCACGCGCGCAAACTCATTTGCCGGGCCGTTCGTAGCGCAGCCGACCGGGCAGGGTCTTCACCTTGCGGCCCCGGCCCGACAGGCTGGGGTTGGTCATGAAATACTGGTGCGCCGAGAAGGGCCGCGCCGGATCGATCGGCGTGACCCGGGTGTAGTCGCCGTCCGGGCCCAGGACCCAGCTCTGGGCGTCGTCCTTGAGGTTGGCGACCATGATCTGATCCAGGATCTGGTCGTGGACGGTGGCGTTGGTGACGGGGGTCATGACCTCGACGCGGCGGTTCAGGTTGCGGGTCATCCAGTCGGCCGAGGAGATATAGACCTTGGCCCTGTCATGCGGCAGGTCGCGCCCGTTGGCGAAACAGATGATGCGGCTGTGTTCCAGGAATCGGCCGACGATCGACTTGACCCGGATGTTCTCCGAAAGGCCCGGAACGCCCGGACGCAGGCAGCAGATCCCGCGCACCACCAGTTCGATACGCACGCCCCACTGGCTGGCGCGGTACAGGGCGTCGATGATCTCGGGGTCGACCAGGGCGTTCAGCTTGACCCAGATGGCGGCGGGCCGGCCCTTGGCGGCGGCGGACATCTCCTTGCCGATCAGTTCGATCAGCGTCGACTTCATGTTGAGCGGCGAGACGACCAGCGCCTCGAGGTCCTCCGGCTGCGCATAGCCGGTGATGTAGTTGAACACGCGCGAGGCGTCGCGGGCCAAAACGGGATCGGAGCTGAACAGGCTGAGGTCAGTGTAGATCCTGGCCGTGATCGGATGATAGTTGCCCGTGCCGAAGTGGCAGTAGGTCTTCAGCCCGTCGCCCTCGCGCCGTACGACGACGCTCAGCTTGGCGTGGGTCTTGTACTCCACGAAGCCGAAGACGACGTGGACGCCCGCCCGCTCCATGGCCCGCGCCCAGCGCAGATTGGCCTCCTCGTCGAAACGAGCCTTCAGCTCGACCAGGGCGACCACGTTCTTGCCGTTCTCGGCCGCCTCGATCAAGGCGGCGACGATCGGGCTGTCCTTGGAGGTGCGGTACAGCGTCTGCTTGATGGCGATGACGTTGGGGTCGCGCGCGGCCTGGCGCAGGAACTGCACCACCACGTCGAAGCTCTCGAATGGGTGGTGGATCAGGATGTCCTTCTCGCGCACGGCGGCGAAGACGTCACCGCCCTGGTCGCGGACTCGCTCGGGATAGCGCGGCTCATAGCCGGGGAACTTCAGGTCCGGATGGCCGGGCGGGATCAGCTCGGACAGCTGGGCCAGGCCCAGCATGCCGTCGACCAGCACCACGTCCTGGGGCGCGGCGGCCAGCTCTCCGACGATGAAGTCGCGCAGGTCGTCGGGCATCGAGGCCTCGATCTTGACCCGGACGACCGAGCCCAGGCGACGCTGCTTCAGCGCCTCCTCAAACTCCATGACCAGGTCCTCGGCCTCTTCCTCGATCTCGATGTCCGAGTCGCGGATCAGGCGCAGCACGCCTTTCTCCAGCACCTCGTGGCCGGGGAACAGGTGCTCGATGAACAGCAGGAGCACGGCCTCCAGCGTCACGAACCGGCGGCGCCCCTTCACCGAGCGGCCGTCGCCCGGCAGCTCCCAGAAGCGGCGGACCTGGGTCGGGACGGGGACCAGGGCATAGAGGGTCTTGTTGTCGCGCTGACGCCGCAGTTTCAGCGCCAGCGAGAAGCCGAGGTTCGGCAGGAATGGAAAGGGATGGGCCGGGTCGATGGCCAGGGGCGTCAGGACGGCGAACAGCTGGTTCAGGAACTCCGGCTCCAGCCTGTCGCGGTCGGTCTTGGTGATCTTGGCCGGCCGCACGACCTCGATGCCGGCGGTGGTCAGCTCGTTCCTGAGCTGGCGCCACCGCTTCTGCTGCTCGGCCATCAGCTCGCCGGCGGCGACATTGACCTTTTCCAACTGCTCCGCGGCGGTCAGACCGTCGGCGGACAGGGTGCGGACCCGCTCGCGCACCTGGCCCTTCAGCCCGGCGACGCGGGTCATGAAGAACTCGTCCAGATTGTTGGCCGAGATGGACAGGAAGCGCAGGCGTTCCAGAAGGGGGTGAACCGGGTTGGCGGCTTCTTCCAGCACCCGGGCGTTGAACTTCAGCCAGCTGATCTCGCGGTTGAAGAAGCGCTCGGGCGAGGCCATCAGCGCCTCGTCCAGGTGCAGCTGGGGCGCGCGAGAGGAGGGGACCTCCTCTCCGGTCGTGGCGTCGGCGATGGCGGCGTCGGACATGGGCTGGTTGTGAGGCCGCTCTGTTACGGCTGCAACCCTTCCGGCGGCTCTTCGAACAGATCGGCGCTGGCCCCGAGGACCTGGCGGGCCAGGGCGCGGGTCACGGGCCGGTGTTCGGCGTCCAGCCGCTCGACGACATCAGCCGCCGCCGCCGCCGATCGGTCGATGCGCAGGACCAGGTAATCGATGACCCCGTCCGCCGGGGTGATGCTGCGCTCGGCGAAGCGGGCGGCGAGGATGGCCGACAGGACCGCGTCGTCCGGCGCCTCCATGGCCAGGACCCGGACGGCGTCCAGGCGGCTGCGCAGGTCCGGCACGGCCACCTGCCAGCGGCGGGGCGAGGGCCGCGACACCATCAGCAGGGCCCCGCCGTCCTGCTGGGCCAGGTTGATGAGGTGAAACAGGGTCTCGTCGTCGGCGTCCTGGGCGATGTCCAGCAGGACGGGCCGGCCCTCCAGCTCCAGAGGGTCGGCGAGCGCCGCTTCGGAGCCGTTCAGGGGCACCGCCCCGACGCGCTCGGCCCACAGGGCGGCGAGGTGGCTCTTGCCGCAGCCGGCGGGGCCGCACAGGGCCATGACGCGGCCGGTGTCGTTGGGCCAGGCCGACAGGGCGTCGAACGCAAAGGCGTTCGAGCCGGAGCGCACGAAGGCGCTGGCGCTGGTCGGCACATCCCGGGTGAGCGGGAGCCGGAGCTGGTCCTGAGAGGAACGCTTGGCGGACATGTTGCACAGCATAGCAGATGACCGTGACTGTCCGGGCGCGGTTCCTTTGTCCGCCGTGGACAGACGATCGGTGTTGTGGATGCCGTGAAATCCCTCCCTACGGGGAGGATTGCGAATCCTTGACTTTCGGGGCCTCGGATGCGCCTTACGCCGCTTCTCCCGGTCCGCTGTTTCGCAGCCGTTTCACAGACGAATTCCGCCCATGCACGCCTATCGCTCCCACACCTGCGGCGCCCTCCGTTCCACGGACGCGGGTGCCAATGTCCGCCTGTCGGGTTGGGTGCATCGCAAGCGCGATCACGGCGGCCTCTTGTTCATCGACCTGCGCGACCACTACGGCCTGACCCAACTGGTGCTGCACCCCGAGACGCCGGGCTTCGAGATCGTCGAGCGGCTGCGCGCCGAGAGCGTGATCCGCATCGACGGCGAAGTGGTTCTGCGCGAGGCGGGGACGGTCAACGCCACCCTGCCGACCGGCGAGGTCGAGGTGCGGGTCAAGGCGGTCGAAGTCCTGTCGGAAGCCGCCGAATTGCCTCTGCCGGTCTTCGGCGAGCCGGAGTATCCGGAGGAGATCCGGCTCAAGCACCGCTACCTCGATCTGCGCCGCGAGACCCTGCACAAGAACATCGTCCTGCGTTCGCGGGTGATTTCGTCGATCCGTCGCCGGATGGTCGATCAGGGCTTCCTGGAATACCAGACGCCGATCCTCACGGCTTCAAGCCCCGAGGGCGCCCGCGACTTCCTGGTGCCGTCGCGCCTGCATCCCGGCAAGTTCTACGCCCTGCCGCAGGCCCCGCAGCAGTTCAAGCAGCTGCTGATGGTCTCGGGCTTCGACCGCTATTTCCAGATCGCACCCTGCTTCCGCGACGAGGACCTGCGCGCCGACCGGTCGCTGGAGTTCTATCAGCTCGACGTCGAGATGAGCTTCGTCACCCAGGAGGACGTGTTCGCCGCGATCGAGCCCGTCATGCACGGCGTGTTCGAGGAGTTCGCCGACGGCAAGCGGGTCGATCCCTATCCCTTCGTCCGCATCCCCTATCGTGAGAGCATCGCCAAATACGGCACCGACAAGCCGGACCTGCGCAATCCCATCGAGATGCAGGACGTGTCCGACCACTTCCGCGACGGCGGGTTCGGCCTGTTCGCCAAGATTCTGGGCGCGGACGCCAGGAACGCCGTGTGGGGCATCCCCGCGCCCAAGGGTGGGTCGCGCGCCTTCTGCGACCGCATGAACAGCTGGGCCCAGGGCGAGGGCCAGCCGGGTCTCGGCTATATCTTCTGGTCCGAGGATCAGGGCGGCTGGGGCGGGCCGATCGCCAAGAACCTGGGCCCCGAGGCCACCGACGGCCTGATGAAGGCGCTGGGGATGGGCCAGGGCGACGCCGCCTTCTTCGCGGCCGGCGACCCGGCGGTGTTCTCCAAGTTCGCCGCCAACGCCCGAATCAAGCTGGGCCAGGACCTGAACCTGATCGCCGACGACGCCTTCCGCTTCTGCTGGATCGTCGACTTCCCGATGTTCGAATGGTCGGACGAGGAGAAGAAGGTCGATTTCAGCCACAACCCCTTCTCCATGCCGCAGGGCGAGCTGGAGGCGCTGACGACGAAGGACCCGCTGGACGTCCTGGCCTATCAGTACGACATCGTCTGCAACGGCTATGAGCTGTGCTCGGGCGCGATCCGGAACCACAAGGCCGAGATCATGCTCAAGGCCTTCGAGATCGCGGGCTACGATCCCTCGGTGGTCGAGGAACAGTTCGGCGGCATGTTGAACGCCTTCCGCTATGGGGCACCGCCGCACGGGGGCCTGGCCCCGGGCATCGACCGGATCGTCATGCTGCTGGCCGGCCAGACGGCCATCCGCGAGGTGATCGCCTTCCCGTTGAACCAGCAGGGCGAGGACCTGCTGATGAACGCCCCCACCGAGGCGGCCGAGCGTCAGCTGAAGGACGTCCACATCCGCACGGCCCCGCCGATCAAGGTCTGAGGCGTAAAATTGAGCCGTCATCCTCGGATCAAGTCCGAGGATGACGGAACGGGACGCCGGGCCCGGCCGTCAGTTGGCGTCGGCGATGACGATGTTGCGCCGGGGCTGGGGCGGGGCGGGCGGCGCCGGCGGGCGGGGCGCACGGACGATGATCCGGGTGCAGGCGCGGGCGCTGAGACGGCCGGGAAGGCGGGTTGAGCTGTCGCCACAGGCCGTGGAAATCTGGGCCTGGGTCAGGCCGGTGGCGCGCGACAGGTCGGCGCCCCGGATATCGGCCCGGTTCAGCGACGCTCCGCTGAAGTTGGCGCGGGCGAAGCTGGCGCCTGACAGACGAGCCCCGTCCATCTCGGCGTTGGCGAAACTGGCCGAGCCGAAGTCGCCGCCCGCCATATTGGCCGCGTTCATCTGGGCGTCGGAGAAGTTGGCGTTGCGCGCGCTGACGTTGGCGAGGGTGGTGCCGAACAGCTCGGCCCCCGACAGGTTGGCGCGGGTCAGGACGGCGGCGTTCATATTGGCCCCGACAAGCTCGGCGCCCGACAGATTGGCCTCCGACAGATCGGCGCGCGAGAAGTTGGACCCTTGCGCCTCGGCCCCGCTCAGGACCGCGCCGCTGAACAGGGAGGCGGTGAAGTTGGAGCCCTGGATTTCAGCCCCGTGCAGGTCGGCGCGGGTGAAGTCCGAGGACGAGAAGTTCGATCCGACCAGCTCTGCCCCGCGCAGATTGGCCCCGACCAGGGTGGCCGAAACGAAGGTCGCGCCGGTGAAGGTCGCGCCCGACAGGTTGCGTCCCGACAGCTCGCAGCGATTGCACGAGCCGCCCAGCGAGACCATGCGGGCGACGTCGCGGTCCTGGAACTCGAACTGCATTTCGGCCGAGCTCGAGCCTGCGCCGAGCAGGGCCCCCACGGAGGCCGTGGCGGCGAACAGGTTGCGAAGGAGGCGGCGGGACTGGGTCACGGTCTCTAGATGACGCCTGATGGCGGAAAACCCTACTTAAATCGCGGTAAGGTCGGAGGCGTTCAGCAGGCCGGGATGGACAGGCCGTGCGGCAGCACGGTGGAGGCGTCGCCGCAGGCGCCGTTCAGCTGGCGCTGGGTCAGTCCGGTGGCCCGGGCCAGGCGGGCGCCGGACAGGTTCGCCCCGGTCAGGGTCGCCCCGGCGAAGCTGGAGCCATCCAGATAGGCCCCGACCCAGCTGGAGTTGGTCAGATCGGCGCGGGCGAAGTTCGACGACGAGAAGACGCCCCCATAGGCCTCGACATCGCGCAGGTCGGCCCCGGTGAAGCGGGTGCGATTCATGACGGCCAGGCTGAGATCGGCCTGACGCACGCGCGCGCCCGACAGGTTCAGGCCGTTGGCTTCCAGCCCCGAGAACTCGCCCTGGAACAGGTTGCAGCCGGCGCAGGACGCGCCACCCCTTACCCGGGCGATCTGGCCGGCGTTCTGGGCCTGGGCGGGCAGGGCGGCGAGGAGGGCGGCACCCAAGGTGGAGGCGACGGCGAATGACTTCATGGCGGGCTCCGGAATCGACTCGCTCCAAGCAAGAATCGCGCCGCTCACCCCTGCATCGACGGGGCCACGCCGCAGGCGTCGCAGACGAAGGCCCCGCCGCGCTGCTGCAGGGTGAAATCGCCGCAGGCGGGGCAGGCGTCGGCGTCAGTGGTCCGGGGCGGCGACGGCTCCGGCTCGATGCGGCGGGCGAAGGGCAGGATGACGAGGTTGTCGGGCGCGGCACCCCGGGCGAAGCCGCGCGAGATGAAGTGCGACGCCGGCACCAGCTCGTCGGCCTGACCGCCGCCCAGGCCATCGGCGTCCAGAGGCTCGGCGTCGGCATTGGCCAGTTCGTGGCGACCGAGATAGGACACGCCCAGCTCGCGGAAGATGTAGTCCAGGATCGAGGTCGCCGAGCCGATCGAATCGTTGCCGGTCACCCGCCCTGCCGGCTCGAAGCGGGTGAAGACGAAGGCGTCCACGAACTCGTCCAGCGGCACGCCGTACTGAAGCCCGATCGAGATGGCGATGGCGAAGTTGTTCATCAGGCTGCGGAAAGCGGCCCCTTCCTTGTGCATGTCGATGAAGATCTCGCCGAGCTCTCCGTCGTCGTACTCGCCGGTGTGAACATAGACCTTGTGGCCGCCGACGGCCGCCTTCTGGATGTAGCCTTTTCGGCGATCCGGCAGTTTGCGCCGGGTCCGGTCGCGTTCGACGACGCGTTCGACGACGGTCTCGATCGTGCGGGACGGGGCGGGGTCCGGGGTTCGGCGCGCCTCGGACTCCGGCAGGACCAGGACCGGCTGGGAGGGCGGCGCGGTGGGAACGAGGGTGATCGGCCCGGTACCCACGGCTTTGGCGTCGCGGATCAGGTCTTCGACCTCGGCGGCGGTGGAGGTCCAGGGCAGGATCGTTATCGTGGGCAGGGGCGCGTCGCCGAAGCGGGCGAAGGCGAGCCACAGCTCCGTCTCGACGGCGGCGGGGTCTGACAACAGATCGCCGAGAGCCTCGGGCGCCTGAGGCCAGTCGGACAGGTCAGAGTGGCCGAAGACATGCGCGCGCGCGGCGTCCAGAGCGTCGACGGGGGCCAGGGCGGCGAGCAGGGCGGGGGCGTCGGTCGTTTCGGGGTCGAGGCCCAGAACGTCTCGGATGAAGCCGGCGTCCAGAACCGGCGGAGCGAAGGCGTCGTCCAGCGTCTGGACGATGGCGAGGGCGCGTTCGACGGCCTCCAGCTCCGCGTCCGTGAAGCCGAGGCCGCGCAGCCGGTCGTGGTCGAGGCCGGGCGCCCCGACGAGGGTCCGGCGGCCAAGGACCCAGCGTTCGGCGTCCTCCGGATCGCCGCCCTTGGCCGCGATCACCGCATGGATCGCGCAATGCAGCCGGCGCGTGGTCTCGCCGCCCTCCGTCTGGGCGACCTGCCGGGTCGTCAGGGCCCCCAGACCGAGGCGCAGGGTGGTCTCCGGACCGGGGGGGGTCACGGCGATCCGACCATGACGCCGCCCCGAGCGACCCGCGGCGGTCCGCGCCGCCTCGAGGGCGTTCCGCGCCCGACCCCCGAGGCCATCTTCGGCCAAGGATGACAGGCGAGCGTCCGTCTGCGCGTCCAGGCGGGAAGAGACGCCCGGCCAGATCGGGGTGGGATGGAGGGCCACGGCCAGTTCGCTGGAGGTCTGGGCGGCGGTGGCGGCCATCAGGGCGACGAGGGCCGTCATCTCCTCGGCCGCCTCCAGCCCCCGCCCGGCGGACAGGAAGCCCTCGAGCACGCCCTCGAGCCACAGATTGATCGGGCGGGCGGTATGGCGGCGCACGGCCGAAGCCCCGTCGGCGGAGAACCCGGAGGCGAGCTCGATCTCGAGCGCGGTGGTCCAGAGCCTGGACAGTGACTCAAGAGCCGAGACGGCGTCGCCGCCGAGGCCGCAAAGCGCCGGCCAGGACAGGGCGGCGGACGGGGCGTCGGCTGCCTCCGCCAGGGCCTCGGCCGTGTCGGGGTCGAAGGCGAGCGTCAACGGCCCCGCGAGCGCGGCGCGAATGGCGGCGTCGATCTCGGCCTGGCCTGCGTCAGGCCTCAGAACCGCCAGGCGGGTCGGTCGTTCCGGCTGGGCGTCGGGCGCGGCGAAGGTCTCGCCGGCCATGGCGCGCAGGATCGCGGCATCGTCAGCGCCGGCCTGACGCGCGGCCAGGGCGGCGCGGGCGAGGGCCGGATTGGCGGCTGGATCGGTACAATCGGCGGCCGGACCCTGGCAGCGCGCCACGGCGTCGGCAACGGCGTTCAGCGTGGCGCACAGGCGACCGAGCGAGGACGCGGCGAAGCGTTCGCCCTGAACGGCGCGCGTTTCGACCTCGAACGCCGCGCGGGCCAGATCGTCTTGCAGATCGGCGACAGGGCTGTGAGGCACGGCCGGGATCAGGTCGTCGGCGATCGGATGGACGCGGGCCCCCACCAGGCGGACCGGACCGGGAGCCGCCAGCCCGAGCAGAACGGATGCGGTCAGATCGTCGGCGAAGGCGCGTGCGTCCTTCTCGCCGGCGAACACGCCCATGGCCCGGCCCCAGGCAGCCAGGCGATGGGACCAGCGGTCCACGGCACCATCCAGAACCGGCGAGGGCATGGGCGGTGCTCCGTCGCCGAGCCGGGGCAGGTCCCTGGGAAGCGCAGCCGCCCAGTCCAGCCAGGCCTCGATCCGGGCATCCGTCCAGCCGGACGGAACGACGACGGTGACGTGGCCGCCCGGACGCTCGACCACGCGCCGCTCCAGCCGGAGGTCGCGAGGGAGGTCGGAAAAGCGGGGCGTGAAGCGCATACGCTGGGCTCGGGGTGCGGTTTCCTGATTCTATGCCCCGGTGATGGCGGGTCGCAATAGATATGGGGAGGAAGCGCGGGGTTACCCCCAAGATGTTGATCAAAGAGCCGTCGCGCGCGCGCTGGACGCGAGGCCTCCTGGTTTCTATGATCGCGGACAGTGGCCCGGCCTCTCCCGCCGGCGGATTTCTCGGACGGAACAGCCAGTGCTGGGCAGGATCTTCGGTTGGACCTCGGGCGCGACGCTCGGGACGTTCTTCACCATCGCCAAGCGCGGCGAACTGATCGGCTCCGACGAGCACGGGAACCGCTATTACCAGTCGCGCGACAACACCAGCTATGACGGTCGCCGTCGCCGCTGGGTCATCTACAACGGCTATGCCGATGCGTCGAAGGTGACACCGGACTGGCACGGATGGCTGCACTACACCTTCGACGAGCCGCCAACCGAGGCCCCCCTGCCGCGCCGCCGGTGGGAGAAGGATCACCGTCCGAACATGACCGGCACGCCCCTGGCCTGGCGTCCGCCGGGCTCGCTCGCGGCCGAGGGCGTGCGGCCCGCCGCCGTGGGCGACTACGAAGCCTGGAAGCCGGAATGAGCCGGACCCGTCTGCTGACCGTCGGCGCGGCGGCCGTGGCCCTGACGATCGCGGGCGGCGTCGTGGCGGGCGGGATGCAGGACGCTCCAGCCCAGGACGCGACGCCCGCCGCCGATCCGATCGCCGAGGCCCTGCGTGAGGACGCGAACGCCGACTCCGCGCCCGCCGGGGACCCCGCTCCGGCCAATCCTGTGGCGATCATACCCGCCGCGCCCAGCATCGAGACCGCCGCGCTCGAGGAAGAGGTCGCCGGGGAAGACGAGGAGACGGCGACCGACGAAGAGGACGACGAGGAGGGCGAGACCGATGAGGAGAAGGCCGAGCGCCTGGCTCCCGAGACGCCCACCCCGCGCCAGCGCCGCCGCGTGGCCATCGTCGAGGCCATCGACAAGATCACCGCCGAGAGCATGCGGTTCGAGGTCGAGGTCGGCGGTCGGCCGGTGCGGTTCAACCAATCGCTGATCTTCACCGCCCGCGCCTGCGAAGTCGCCGCCGAGAACGAACTGGTCGCGGACTCGATCGCCTATCTGGAGGTGACGCTGCAGCCGCGCGGGACGGTCCGGGCCGAGCCGCGCCAAATTTTCCGAGGCTGGATGTACGCCTCGACGCCGGCGCTGAGCGGGTTGCAGCACCCGATCTATGACGCCTGGGTCGTGGGCTGCAAGGAATAGGCGACGGCCTCGGTGCCCGTCAGCGGGCGTGACAGGGCGGTCGGACCGGGGCGGGCCTTCAGAGCGGCCTCCAGCATGCGCAGATAGACGACCTGCGGCGTCTCGATCAGGCCGAACTGATCGAGGTGCGGCGTGCGGAACTGGGCGTCCAGCAGGCGCCAGCCGCCGAGCTTCAGTCTCGCGACCAGATGGACCAGGGCAACCTTGGACGCGTCCGTGGCGCGGCTGAACATGCTCTCGCCGAAGAAGGCTGCGCCGAGGGTGACTCCATACAGGCCGCCGACGAGGGCCTCGTCTCGCCAGCACTCGATCGAATGGGCGCGGCCGAGCGCGTGGAGTTCCAGATAGAGCCGCCGGATGGGTCCGTTGATCCAGGTGTCCTCGCGGCCTGGGGCCGGTGAGGCGCAGGCGTCGATGACAGCCCCGAAGGCGGTGTCGACGCGGATGGCGAACGGCTCGCCACGGACGGTGCGGCGCAGGCGGGTGGGGATCCGGAAGGCGTCCAGCGGGATGATCCCGCGCATCTCGGGCTCGACCAGGAAGACGCGGGGGTCGTCGCGCGCCTCGCCCATGGGGAAGATGCCGCGGGCGTAGCAGCCGAGGAGGTCGTGGGCGGTGAAGGTAGGCGTCATCCTTCTCCCCCTGAGGGAGAAGGTGGCAGCCGGAGGCTGACGGATGAGGGGTGGAACTCGGTCTGCGAGATGGGGGCTATCCGAACAGGCGCGTACGCGTCGACATACCCCTCATCCGGCCCTCCGGGCCACCTTCTCCCGCAAGGGGAGAAGGGATCAGCCCGCCCGCTTCTTGGCCCACTGTTCCAGCCAGTGGATGTCGTAGTCGCCGGTCAGGATGTCGGGCTCGGCCAGCAGGCGCTGGAACAGGGGGATGGTCGTGTCGATGCCGCCGATGACCATCTCGTTCAGGCTGCGCTTCAGCCGGGCGATGCATTCCGGCCGGTCGCGACCGTGGACGATCAGCTTGCCGATCAGGCTGTCGTAGTAGGGCGGGATCGAATAGCCGGCGTAGATGGCGCTGTCCAAACGCACGCCAAGCCCGCCGGGCGCGTGGAAGTCGGTGACGGTACCCGGCGAGGGTGCGAAGGTCTCGGAGTTCTCGGCATTGATCCGGACCTCGATGGCGTGGCCTTCGAAGTGGATGTCTTCCTGGGTGAAGGACAGGGGCAGGCCCGCGGCGATGCGGATCTGTTCGCGCACCAGGTCGACGCCGGTGATGGCCTCGGTGACCGGGTGTTCGACCTGCAGGCGGGTGTTCATCTCGATGAAGAAGAACTGGCCGTCCTCCCACAGGAACTCGATGGTGCCGACGCCGAGGTAGCCGATCTTGCCGATGGCCTTGTTCACGACCTCGCCGATCTGGACGCGTTCGGCGGCAGACAGGGCGGGCGAGGGGGCCTCTTCCAGCACCTTCTGGTGGCGGCGCTGAAGGGAGCAGTCGCGCTCGCCCAGGTGGACGACGTTGCCGTGGCTGTCGGCCACGACCTGGATCTCGATGTGACGAGGCTTCTGGAGGTAGCGTTCCATATAGACTGCGCCGTTACCGAAGGCGGCTTTCGCTTCGGTCTGGGCGGTCTGGACGGCCTCGACCAGGTCGTCGGCGGTCAGGGCCACCTTCATGCCGCGCCCGCCGCCGCCGGCCGCCGCCTTGACGATCAGGGGAAAGCCGATGTCCTTCGAGGCCGCGATGGCCTCCTCGACGGTCTCGACCTCACCCGCCGAGCCGGGGACGCAGGGGATGCCGGCTTCCAGCACCGTCTGTTTGGCGGTGATCTTGTCGCCCATGACGCGGATGTGCTCCGGCGTCGGGCCAATGAAGGTCATGCCATGGGCATTCACGATCTCGGCGAAGCGGGCGTTCTCGGACAGGAAACCGTAGCCCGGGTGGATGGCCTGGGCCCCGGTGATCTCGGCCGCCGCGATGATCGAGGGGATGTTCAGATAGGATTTGGCGGCCGGGGCCGGGCCGATGCAGACGCTCTCGTCGGCCAGCCGCACCCACATGGCACCGCGATCGGCCTCGGAATGCACGGCGACGGTGGAGATACCCATCTCCTTGCACGCGCGGTGGATGCGCAGCGCGATCTCGCCGCGGTTGGCGATCAGGACCTTGGTGAACATGGCGGCCTCAGGCCTCGACGAGGACGACGAGGGCCTCACCGAACTCCACCGGCTGGGCGTCGCCGACCAGGATCTCCTGAACCACGCCGTCGCGCGGGGCCTGGATCGGGTTCATGGTCTTCATGGCCTCGATGATCAGCAGGGTCTGGCCCTTCTTGACCTTGTCGCCGGCCGCGACGAACGGATCGGCCTCGGGCGAGGGCTGCAGATAGACGGTGCCGACCATGGGCGACTTCACCTGTTCGCCCGACTTGGCGACGATCGTGGCGGGGTCCGACGGCATTGAGGCGGGCGCTGCCGGTGCGGGCGCGGCGGCCGGAGCCGGGGCGTGAGCGGCCGGCGGGGCGGCGTAGTGCATGACCGGGGCGGCCGTGACCTCGCGCGCGACGCGGATGCGCAGATCGCCGCGCTCGACCTCGATCTCGGTCAGGCTGGTGTCGTTGAGGATGTCGGCCAGCTGCCGCACCAGGGCCGCGTCGATGACCTCGGTCGGTTCGTTCTTCAGCGTCTTGTCGGTCGCCATGGAAAGCGTCGCCTTGTGATCGGGGTTCAACGGGCCGGCCGGGCGCTGCGTTCCCGCGCCAGCCGGAGAGCGGCCTGGACCGCCAGTTCATAGGAGTGGGCGCCGAAGCCCGAGACGATGCCGGTCGCCGCCAGGGAGACATAGCTGTGGGCCCGGAAATCCTCGCGCGCGGCGGGGTTGGACAGATGGCATTCGACGACCGGGATGGTCAGGGCCTTCAGCGCGTCCAAGAGGGCGATGGAGGTGTGACCGTAGCCGGCGGGGTTGAGGACGAGGGCGGACGCCTCGGTCCGCGCCTCCTGCACCCAGTCGATCAACTCGCCCTCGCGATTCGACTGACGGAAGACAACGGTTGCGCCTTCGGCCGCCCGCTCGCAGATCGCCTGGACGTCGGCCAGGGTCTCGCGCCCGTAGATGTGCGGCTCTCGCACCCCCAGGAGGTTGAGGTTGGGCCCGTTCAGGACGTAGAGGACGGGGGTTTCGGGCATTCGCTCCGGACGGCAGTGGCGGCGCTGTGAAGCGCGGCCTTTTAGCGGAACCGGGCGCGGCGTCAAAGCGGACGACCGCGCCGGTATGGACGGATTGACGTAGCGGCATGCGCATCCAAGTCAACGGAGATACGCGAGAGGTCGCCGCCCGGACGGTGTCGGCCCTGGTGGAAGAGCTGGGTTTCGACGTGCGCAAGGTCGCCGTGGAGCGCAACCTGGCCATTGTGCCGCGCTCGCTGCACGCCACGACCGCGCTGGAGGACGGGGACCGGATCGAGCTGGTCCAGTTCGTCGGCGGAGGGTGAGGGCCGGTTGGACTCGGGCGGTACCGGGTGCAACGAGTGCAAATGCTGCCGTTCAGCTTTATGTAAGCTATGCAAGATACTGATTGGTATGAATTGTTAGTGACTGACGCGTTCGGTCCTTGAGCTCCACCGAAGCCTTTCCATGCACTCCGTCATCCTCGGACTTGATCCGAGGATCGGATGTTCAGCAGCGAATTGCTGGCGATTGGCGCATCGACATGGCGGCACTTCCGACGCGTCTCGCCGCGGTTGGTCCGATCCTCGGATCAAGTCCGAGGATGACGGCAGGGGGGTGAGCAAGGCGAAGATGATCCCGGTCCAGGCGGGCGTCGCTTGCACCGGCAATGGGCGCGAACGGTTTCGTCCGGCTGTCCAAGCGCCTAAGTAGGGCCCATGAACGCGCCCTTCGCTCCGCCCGCCGTCGAGACCGCCGCTGACACCTGGACCGTCGCCGGGCGGACCTTCACCTCGCGCCTGATCGTCGGGACCGGCAAGTACAAGGATTACGCCCAGAACGCCGCCGCCGCAGAGGCCGCGGGGGCCGAGATCGTGACCGTGGCCGTGCGGCGGGTGAACCTGACCGATCCCAGCCAGCCCATGCTGGTCGATCATGTGAAGCCCGACCGATTTACCTTCCTGCCCAACACCGCCGGGTGCTTCACCGGCGAGGACGCGGTGCGGACGCTGCGGCTGGCGCGCGAGGCGGGGGGGTGGGACCTGGTCAAGCTGGAGGTGCTGTCGAACACGGCGCACCTGTATCCCGACATGGTCGAAACGCTGCGGGCGCTCGATCTGCTCATCAAGGACGGCTTCCAGGTCATGGTCTACTGCACCGACGACGTCGTCATGTGCCGCAGGCTGGAGGAGGCAGGAGCGGCGGCGATCATGCCGGCGGCGGCGCCGATCGGCTCGGGCCTGGGGCTGCAGAACCGGGTCAATATCCGACTGATCGTCGAACAGGCCAAGGTGCCGGTGCTGGTGGACGCGGGCGTCGGCACGCCGTCGGACGCCACCTTGGCGATGGAGCTGGGCTGCGACGCCGTGCTGATGAACACGGCCATCGCCGAGGCGAAGGATCCGATCCTGATGGCCTCGGCCATGAAACATGCGGTGATCGCCGGGCGTCAGGGCTATCTGGCCGGGCGGATGGCCAGGCGCATGTATGCCGATCCGTCGTCGCCGCTGGCGGGCCTGATCTGAGGCTCTTGGCGGCCTGAGCGGTCTGCCGCATGGTGTCGCCGGGCGGGAGACGACCGATGCGATCACGATTTCTGGCGTTCACGGCGGCGGCGATCTGTCTGAGCGCGCCGGCGGCGGTGGCGGACGCGTCGCAGGCGGCCGCCGATGCGGCGGCCAGCGCGGCCCTGATCCAGAACCCGCGGGGTTGCGGCACCGTCGGATCGGTGCTGGACGCGGCCTCGGCCACTGACATGGTGATGGTCGACGGCTTCGGTGAGGCCTCTTGGGCCGTCGATACGACCAACCCGGAGGCCCAGGCCTGGTTCGACCACGGCGTGCGGCTGCGCTGGGCGTTCGAGCACAAGGAATCGGTGCGGGCTTTCCGCCGGGCGCAGGCGCTGGACCCGAACTGTGGTCTGTGCGCCTGGGGCGAGGCCTGGGCGCTGGGGCCGAACCTGAACGGCGGCGGCAACGACGACGCCTCGATGAACGAGGGGCGGCGGCTGGCGCAGATGGCGCGGAGGAAGGCGCGGGACGCCACCCCGGTGCAGCGGCGCATGATCGACGCGATGATCCAGCGATACTCCGGATTCAAATCCAGCCGCGCCGTCCGTTTCGCCCGATCCATGGACCGGATCGCGGCGGATCACGCCGATGATCCGATGATCGTCGCCGTCACGGCGGACGCCTGGATGCTGAAAGCCGACGAGTGGTGGGACGAGGACGGTCAGGCCAAGGACCCCGGCATCACCCGCGCCATGAACCTGCTGGAGGCGTCGCTGGAACGCACGCCGAACGATCCGGGCACCATCCACCTGTATATCCATCTGACCGAGTGGTCGGACGATCCTCACAAGGCCATCCCCTATGGCGAGCGGCTGGCGGCCCTGACGCCGGGGGCCAGCCACCTGGTGCACATGCCGTCGCACACCTTCTATCGGGTGGGGCGCTATCGCGACGCGATGACGTCCAACGTCAACGCGGTGGCGCTGGATCAGCGGTACGATGAACTGGCCCGGCCTCCGGGCGGGGTGCCGGGGATGGCCCTGCATGCCCACAACGTCCATTTCGGCATGGGCGGGGCCTTGATGGCGGGCGGAGCCGAGGCGGGGCTGCTGCTGGGGCAGCGGTTCCTGGCGACCTATCCGGACATTCCGGCCGACAACGCCTGGCGTCAGATGATGGCCCACAACGCCTATGCCATCCACGGTCGGTTCGGGCCGGCGGAGCAGGTGGCGGCGCTGGTCGAGCCGCCCGAGGACCGGCCGATGCTGCGGGCCAGTTGGCGCTATGCCCGGGGCGAGGCTGCGGCGCGTGCGGGCGACGCCCGGGCCGCGCGCGCCGAAGCCGAGGCGATCCGGGCGATCCGCGACGGCGGGACCATCGGCGGTGGGCGGGGCAATGACGGCAACGACTTCGTCGAGGTGTTCCAGCGCGTGCTGGAAGGTCGGGCGGCCATGATCGAGGGGAATCCGGCGGCGGCGATGGTGGCTTTCGGCCGGGCGGCCGAGATCCAGGGCTCGGGGCCCGAGGGGGGCGATCCCCCGGTGATCTGGTATCCGACGCGCCGCAGCCTGGCGGCGGCCATGCTGGCGAGCGGCGACGCGGCGGGGGCCAGGGCCAAGATCGAGGAACTGCTGATCGACTGGCCGATGGATCCCTACAGCCTGTGGGTGCTCGCCGAGGCAGAGACGGCGCTGGGCAATGCCGAGGCCGCCGAGGCGGCGCGGGCTAGGGCGCGAGTGGAATGGATCGGCGGGGCGATGACGCTGGGGCTGGCTTAGGCGAAATCTTCTCCCTCCCCCTTGGGGGAGAGCAGGTCGCGAAGCGACCGGGTGGGGAGGGCCAGGCGATCCATGGCGATGTCGGAGTCTGGCTCACCCGGCCGCCCCCACCCGGTCTCCGCTGCGCTTCGACCACCCTCCCCTCGGGGGAGGGAGAAGGACGCTACCTCGCCTTCGCCGCCTCGATCGCGGCGGAGACCTCCACCGGGTTGATCGTCGAGGTGGTGCGACCGTTGATGAGGAAGGTCGGGGTGCCGACCAGACCGAGGGTCTGGCCGGTGCCGTTGATGTCGGCGATCAGGGCGTCGGTCTCGGGCGAGGCCATGGCGGCCCGGGCGCGGGCCAGGTCGACGCCGTTCTCGGTCAGAATCCGATCGACCGCCGCCGGGTCCAGCGCGGCCTCGGCCATCAGGGCCTGGTGGACGGGCAGGTAGCGACCCTGCGCATGGGCGGCGAGGGCGGCGCGGGCGGCGTATTGCGACGTCGTATCGTCGCCCCGGTCCAGAATCGGCCATTCCTTGAAGACGAAGCGGACATCAGGATGGCTGCGGATCAGGGCCAGATAGTCCTCCGACACCGCCTTGCACCCGGGGCAGCGGTAGTCGAAGAACTCGATGACCGTGACCTTGGCGTCAGCGGGGCCAACGGCCGGATCGCGGGGGTCAGGGGCCAGAAGGGACGCGTTGGCGGCGACGGTGGCGTTGATCGTCTCGACGCGGTTGGTCTCCTCGGCCGCCTGACGGGCCTGGACGGCCTCGTCCAGAACCTGGGGATTGGCGACCAGATAGGCGCGGACCTTCTCGCCGAAGCCGCCGCCTGTCGCATAGGGCGCGATCGAAAGGCCCAGGGCCAGGACCGAGATCGCCACGGCCAGGGCGCCGCCCCGGCCTGAGCCGAAGAAGGCGAGGGGGTCACGCGCGGGCGGAGGCGTCGGGGCGTCGGGGTCGGTCATTCGGCTCTCGGAAGGGAAGGTGGATCAGGCGCCGGGGGGCAGGATCGCGGGGCCGCGTTCGCGACGGCGCTCCTCGCGGGCGTCCAGATCGTCGATGTCGTCCATGGTGGCGCCGGACGCCAGGACGATGTCCATGGCGCGCCGCCATTCGATGGAGCCACGAGGCAGCATGTCGCGGGCGCGCAGGGCGAACTGGGTGGCCTGTTCCTCGCCGCCCGCCGCGAAATAGAGCTCGGCCGAGGCCAGACGCGCCTCGCCCTCCTTGCCCTGGCTGGAATAGGCCTGGGACAACAGCCGCCAGGCCAGGGTGTTGTCGCCCTCGCGCGCCGTGGCGGTCTTCAGGTGATCGACGGCCTCGTCCAGCCGGGTCGCGTCATTGGTCTCTATCAGGGCGTGGGCGAGGTTGATGCGGAGCAGGGGGGCGTCGGGCAGGAACTCGACAGCGCGGCGGTGGGCGGCGATGGCCTCTTCCGGGCGGCCTTCCTCGAACAGGATCTGGCCCCTCAGTTCCCAGAGATAGGGATTGTCCTGATCCTCGGCGATCAGGGCGTCCGTAGCGTCCAGCGCGCGCTGGGTCTGGCCGTCGCGATACCAGGCGATGGCCCTGGCATAGCGGGCCGGGAAGGAGGTGTCGGTCTCCAGATAGGTCCGCAGCGTCTGGGTCGGCGGGTTCATGAAGGCCTGGATCTTGGCGCGGATCAGGGCGTGCTGGGCCATGCGTTCCGGGCTGTCGACCTGGTCATAGTTGGACATGGCCTCGACGGGGCGTCGCAGGGCCTCGATGCGCTGGCCCGACAGCGGGTGGCTGCGGAAATAGGGATAGCGGCGGGCGTCGGAGAAGACTTCCTGGCTGCGGAAATTCTCGAAGAAGGACACCAGGCCCCGACCGGACTCGCCGGCGGCCTCGAGGCCGCGCGCGGCGGTGATATCGGCCTCGCCCTCCTGGCTCTGGAGATAGCGCAGGGCGCCCAGGGTGCCGAAATACTGGCCAGACCCCAGCAGGGCCGCTCCGGCACCCGGCTCTCCCGCCAGGATGGCGAGGGCACCCAGGGCCATGGACATGATCATCGGCTGCATGCCGGCACCCTGGGCCCCGTCGCGCAGGGTGTGACGGTTCTTGATGTGACCGGCCTCGTGCGCGATGACCCCCAGCAGCTGGTTGGGGTCTTCGGTCCGCAGGATCAGGCCGGTGTTGATGCCCATGATCCGCCCGCGCGTTGCGAAGGCGTTCAGGTCATTGTCGGCCACCAGCAGGACCTCGACTTCCGCCGGATCCAGCCCCATGGCGACGAAGACCGGGTCGGACCAGTCGCGGATGATGCCCTCGATCTCGGTGTCGCGGATCGTGGATTGGGCCGCGGCGGGGCCGGCCGTCGCCGCGAGGACGACGGCCATGACCGCAGCGACGGCCCCGGCGAGGGGTCGAAAGGCGACACGGGTCTGCCGGATCATGGCCAACTCCTGCGAACGACGCCCCCGCCTGTGATGCCTAGCCTAGGACCGATCGGTCACAGACGCCACCACCCGCGCTTGGGTTTGGGCGGGGGTGCGGTGATCTGCGCCGGATCGTTGGCGATGATCTCGGCCAGGTCAGGTACCGGGGCGGGCTCGGGAGCCGGCTCGAGCGCGGGCTCTGGCGCGACCTCGGTCTCGACCGGGGATGGGGCCTCGGCCTGAACCGCTTCGGGCTCGATCGCTTCGACGGCCGGTTCGGACGCGACTTCGGCGACGACAGTCTCGGCTTCGATCGAAGCCTCTTCGACCGGGGCGTCGGTCGCGGCGGCCGTCTTGCGGCGGACCCGGCGGCGCTGGGGCTGCGGCGCGATGTCCGGCGTCGGCTCGACGGCGACCGCGGTGTCATCCGCGGGCGCGGCTTCGGAGGCGGCTTCGGCGATCTCGGCCTGATCCGCGCCTTCGCCACCGACGCGGTCGCCGCCGCGACCCCGGCCGCGACGGCGGCGACGACGGCCACCCTCGCGTTCGCCCTGACCTTCGGCGTCCGAGCGTTCGAACGATCGGGGCTGGCGGTCCTCGCCGATAGCGGCCTCGGCCGCCGGCTCGGCGCGCGGTTGCGGGTTCAGCGGGTCGAACCAGACATAGGGGTCTTCCAGCGACGGCGTGCGGCCGCGCACCCAGAAGAAGGTCGACGACCCTTCGGTCTCGCCCTCCTCGCGCATGCGCCGACCGCCGCGACGGCCCCGACGGCGACGGCGACCATCGGCGTCCTCGTCGTCGCCGGAGACGCCCGGGATCTCGGCGTCGGCGGCCACGGGCGCGGCCTCCTCGTCGCGACGACCGCCCCGACGGCGGCGTCCCCGACCGCGACGGCCGTCGCCGTCCGGACGCTCGGCGCGCTCGGCCCGCTCGCGCGGCTCGTCGTCATCGGCGTCTTCGCGATCGAGCTGATCCTCGTCCTCGTCGTCGCCGAGGAAGAGGTCGTCGTCGAAGTCTTCCTCGTCGTCATAGGCGGCGTCGTCGAAGTCGTCGTCGAGGTCGGCCAGCGACAGGGTGGTCTCCGGCGGGCTGAAGTCCTCGTTGGTCTCGGTGCGCTCGATGGCGCTTTCGCCCTGACCCAGCCGGTCGTCGATCTGGATGACGACGGCCAGGCCGCGCGTCTGGAGCAGGTGCTGCAGGTAATCGCGCTTGTGGTTCAGGATGTAGAGCGCGACGGCCGAAGAGACCTTCAGGTTGATCGACCCGGCACCGTTCTTGCCGGCCTCGATGTCGACGGCGCGCAGGACCATCAGGGCGGCGCTCTCGGCGGAGCGGACGCGGCCGGCACCGGCGCAGTGCGGGCAGACCTCGGTGGCGCCCTCGATGACGCCGAGGCGTCGACGCTGGCGGCTGATCTCCATCAGGCCGAAGCCCGAGATGCGGCCCATCTGGATGCGCGCCCGGTCGCGCGACAGCTCGTCCTTCAGGATGCGTTCGACGGTCCGGTTGTTCTTGGACTCGTCCATGTCGATGAAGTCGATGACGATCAGACCGGCCAGGTCGCGCAGGCGCAGCTGGCGCGCGGCCTCTGCGGCGGCTTCGCAGTTGGTCTTGAAGGCCGTGGCCTCGACGTTGCGTTCCTTGGTGGCGCGGCCGGAGTTGACGTCGATGGCGACGAGGGCCTCGGTCTGGTTGATGACCAGATAGCCGCCGGACTTCAGCGGCACGACCGGCTGGTGGATCTGGGTCAGCAGCTCCTCGATGCCGTTGGCGGCGAACAGGGGCTTGGAGCCCTGGTACAGATGCACCTTCTTGGACTGCGACGGCATCAGCACGCGCATGAAGTCGCGCGCCTCCTTGAAGCCCTCGATACCCTCGACCTGGATGCCGTCGAAATCCTTGTCGAACATGTCGCGCACGGCGCGGCGGACCAGGTTCTCTTCCTCATAGATCAGCGAGGGGGCGTGGGAGGCGAGGGTCGTCTCGCGGATCGTCTCCCACAGGCGCAGCAGATACTCGTAGTCGCGCTTGATCTCGGCCTTGGTGCGCTTGGCGCCGGCGGTGCGGATGATCAGGCCCATGCCGCGCGGCACGTCCAGGGCGGCGGCGGCGGCCTTGAGGCGCTTCCTGTCCGTGGCCTGGGTGATCTTGCGGCTGATGCCGCCGCCCTTGCCGGTGTTGGGCATGAGCACGCAGTAGCGACCGGCCAGCGACAACCATGTGGTCAGGGCCGCGCCCTTGCCGCCGCGCTCGTCCTTGACGACCTGCACCAGCAGGATCTGGCGGCGCTTGATGACGTCCTGAATCTTGTAGCGGCGCATCAGGCGACGCTTCAGGCGCTCCTCTTCGGCCAGGCCGCCTTCGGATTCGCCGTCGTCGGATTCGCGGGCGGACTCATCGTCCTGATCGTCCTCGGCCGAATGGGCCTCGGCCATGATCGCGTCGCGGTCCGCCGCCGGGATCTGGTAGTAGTCCGGGTGGATCTCGTTGAAGGCCAGAAAGCCGTGGCGATTGCCGCCGTACTCGACGAAGGCGGCCTGCAGGCTGGGCTCTACGCGGGTGACCTTGGCGAGGTAGATATTGCCGCGCAGCTGGCGCTTGGTCTTCGACTCGAAGTCGAATTCCTCAACCTGGCGGCCGTCCACGATGGCGACGCGGGTTTCTTCCGCGTGCGCCGCATCGATAAGCATGGTCTTTGACATTGAAGGTTTCTCTCTGGCGCGCTCGGCCGGCCCGTGAGGGGGCATCAGCGGCTCGCCGAATGGGGGAGGGGGCGTCGGCGCGCGTCAGCCCCGCGTCCTGGCCTTGGCCGAGAACGGCGACCGGCCCGGCCCAGGAACATCCTGAAGCGGCTGGCGGTCGGGGGGTGACGAAGGCGTATGAGCCCATGGGTTATGGTCGGTCCTGGAGCCCTCTGCGCCACGAGGCGGGGTGAGGCTCCGGTTCGGGGGCCCGGCTCCGTCGATCCTCGGGCATTGCCGAAGGGGTCTCGAAAGGCGGGAAGTCAGCGCCGCGCCGGCACCGCGCCGACCCGATGAACCGGCGGCGCGATCGTTCGCGGACGGACGCAAGCATAGGCATGGTTGGTGTGAATGAAAAGGCGCGCATGTTTGTCGGGCGCGCTTAACCCAATCCACACGACGATCCGGCAGGATGATCCCAACAATAAAGGTGGGTCGCCGTCAGAATGCCGCGTCCGATACGTTTCAACCTGTCCGCCTGGTCTCTGCGCGAGTGGGGCCTGACCCTGCTGGCGCTGGGCGTGCTGGCGGCCGTCCTGGCGATCGCGAGTCACGGCCGCGCGACGGGCGTGACCGGCGATGTGCGCGGCGTGCGCTTCGGCGGTGACGCGGCGCGTACCCGGGTCGTCATCGATCTGGACCGCTCGGCGCGCGGCGAGGTCGTCGACGCGGGCGGGAGCGGCCAGGTTGTCCTGACCCTGTCGGGTGTCGGAGCCGGTCGTGGTGTCGACGGGCAGGGCAGGGGCCTGGTCAGGGACTGGCGGGTCAGCGCGTCCGGCACGGCCTCGCGCGTCCAACTGGGCCTGTCACGCACCGCGCGGATCGAGCGGCGTTTCCTGCTGCCGCCGGGCGACGGCGTGTCTCACTATCGCTATGTCATCGATATCGCCTCGACCGGCGGCGCGGTCACGGCCCCGCCTCGCCAGCCCCCCCGCGCGACGCCGCGCCGCGCCGAACGGCCCCTGGTCGTGATCGACGCCGGCCACGGCGGCCGTGATCCCGGCGCGACCGGGCAGGAACGATCCGAGAGCGAGATCACCCTGGCCGCCGCCCTGGCGCTGAGGGACGAGTTGAACCGCACCGGTCGCTACCGGGTCATGCTGACACGCGACAGCAACGTCTATGTTGGCCTGAACCAGAGGGTCCGGATCGCGCGTCAGGCGGACGCGGATCTGTTCATCTCGCTGCATGCCGATGCGGGCGCCGATCCGGCCACGCGGGGCGCCAGCGTCTATACCTTGTCCGAACAGGGGGCGTCGCGCGCCGTGCGCGAGGTCACGCGGTCCGAGGACTGGCACCGCGACCTGCACCTGCCCGGTCGCGATCCGTCGGTCGACCGTATCCTGCTGGACATGACCCAGAGGGCGACCCAGAACCGCTCGGCCCAGTTCGCGCGGGTGCTGCTGACCCATCTGGAGGCGGCCGACCATCCGCTGCTGCGCCGGAGCCATCGCGACGCCGGTCTGGCGGTGCTGCTGGCCCCCGACGTGCCCGCCGTGCTGCTGGAAATGGGCTTCATCACCAATCCGGACGACGAGCGCGCCCTGGCCGACAGCCGCCGACGTCAGCGCCTGATGCGCGCGGTGGCGGAAGGCATCGACCGCTATTTCAGCCAGCCGGCCGCCGGAACGATGATCGCCGGAATGCCCGGCAGGGCCGGCTGACCCGACAGACCGTTTCCGGCCTTTCCGGCGGACCCGGCGCGGGCTAAACCCAACACGGGCGTCAGTCGGAGAGTCCCTGAAGTGAAGGTTGCCGAGCGTTGGTTCGTGATGGCGGGGGTGGCCCTGCTGGGCGCGATCGCGCTCGCCGGGCTGCTGGTGGCCATCTATGCGGCGTGGCTGTTGCACGACCTGCCCGATGCGTCCGAACTGGCCGACTATCGTCCTCCGACCGCGACGCGGGTCTATGCCGGCGACGGCACCCTGATCGGCGAGTTCTCGGACGAGCGGCGCATCTATGTGCCCTATGAGCAGATCCCGACCAGCCTGGTGCAGGCGTTTCTGGCCGCCGAGGATCGCAGCTTCTTCCAGCACGGCGGCATCGACGTGTCGGGCCTGGGCCGTGCCATGTTCAAGAACGTCTTCAACGTCCTGACCGGGCGTCGGCTCGAGGGCGGATCGACGATCACCCAGCAGGTGGCCAAGAACGTCCTGCTGACCAATGAATCGACCATCGGCCGCAAGCTGAAGGAAGCCATCCTGTCCAGCCGGCTGGAGGCGACCCTGTCCAAGGAGCAGATTCTCGAACTCTATTTGAACGAGATCTTCCTGGGGTATCGCAGCTACGGCGTGGCGTCTGCGGCGTTCAACTATTTCGGCAAATCGCTTCAGGACCTGACGCCCGAAGAGGCGGCGTTTCTGGCGGCTCTACCCAAGGGTCCGAACAACTATCACCCCAAGCGCCACCCTGAAGCGGCCAAGGGTCGCCGCGACTGGGTCCTGGGTGAGATGCTGCAGAATCGGTTCCTGACCCAGGCGGCCTATCAGACGGCGGTCTCCGCGCCGCTCACGACGCGCGAGGCCCCGCGCCGGGCCGAGTATCAGGACGCCGATTTCTTCGTCGAGGAGGCGCGCCGCATCGCGCGGGCGAACCCCGACTTCGGCGAGCAGCTGAACGCCGGTGGCTTCTACATGCGCACGACGCTCGATCCGTCGCTGCAGACAACGGCGCGCGACGCCCTGATGCGCGGGCTGGAGAACTATGACCGTCGTCATGGCTGGCGGGGTGCCTGGGGGACGACGGACTTCGCGCCGGGCTGGCAGGCGGTCGCTTTGCGCGAACAGGCCCCGCCGGAACGCCGCGAATGGCGCGCCGCCGCCGTCGAGAGCGTCTCGGGCAACACCGTTCGTGTCCGCACGGCCCGCGACGACGCGACCGGCGCCCTGATCGCCGCCGACGTCGCCTGGGCCAACGCCAACCGGCCGCTCCAGCGTGGCGACCTGATCTTCGTGGAGCCGAGGAACGGCCAGTTCGCGCTGAAGCAGGTGCCCGCCGTGAACGGGGCCCTGGTCGCCATCGAACCCCAGTCCGGGCGGGTGCTGGCCATGGTGGGGGGGTATTCCTTCGCCCTGTCGAGCTTCAACCGGGCGACCCAGGCGTTTCGTCAGCCCGGTTCGGCTTTCAAGCCCTTCGTCTATGCCGCCGCGCTGGAAGGGGACTTTACCCCGGCCTCGATCGTCATCGACGGGCCGATCAGCTTCGCAGGCGGGCCGGGCGGGCGCCGCTGGACGCCCGAGAATTACAGTCGGCGCTACTATGGCCCCCAGACGCTGAGACGCGGGCTGGAGCTGTCGCGCAACGTCATGACGGTGCGCCTGGCCAATTCGATCGGCATGGACAAGGTCGTCGACCTGTCGCGGCGCATGGGCGTGGCCGAGAATCTGCAGCCAAACCTGTCGGTGTCGCTGGGGGCGGGCGAGGTGTCGGCCTTCGACATGACGGCCGCCTACGCCGCCTTCGTCAACGGCGGACGGCGGATCGATCCCTATCTGATCGAATATGTCCAGGACCGCGACGGCGAGACCATCTACCGGGCCGATCAGCGTCGGTGCCGGGATTGCGGTCGAGCCTTCACCGGCCAGGCCTCGCCCATGCTGGAACCGCGCGGCACCCAGGTGATCGACCCGATCACCGCCTATCAGATCAGCTCGATGCTGGAGGGCGTGGTTCAGCGCGGCACGGCGGCCAGCGCGCGGGGTCTGGGCGACTGGGTCGGCGGCAAGACCGGCACGACCAACGAATATCGCTCAGCCTGGTTCGTCGGCTTCACCACGGACATCGTGGTGGGCATCTACATCGGCTTCGACGACAATCGTCCCCTGGGATATGGAGAGACGGGGACGACAGCCGCCGTGCCGGTCTTCATCGACTTCATGGAGGACGCCCTCAGAGAGCGGCCGGCGCGGCCGTTCGTGCGTCCGCGCGGGGCCGTGTTCCGCACCGTGCGTGGGATCGAGGAGGCCTTCCGCCCCGGCACGGAGCGTCGCCGCGAGGAGGAGCAGGAGGATCGGGGTCCCGTGACCCCGACCGGTCCGCAGAACTACAACGACGTGATCCGGCGCGAGCAGGAAGCCGCCGCGGCCGCCGCCGCCGCGCCTCCGCCACAGGCGCCGCCGCCGCGGAAGCAGGAACCGGCGGACGATCTGGACGGGTTGTTCTAAGGGTCGAGGGACGAGGGGCGAGGGCCGGGAAAGTGACGATTCGTCGTCGCCGGTCCGCGGGTAGCCACATTCGACCCTCGACCCTCGACCCTCGACGCTTTATGTCCGCCCCTCACTTTGGACTCGCGGAGTTTGCGATGAGACCGGATGTCGAGGCCATGAAGGCCGACATCGAGCAGAGCGTCGCTCTGCTCAGGAGGCGTCTTTGACTGGGATGTCGCCCTACGAAAGCTGGATGAGCTGAACGCCCGGGTCGAGGACCCGACCCTGTGGGATAGACCCGACGAGGCCCAGGCGGTCAGCCGGGATCGCTCGCGCCTGGAAGCCCAGATCAACGCCGTCAAGGAGATGGAGCGTGAGCTGGAGGACGGCGTCATGCTGTCCGAGATGGCCGACGAGGAAGGCGACGAGGCCACCCTGGAAGAGGCGCGCGCCCAGCTGAAGGCCATCAAGGACCGTGCCGCGCGGGCCGAGCTGGAGGCGCTGCTGTCGGGCGAGGCGGACGGCAACGACGCCTATCTGGAGGTCAACTCCGGTGCCGGCGGCACCGAGTCCAACGACTGGGCCGGCATGCTGCTGCGGATGTATTCGCGCTGGGCCAAGGCGCATGGCTATGAGGTCGAGATCGAGGCCGAGGAATCCGGCGAGCAGGCCGGGATCAAGTCGGCGACCATCCAGATCAAGGGGCCCAACGCCTATGGCTGGCTGAAGTCCGAGTCCGGCGTCCATCGCCTGGTGCGGATCAGCCCTTATGACGCGGCGGCCAAGCGGCACACCAGCTTCGCCTCGATCGGCGTGTCGCCGGTGGTGGACGACACCATCGAGATCGACATCAACCCTTCGGATGTGCGCACCGACACCTATCGCGCGTCCGGAGCCGGTGGTCAGCACATCAACAAGACCGATTCGGCCGTGCGTCTGACGCATATCCCGACCAACACCGTCGTGGCCTGTCAGGCGGGCCGGTCGCAGCACCAGAACCGCGAACAGGCGTGGAAGATGCTGCGGGCGCGGCTGTACGAGCTGGAACTGCAGAAGCGCGAGGCGGCGGCCCAGGCGTTGGCGGACGCCAAGACCGACATCGGCTGGGGCCACCAGATCCGGTCCTACGTTCTGCAGCCCTATCAGATGGTCAAGGACCTGCGGACGGAGGTCGAGACCTCGGACACCGACGGGGTGCTGAACGGCGACCTGGATCGGTTCATGGGCGCGGCCCTGGCGCAAAGGGTCGGCGAGACGCGTGGGTCGACGGTGGAGTGACGGGTTCCTTCTCCCCTTGCGGGAGAAGGTGGCCCGAAGGGCCGGATGAGGGGGCTGTGTCATCAGACCGGGACGCGAGACGTCGCCCCCTTTTGGCTGGAGTGTTTCACCCCTCACCCGATCGCGCGAGAACGACGGGCTGCGCCCGCCGTGCGCGATCTCCCTCTCCCGCAAGGGGAGAGGGGACGGGTCAGATCGTCTTCATCTCGATGGTCTGGGGCGCTTCGGCCGCCGGAGCGGGCGCAGGCGCAGGAGCCTCGACCGGGGCGGGACGCGGCGCAGGGGCGACGGGGGCCGGGGCCTCGCGACGGCTTTGCAGGACGCGACCCTGGAAATAGGCACCGATGTCGATCGACAGCTGTTCGGCGGTGATGTCGCCGTCGACATAGGCGGTCGAGACCAGCTTGACCTGCTTGCCCGAGACCGCGCCGACGACGCGGCCGCGAACCTCGAGGTAGTCGGCGGTGACATTGCCTTCGATGGCGCCGGTCTCGCCGACGATCAGGCGGCCGACGCGGACGTCGCCCTTGATCGAGCCGTCGACCTGAAGGTCGCCGGCGCCCGAGACATGGCCTTCGAACTGCAGGTCCGACGACAGGGTCGACAGGCCGCGCGACGAGGCGACCGGCGAGGGCGCCGGCGCCGGGGCGGGGGCGCGTCCGGTATTGGACGACGGCAGGTCCGGCAGCGGCGGGATCGGGATCGCGCTGGAGGGGCGATCAGGCGTGACGGGGGGTTTGGCTTTATTGAACAAGGGTGTCTCCGGCTCTCATGAAGCGGGCGGGATTCTGGGGTCGTCCGTCCATCCAGACTTCGTAGTGCAGATGCACGCCGGTCGAGCGACCGGTCGTGCCCATGGCGCCGATCCGCTGGGTCAGCGCGACGCGCTGGCCCGGACGGACGGCCACGGAGTTCAGATGGGCGTAGCGGGTCTTGAAGCCTCGGCCATGGTCTATCTCAACGGTGTTGCCATAGCCTGAACGAACGCCGGCGAAAGACACGATCCCGGGAGCGGTGGCATAGATGGGCGTGTTCAGCGGCGCGGCAAAGTCCTGGCCCTGGTGAACGGCGGGGCGGCCGTTGAAGGGATCGAAGCGAACACCGAACCCCGAGGTGGTGCGCGCCTCGGTGGGACGGTCGAACGGCAGGCCCTCGGCGGCGTCGGCGAGACGGCGCATATCGGTCAGGTTGTCGGCGGCGTGACGGATGCGGACCGCGAAAGGCTCGTCCACATCCAGGATCGTCGCCAGGGCCTCGGGGTCGTTGGCTTCGACCAGCGGGCCGCCCAGGGCCGAGCCCGAGGCGGCATAGGCGGCGGGATTGAGGCCCGCGAGGCGGAAGGCGAGGCGGAGGCGTTCGGCGCGCGTCTGGGCGAAGTCGCCGGCCCGTTCGATCAGCCGCTCCTGGTCCATGCGGACCGCGACGATGCGCTGGACGGGCCCTGCGGCGCCTTCCGTGGGTATCGGCGCAGGGGCCATGACGGTCTCGGCGCCCTCGACGCCCCGGAACATGCCCATGACGTTCGACAGGGCGGCGTGACGGCGCTCGACCATCTGGGCCATTTCGTCCAGGCCGCCCGTCGTGGCCGACATGCGGACCACAGCGGTCTCCAGACGGGCCTGGAGATCGGCGTTGAGACGCTCCGAAGCGGCGCGGGCCCGAACGATCTCGTCGTCGGCGCTGCGCGAGACCACCATGTCGAAGAGAAAGCCGCCGGAGGCCACCAGGGTCCAGGCCGCGGCCACGGCGGCGACACCTGCCATCATCATCTGCCGGCCGCTGGTCAGAACATATCCGCGCGTCTCGCCGTGCTGGCGCAGATAAACGTGACGCTCGGGAAACCAGCGGTCGATCAAAGATCGACTGACCGTTCCCTGTTCTTCAGTCATGTAACACGCCCCCATGCACGAGCAGCGTTATCCGTGAACTGTTGCCGCTCGGCAATACCGTTCACGCAATCTTAACCACGTTGCCCGCGGGCTTTCGCCTCAACGAATCTGAACGGAGTCAAAGTTCGCCTCTCGGGCGATCTGTTACATCTGTCGGTTTCAACAACTGGACTGTCGAAACCATCCGCGACCGGACGAGCGTGCTTCACAGGGCCTGAGCGGCGGCCAGGACGTCCTCGGCGTGGCCCTTGACCGAGACCTTGCGCCAGACGCGGCGGACGACGCCCGCGCCGTCGATCAGGAAGGTGGCGCGCTCGATGCCCATATAGGTCTTGCCGTACATGCTCTTCTCGACCCAGACGCCGTAGGCCTCGGTCACGCCGGTCTCCTCGTCCGAGGCAAGTGTGACCTTGAGGTCGTATTTGGCCTTGAACCTGTCGAGCTTCTTCACCGGGTCCTTTGACACGCCGATGACGGTCACGCCGGCCTGGGCGAAGGCCTCGGCGTGCTCGGTGAAGTCCCTGGCCTCGTTGGTGCAGCCGGGCGTGTCGGCCTTGGGATAGAAGTAGAGGACGGTGGGACCCGAGAGGGACGCGCGACCGCCGCCGTCGGCGGGCATGTCGAACGCGGGGGCCTTGGAGCCTTCGGTGATCTCGGTCATGTCTTCCTCCTGCCGCTCATCCCGGCGAAAGCCGGGACCCAGTCCTTTCGCGAGACGGTCTCGGACCGGCAACGCGACCTATCGCCACCACGGATCGCCCAAAGCACTGGGTCCCCGCTTTCGCGGGGATGAGCGGATTAAATGGGGCGAACCAGCTTGATCGGTCCACTTTTTCCAATCTGCACCACGAACGCACCCGCATTGGGATCGACCTGTTCCCGCGCGAATGCTTGTTTTGGATTGTTCACCGGCACACCGTTGATCCGAACCCCACCGCCAGTGATTTTGAGGGCCGCTTGTTTGATCGACGGGACGAGCCCAGATGCCTTGAGTAGGGCCTCTGCGCGTCTTTCCGAGAATGGCTTGCCGTCATTGCGGGCGATCTCGTCTTCGGTGCCAGCCCACAGAAGATCGATTGGCGCGCCATCAACGATCTGCTCGCCAGCCTGAACTCGTTCGGCGCGGTTGCGAGCATCCTGAGCCGCCTCCACCCCATGCAGCATCGTCGTGGCGGCGTCGGCGAGGGCCTTCTTGGCCTCGTTGATCTCGGCGCCTTGCAGGGCCTCAAATCGGGCGATCTCGTCCAGCGGCAGGTCGGTGAACAGGCGCATGAAGCGGCCGACGTCGGCGTCTTCGGCGTTCCGCCAGAACTGCCAGTAGTCGAAGGGCGACAGCTGGTCGGCGTTGAGCCACACCGCCCCTTGCGCCGTCTTGCCCATCTTGCCGCCCGAGGCCGTGGTCAGCAGCGGCGTGGTCAGGCCGAAGGCGGCCTTCTGGTCAACGCGGCGGACCAGGTCGACGCCGGAGACGATGTTGCCCCACTGATCCGAGCCGCCCATCTGCAGGGTGACGTTGCGCGCGCGGTTCAGCTCCAGGAAATCCACCGACTGCATCAGCATGTAGTTGAACTCGAGAAAGGTCATCGGCTGCTCGCGCTCCAGCCGCAGCTTGACCGAGTCGAAGGCCAGCATGCGGTTGATCGTGAACTGGGTGCCGAAGTCGCGCAGGAACTGGATGTAGCCATAGCCGGACAGCCAGTCGTCGTTGTTGACCATGACAGCGTCCGTCGGGCCGTCTCCGAAGGTCAGGAATTTCTCGAACACCGTGCGGATCGAGGCCAGGTTCGAGGCGATGGTTTCGTCGGTCAGTTGGGGCCGCGAGGTGTCCTTGCCCGTAGGATCGCCCACCTTGGTCGTGGCCCCGCCCATCAGAACGACGGGCTTGTGGCCGGTCTGCTGCAGGCGGCGCAGCATCATGATCTGGATCAGACTGCCGACATGCAGGCTGGGCGCGGTCGCGTCGAAGCCGATGTAGCCTGAGACCACGCCGGCTTTCGCCACCGCGTCGAGCTCCGCTGGATGGGTGATCTGGTGGATGTAGCCGCGCGCTTGGAGCGTCTGCAGAAATTCGGACTGGAAAGAAGGGTCGGTCATCGTTCAGGCGGGCTTGGCTTTGGGAGGAGGGCGGGCTGTAGCATGTCCCAAGGACCGGGGCGAAGGGGCTGTTGGTGAGAGTCCGGCGATCGAGTGGGAGTGACTCTCACTTCTCTCATGGCCAGTGGATGCGCGCCGACCGGCGGAACGATCCGACTGTAACCGCCGCCTACGTCAGGATCGGACGCATCCCCTCGCTTGGCCATCGAGGCTCAGCGTGGCAGTCAGGCGGAATGTTCGAGCCAACCGACAGTCCGACGATGCTGGAAGTCCGGCTGAAGCCGCACCCGGCGTCGCCCGAGAGCCCGATCGACAGCCTGACGGTCCTGTTCGAGCGCGACGGGCTGGCGCTTTGGCTGCGTTTCATCGCCGAGGGTCAGATGCCGGAGGTGGTCTGGCCCGGACCGGCGGAGCCGGGGCGCGCCGACGACCTGTGGCGGCACAGCTGCTTCGAGGCCTTCGTTCAGACCGACGACGGCTATGTGGAATACAATCTGTCGCCTTCCGGTCAGTGGGCGACCTATCGGTTCGATTCCCCGCGTCAGGGGATGCGGAACGCCCTGGAGGTCGCGACGCCGGGGGAACTGGATCTCGCCTGGGACATGCTGGCGCTGGAGACGCGGATCGAACTGCCGAACGGCGCGACGCGGCTCGGGTTGTCCGCCGTGATCGAGGCCATCGACGGCTCCTTCTCCTACTGGGCCCTGGCCCATCCGTCGGATAAGCCCGACTTCCATCATCCCGACAGCTTCGTCCTGGACCTGCCATGACCTTCGGCATCGACCGCCTGCTCGCCGAACCGGCCCTGCTGGACCCGCTGAAGGGGCGCAGGGTGGCGCTGCTGGCGCATCCCGCGTCGGTGACGGCGGACCTGACGCACTCCATCGACGCCCTGATGGCGGCGGGCGTGCGGATCAGCGCCGCCTTCGGGCCCCAGCACGGGATGAAGGGCGACCTGCAGGACAATATGATGGAGAGCCCGGACGAGACCGATCCGGTCCACGGCTTTCCGGTGTTCAGCCTGTATGGCGAGGTGCGTCGGCCGACCGGCCAGATGCTGTCGACGTTCGACGTCATCCTGGTGGACCTGCAGGACCTGGGGTGTCGCATCTACACCTTCGTGACGACGCTGCTCTATGTGCTCGAAGCTGCCGCCGAGACGGGCAAGACGGTCTGGGTGCTGGACCGGCCCAACCCCGCCGGACGGCCGGTCGAGGGGACGACGCTGGTGGCGGGCTGGGAGAGCTTCGTCGGGGCCGGGCCCATGCCGATGCGGCACGGACTGACCCTGGGCGAGATGGGCCACTGGTTCATCGACCACTTCAAGCTGGACGTCGATTATCGCGTCATCGAGATGCAGGGTTACGACCCCGAGGCTGGGCCGGGGTTCGGCTGGCCGTTGAACCAGCGCGCCTGGATCAACCCCAGCCCCAACGCGCCGAACCTGTCGATGGCGCGGGCCTATCCCGGCACGGTGATGCTGGAGGGGGCGACCCTGTCGGAAGGGCGGGGCACGACCCGGCCGCTGGAGCTGTTCGGAGCCCCCGATATCGACGCCAAGGCCGTGATCGCCGAGATGCAGGCCTTCGCGCCCGACTGGGTCCGAGGCTGCGCCCTGAGACCGATGTGGTTCCAGCCAACCTTCCACAAGCATGTCGGCCAGCTGTGTTCCGGCGTTCAGATCCACGTCGAGGATCCGCATTACGATCACGCCGCCTTCCGGCCCTGGCGACTGCAGGCGGCCGGGTTCAAGGCGATCCGGCGGCTCTATCCCGATTACGACCTGTGGCGGGACTTTCCGTACGAGTACGCCTTTGGAAAGCTGCCGATCGACGTGATCAACGGGGGGCCGGCGCTGCGGGAATGGGTCGATGACGCGGCCGCGCAGCCGGGCGACCTGGACGCCATCGCGGGCCGGGACGAGGCCGCGTGGATCGAGGCTAGGCGGCCGTTCCTGATCTACTGAGGGATCAGAACCGGCGCGCCAGACCGACGCCGAACTCGATGTCCGGGGCGTCGTCGTTCAGTCCGAAGTTGAGCCCGAAATCCAGCTGGGCGTCGGGCAGGGACGGCGGGCTCCAGACGGCGATGAGGTCGAGGGTGGACGGCGTCGTTGAGCCCAGCGGGTCGTCGTCATGGCTGATCCAGACCTCGGCCCCCAGGGTCCAGTCGCCGAAGCCCCGGTCGGTGCCGATCACCAGGCTGTAGGCGGCGTGCGAACCCTCGCCGTCCGCGTCGCGGATCGCTTCGATGAAGGGCGAGACGCCCAGACTCCACTCAGAGCCGGTGTCGAAGGCCATGGGCAGGGCGACGCCGGCCTCGATGCCGCTGGCGCGGACCTCGTCGTCGCCGGTCGGGACCGTGCCGAACACGGTGACGGCCATGCCGAAGGGTTCGCCGTCGGGGTTGATGAGGCTGTGGCGCATGGCCAGGAACAGGTCGCCGATGCCCTCGGCGGTGCCGGCCAGACCGGTAGCGCGGTCGGTCGCCTCCTCGCGCGTGGCAAGGGACACGCCGGCCTGCACCTCTGTGCGCGGACCGACCCCGTAGCGGACGGTGACCGAGCCGGCGGCCCATCCCTCGACGCGGGTCGCGTCATCCTCCTGCTCGAAGCCGTCGAACAGGCCGACCTCGATCTGGATCACGCCGGGGTCGATGACGCAGGTCGAGTCGCCCTTGCCCGGCCGGTCGGGGCAGAAGGGGCGAAGATCGCGTTCCTGGGCCGCCACGCCGCCCGCGATGAGCGATGCCGCCAGCGCGAGCGCGCCGATGCGAAGTGCCATGGTCTTCCCCCTGATTCCCGAAGGCATCCTAGGGGCTAAGGTGGGCGAGGGAAGCGGCCGTCAGACGCCGTCAGGCCGGCTCGGCCTCGAGCCGCTTGTCCAGATAGGCCCCGACGCGGGTCTCGACCGCGCCGATGTGGTCCTGCCAGAAGTGGGTCGCGCCTTCTTCCAGCTCGTAGTCGATGACGATGCCCTTCTGGGTGCGCAGCTTGTTGACCACGCGCTCGACCTCGACCGGCGGGACGATGGTGTCGGCCGTGCCGTGCAGGAACAGGCCGGACGCCGGGCAGGGGGCCAGGAAGCTGAAGTCGTACATGTTGGACGGCGGCGAGACCGAGATGAAGCCGTCGGTCTCGGGCCGGCGCATCAACAGCTGCATGCCGATGTAGGCGCCGAACTGATAGCCGGCGACCCAGGTCTGGGTCGCGGCGGGGTTGTTGGACTGGAGCCAGTCCAGGGCCGTGGCCGCGTCGGCCAGTTCGCCGATGCCGGAGTCGAACTCGCCCTGGGACTTGCCGACGCCGCGCGAATTGTAGCGCAGGGTGGCGAAGCCGCGCTTCTGGAACAGCTGATAGAGGGTCACGGCGACCGGATTGTTCATGTGCCCACCCGCCTTGGGGTGGGGATGCAGGATCAGGGCGATGGGGGCGTTGGCGCGTTTGCCGGGGGAATAGCGGCCCTCGATGCGGCCGGAGGCGCCGGGCAGGATGACTTCAGGCATGGGGCTCTGGAATCCGTTCAACTGTCATTTCGCGGCCCTGAAATACTTGACCGCCGGGGTAGGACTTTCTAAGTCCAACCTGCGCCGGGCCGCCTCGCGAAGCGGCGGGTCATAGCACAGGACCCCTGAAAAGCGCGCGGTTTTTGAAGGACGACGATGCGCCTGTCGACCAAGGGACGATACGCCGTGATGGCGATGGCCGACCTGGCCCGGAACGGGCGAGGCGAGGCCGGTCAGGCGCGCGCCGTGTCCCTGGCCGAGATCGCCACGCGGCAGGAAATTTCATTGAGTTACCTCGAACAGCTGTTCGCGCGGCTGAGAAAAAGCGGCCTGGTTCAGAGCGTCCGCGGTCCGGGCGGTGGCTATCGCCTGGCCAAGACGGCGGGCGAGACCGTGGTGTCCGAGATCGTCCTGGCGGTCGATGAGCCGATCCGCGCGACGCGGTGCGCGGCCCATTCCTCGCCGCGCGGCTGTATGATGGCCGGCGAACGCTGCATCACCCACAATCTTTGGGAGGACCTGGGCGACGAGATCCATCGCTATCTGTCCAGCGTGTCGCTGGAGGACGTGGTTCTGAACCGGACGCGGCGGGCGCCGACCGTCGCCGATGTCGGGGTGGCGGCATGAGCCCGGTCTATCTGGACTACAACGCCTCGGCCCTGGTGCGGCCGGAGGTGCAGGCGGCGATGGCCGAGGCCCTGGCCGACAACGGCAATCCGTCGGCGGTCCATGCGGCCGGACGGCGGGCGCGGGCGCGGGTCGAGACGGCGCGGGCGCGGGTGGCCGATCTGGTCGGGGCGGATGCGCAGTCCGTGGTGTTTTCCTCAGGCGGGACGGAGTCCAATGCCCAGGCGATCGCCAGCGCGATCGCGGCGGGGTGCGAACGGCTGATCGTCTGCGCCTCCGAGCATCCTTGCGTCGCTGAGGCGGCCAAGGCGTCGGGCAAGCCGGTCAAGGTGCTGCCGGTCGATGGGCGCGGCGTGATCGACCTGGGCAAGCTGTCCAAGCTGCTGGCCGCGCCCGGCAAGGCGGTTGTCGCGATCCATCATGCCAACAACGAGAGCGGCGTGATCCAGCCGATCCGCGAGGCCGCGACCCTGGTGCGCGAGGCCGGCGGCTGGCTGCACGTCGACGCCATCCAGTCGGCGGGCAAGATTCCGGTGTCGATCGCGGGGCTGAAGGCCGATACCCTGACGCTTTCGGCGCACAAGCTGGGCGGACCGCAGGGCGTGGGCGCGCTGGTGCTGGGCGAAGGCCGGTCGGCGGTGCAGATCGTGCGGGGCGCCGGGCAGGAGCGGGGCCTGAGGGCCGGCACGGAGAACGTGCCGGGCATCCACGGCTTCGGCGTCGCGGCGGACTGCGCAGCGCGGGATCTGCCGACGGCGGAGGCCCATGCCGTCTGGCGCGATGCGGCCGAGGCGGCGGTCGAGAAGGCCGGGGCGACGATTATCGGCAAGGGCGCGCCGCGTCTGCCCAACACCCTGTTCCTGTCCGTGCCGGACTGGGAGAGCCCGCAGGCCCTGATCGTGCTGGATCTGGAGGGCGTCATGGTCTCGGCCGGCAGCGCCTGTTCGTCCGGCAAGACCAAGCCGAGCCGGACGATCGTGGCCATGGGGCGGATGGATCTGGCGACCGGAGGTGTGCGCGTCTCGGGCGGCTGGAGCACGACGAAAGACGATTGGTCGCGCTTCTCTGCGGCGTGGACGACCGCATATGCCCGGTACCGCGCCCGTCAGTCCGCGCGTGTAAAGGAAACCGCCTAAGTCATGGCCGCCGTTCAGGAAACCATCGACGCCGTCGCCGCGCTGGAGAAGTACGAGCACGGCTTCACCTCGGACATCGAGACGGAATACGCCCCGCGCGGGCTGAACGCCGACATCGTTCGCTTCATCTCCGAGAAGAAGGGCGAGCCGGAGTGGATGCTGGAGTGGCGCCTGGCCGCCTATGAGCGCTGGCTGGCGATGGAGGAGCCGACCTGGTCGTCGGTGAAATACACGCCGGTCGATTATCAGGAGCTGTTCTACTACGCCGCGCCCAAGAAGAAGGACGGGCCCAAGTCGCTGGACGAGGTCGATCCGGAAATTCTGGAAATCTACAAGAAGCTGGGCATCCCGCTGAAGGAGCAGGAGGTCCTGGCGGGCGTCGAGGGCGCCCCGCGCTATGCGGTGGACGCCGTGTTCGACAGCGTCAGCGTGGTCACAACCTTCAAGGCCGAGCTGGCCAAGGTCGGCGTGATTTTCATGCCGATTTCCGAGGCCTTGCGGGAATATCCGGATCTGGTGCGCCAATATCTGGGATCGGTGGTGCCGGTCTCCGACAACTATTTCGCGGCGCTGAACAGCGCGGTCTTCAGCGATGGATCCTTCGTCTACATCCCTCCGGGCGTGAAGTGCCCGATGGAACTGTCGACCTATTTCCGCATCAATGCGAGCCAGACGGGCCAGTTCGAACGCACCCTGATCATCGCCGACAAGGGCAGCTACGTCTCCTACCTGGAAGGCTGCACGGCCCCGATGCGCGACGAGAACCAGCTGCACGCGGCGGTGGTCGAGCTGGTCGCGCTGGACGACGCCGAGGTCAAATATTCGACGGTCCAGAACTGGTACCCCGGCGACGCCGAGGGCAAGGGCGGCATCTACAACTTCGTCACCAAGCGCGCCGACTGCCGGGGCGACCGGTCGAAGGTGTCATGGACCCAGGTCGAGACCGGCTCGGCCGTGACCTGGAAATACCCCTCCTGCGTTCTGCGCGGTGAAGAGAGCTCGGGCGAATTCTATTCCATCGCCATCACCAATGGACATCAGCAGGCCGACACCGGCACCAAGATGATCCACCTGGGCAAGAACTCGAAGTCGCGGATCATCGCCAAGGCGGTGTCGGCGGGACGGTCGGACTCGACCTATCGCGGGCTGGTGTCGGTGCATCCCAAGGCGACCGGGGTGAGGAACTTCACCCAGTGCGACAGCCTGCTGATCGGGGGCGACTGCGGGTCGCACACCGTGCCCTATATCGAGGCCCGCAACGGCTCGGCCCAGCTGGAGCACGAGGCGACGACGACCCGCCTGTCCGACGACCAGCTGTTCTACGCCCAGCAGCGCGGACTGTCGCAGGAGGAGGCGGTGGCCCTGCTGGTCAACGGCTTCGTCCGCGATGTGATGCAGAAGCTGCCGATGGAGTTCGCCGTCGAGGCGCAGAAGCTGGTGGCGATCTCGCTCGAGGGGAGCGTGGGGTGAGCGATCCGTTTGAAACCGCGATGGCAGCGGCAGAAGCGAAAGAGGCTGCCGTGCAAGCCTCGATAGACGCACGCAAAGCAGAAGAGGCGGCGAAAGAGCGGACGAAACACGCTGCACTCGAAGAACGGCTAGCCCACCTTAAATCGGTCGTTCTTCAAAAGGAGTCAGCTATCGCAGCGCGCGGCTTCAGCGTCACAGAGTCCATCGATAAGCAGCGCTTCAGCTACGGACTTTTGTTGAGCGGTGGTCGGAAGCGCATCGAAGTCGATCTCAAGGCTCCAGACGCTTACCGCCTTCACGTCTATTGGCACGGTGTCCGCGACGATGACGGTTGGCAGGTCGTGATCAAGAGCGAAGATGCTGCCACCACGGATGAGGTGATGGCCATCCTTGGCGAGTGGCTCATCACCTACGGACAAACCGAGATTAAATGACCATCTCCAACCTCCACGTCTCCTTCGGCGACAAGCCGATCCTCAAGGGGCTGACGCTCGACGTCCCGGCCGGCGAGGTGCGCGCGATCATCGGGTCGAAGGGCGAGGGCAGGGCGATGCTGTGGTATGCTCACCTCTGGAGGTCGCGATGAGCGCATTGCCGAAGCCACACACCCGGCTCCTGACCATCGAGGTCGAGGACGACATCGCGCAGCGGTTCAAGGATGCGGCGGATGAACGCGGCATTTCGCTGTCTGAACTGATGGTCGGCTTCACGGAGTGGGAACTGACACAGCAGGACTCGATGACGGCTGAGCCTTTCACGGCCGAACAGATCGCTGAGATCGAGGAAAGTCTTGCTCAGATCGAGCGGGGCGAGACGGTCAGCAACGAGGAGGTCTTCGCCAAGCTGAAGGAGCGGTATCCCGATCAGACCGGGCGGGAGATCATCGAGGAGGCCATCAAGGCCTACGCTGAACTGTCGAGCTATGCCGTCGACATGGTCGTGGTCGAAGAGGACGCCAGGGCTCTGATGGCTGCAGGGATCGCGGACATGGAAAGCGGCAACGAGATCGATCAGGAGGAGCTCTTCGCACGCTGGCAGGCGAAGTACGGGTGAGACCTGTCAGATGGACCGTCGCCGCACTCCGCTCAGCCGAGAGCTATCTCGACTATCTGGCCGAGCAGAATGCGTCAGCGGCGCGACGCGCCAGTCTCGAGATCAGGGCCGTCAGCCGCCAACTGACCTATGTGCTGACGCCGGGGCGGCCGTCCGTCCGCTGGGACGGTTTTCGAGAGTTCACCTTGCGGCGATGGAAGAAGCTGATCGTCTTCAAGATTCTGCCCGACCGCATCTCGGTCGTCGCCTTCTACGACATGCGTCAGGACCTCGACGCCTTGCCTCCTCCTTTTGAATGAAACCCATGCTCTCCATCTCCAACCTCCACGTTTCCATCGGCGACAAGCCGATCCTCAAGGGGCTGACGCTCGACGTTCCGGCGGGCGAGGTGCACGCCATAATGGGGCCGAACGGGGCGGGCAAGTCGACGCTGGGCTATGCCCTGTCGGGGCGACCCGGCTACGAGACGGTCGAGGGGTCGGTCGAATGGCGGGGCGAGAGCCTGCTGGACCTCGACCCGGCGGCGCGGGCGGCCAAGGGCGTGTTCCTCTCGTTCCAGTATCCGATCGAGATTCCTGGCGTGCCGGCCCTGACGTTCGTGCGGACGGCGCTGAATGCGCAGAAGCGGGCGCGCGGCGAGGAGGAGGTGTCGGCGCCGGCGTTCCTGAAGATGGTCCGGGCGGCGTCGGCGGCGCTGAAGATGGATTTCGACATGCTGAAGCGGCCGCTGAACGTCGGCTTTTCCGGCGGCGAGAAGAAGCGGATGGAGATCCTGCAGATGGCGCTGTTGGAGCCGTCGCTGCTGATTCTGGACGAGACCGATTCCGGCCTCGACATCGACGCCTTGCGGATCGTGTCGGAGGGGGTGAATGCGCTGCGGTCGCCGGACCGCGCGATGCTGGTGATCACCCACTATCAGCGGCTGCTGGACTACATCAAACCCGACCGGGTGCATGTGCTGGCGGCGGGGCGGATCGTGGCCTCAGGCGGGCCGGAGCTGGCGCACCAGCTGGAGGCGGAAGGGTACGACAAGTATCTGCCGGTCGCGGCATGAACCGCTCAATCCTCACCCGCATCGCGGGGGAGGAGACGATGAGCGCCGTCGATCTGCGCGACCCTTCGACCTTCCCGTCGCGGCGGGTCGAGGCGTGGAAATACACCGACCTGGCCCGCGTGCTGCGCCAGACGCCGCCGCCGTCTCCGGCCGTCGAGATCGCGCTCGGCGGGCCGTTCGCGGACCTGGGCGGAGAGGAGATCGCCTTCGCCAATGGCCGGGCGGTCGGGGCCGACGCCTTCGTCGCCTCGGGCGAGCAGACGCTGCGGCTGAGGTTCGTATCGGACGCGACGGGCACGGGGCACGGCGCCTCGGTACGGATCGCGGTCAAGCCGGGCGCGAAGCTGACGCTGCTGGAAAGCCATGAGGGCGCGGGCGCAGGGTATGTCGCCAACTATCGGATCGATCTCGATGTTCCGGCCGGGGCCGAGGTCACGCGGGTCGTCCTGATCGACGAGCCGGCGGACGCGATCTCGGTTTCGGTGGCGCATGTGAAGACGGCACCCGGCGCGGTCTATCGTCAGACGACGATCACGAGCGGCGCGAAGCTGCAGCGGCAGGAAACCCACCTGGCCCATGGCGGGGAGGCGACCGAGGTGACGCTGGACGGCCTCTACGCCCTGTCCGGCGAGCGCCACACCGATCTGACCAGCGTCGTGCGCCACGGCGGCCTGAACGGCCTCACCTCTCAGCTGACCAAGGGCGTCGTCCGCGACACCGCGCGCGGCGTGTTCCAGGGCAAGATCGTGGTCGAGCGCGGGGCCGATGGCACCGATGCGCGGATGGGGCACCATGCGCTCATTCTCGGCGAGCGGGCCGAGGTGGACGCGAAGCCGGAGCTGGAAATCTATGCCGACGACGTTCAGTGCGCGCACGGCAATACGGTCGGCAATCTGGACGAGAGCGCCCTGTTCTACATGCAGCAGCGCGGCATTCCGGCGGAAGAGGCGCGGGCCCTGCTGACCCAGGCGTTCCTGTTCGAGGTGATCGATCGCATCGCGCACGAAGGCGCGAGAGAGGTGGTGAGGTCATGGCTGACGGCTCGGCTGTAAATCGCTTCGACCCCTATGCCGCCCGCGCCCAGTTCCCGATCCTGTCGCGGACGGTGAACGGCAAGCCGCTGGTCTATCTGGACTCGGCCGCCTCGGCGCAGAAGCCGCGCGCGGTGATCGACGCCCTGACGGCGGCGATGGAGGGGTCCTATGCCAACGTCCATCGCGGCTTGCACACCCTGGCCAATGAGACGACCGAGGCGTTCGAACAGGCGAGGGAGACCGTCGCCCGGTTCCTGAACGCCGAGAGTCCGGACCAGATCGTCTGGACCAAGGGCGGGACCGAGGCCTTCAATCTGGTCGCGGCCGGTCTGGCGCAAAGCCTCAAGGCCGGCGACGAGATCGTCACGACCCAGATGGAGCACCACGCCAACATCGTGCCCTGGGCCATGCTGAGGGACCGGTTCGGCGTCGTGCTGAAATGGGCACCGGTGCTGGACGACGGATCGCTGGACATGGTGGCCCTGGCCGACCTGATCGGACCGAGGACCAGGCTGGTCGCGGTGACCCATATGTCGAACGTGCTGGGCACGGTGAACGACGTCCGCGTCGTCGCCGATCTGGCGCATGCGGCGGGCGCTCTGCTGCTGGTCGACGGGTGCCAGGGGGCGGTGCATTGCAGCCCGGACGTTCAGGCGCTGGACTGCGACTTCTACGTCTTCACCGGCCACAAGCTGTATGGCCCCACGGGCATAGGCGGGATGTACGGCAAGCGCGCCGCGCTGGAGGCTCTGCCGCCCTATCAGGGCGGGGGCGAGATGATCGCGACCGTGACCGAGGACGCGGTGACCTATGCCCCCATTCCGCACCGGTTCGAGGCGGGGACGCCGCCGATCCTGGAGGCGATCGGTCTGGGGGTCGCGCTGGAATGGTTCATGGGCTTCGACCGCCAGGCGATCGCGGCGCATGAGATGGCGGTCTATGACCACGCCGTGGCGCGGCTGTCGGGGCTGAACTGGCTGAGGATCATCGGCGAGGCACCCGGCAAGGGGGCAATCCTGACCTTCACGGTCGAGGGGGCCCATGCCCATGACGTGGCCCAGGTGATGGACCGATATGGCGTGGCCGTGCGGGCCGGACTGCACTGCGCCGAGCCTTTGTCGCGCCGATTTGGACTGACTTCGAGCGCGCGGGCCAGTTTCGCCCTATATAACACCGTGGAAGACGCGGACGCCTTCGCGGACGCCCTCATCAAGGCTCGGGAATTCTTCGTGTGAGCGAGACGGACGAAAAGATCACCACCAGCGAGACCTTCGCCGAGACCTGGGCGGAGCCGCAGGCGGCTGCGATGGATCAGGCCGAGATCGACCGGCTGACCGACGACCTGATCGCGGCGCTTAAGACGGTGTTCGACCCGGAGATCCCGGTCGACGTCTATGAATTGGGCCTGATCTACAAGGTCGACCTGTCGGACGATCGCGATGTCCTGATCGACATGACCCTGACGGCGCCCGGCTGTCCGGTGGCCGGCGAAATGCCGGGCTGGATCGAGGACGCGGTGAAAAAGGTCGAGGGCGTGCGCTCGGCCCGTGCCAACCTGGTGTTCGAGCCGCCATGGGATCCGTCCAAGATGAGCGATGAGGCCAAGCTCGCCCTGAACATGTTCTGATGACGCACGCTGTTTTCACATCGTCGTCCTCGGACTTGATCCGAGGACCGGATCGTCCTCACGCAAGACAGGAGTCAGGTCGCGTTGGCTGCACCGCGTCCTCCGTCTTCGTACGAGCCGCTGGAAATCCGATCCTCGGGTCAAGCCCGAGGATGACGAACGGGGTGGTGCAATGACCGACCTGCAGACCACAGACCGCCCCCGCCGCCCGCGCCCCAAGGTCGTCACCCTGACCGAGGCCGCGGCGGCGCGCGTGCGCGAGATCATGGAGGGGGCCGACAAGCCCTATGTCGCCCTGCGCGTCGGGGTGAAGAACGGCGGCTGCGCGGGGCAGGAATACACCTTCGCCTATGCCGAGACGATCGAGCCGATGGACGAGCTGGTCGAGGACAAGGGCGTGACCATCCTGATCGAGCCCAAGGCCATCCTGTTCCTGATCGGGTCGGAGATCGACTACGAGACGACCAAGCTGGCGTCCAAGTTCGTGTTCCGCAATCCGAACCAGACCGACGCCTGCGGGTGCGGCGAGAGCGTGACCATCATCCCCGCAGCGGCGCTCGAGACCGACTGACATGATCCGGCTGGAAGGCGTGACCAAGCGCTATCGCAGCGCCGCGGGCGAGCGCGTGGCGCTGGACGCCATCGACCTGACGGTGGGCCGGGGCCAGGTGTTCGGCGTGGTCGGGCGCTCGGGCGCGGGCAAGTCGACGCTGGTCCGAACCATCAACCGCCTGGAAACGCCGAACGCGGGCAAGGTCTTCGTCGGCGATCAGGAGATCACGGCGCTGAAGCCCGCCGCCCTGCGCGCGGCACGGCGGCGGATCGGGATGATCTTCCAGCATTTCAACCTGCTGAACGCCAAGACCATAGAAGAGAACGTGGCCTTCCCGCTTCGGCTGGAGGGGCGGCCGGACGTGGAGGTTCGAGCGAGGACGACCGAGCTGCTGGCGCGGCTGGGGTTGGCTGAGCATGCGAAGAAGCATCCGGCCCAGCTGTCGGGCGGGCAGAAGCAGAGGGTGGGTATCGCGCGGGCGCTCGCCTGCGGGCCCGAGGTCCTGCTGTGCGACGAGGCGACCAGCGCGCTGGACCCCGAGACGACGGACGAGATCCTGAGCCTGCTGGACGAGCTGAACCGCGAACTGGGCCTGACCATCGTGCTGATCACCCACCAGATGGAGGTGGTCCGCCGCGTCTGCGACCGGGTCGCGGTGTTGAAGGACGGGCGCGTGGTGGAGGAGGGGGCGACGGCCGACGTCTTCCTGCATCCGAAGTCGCCCGTGACCCGATCCATGCTGGCGGAAGGCGAGGGGGGCGAGAGCTTCGACGCCTCCATCGTGCCGGTCGGCGGGCGGCTGGCGAAGCTGACGTTCCGGGGCACGGCGACCTATGAGCCCGAACTGAGCCGCGTCGCGCGGTCCGTCGGCGTGGATTATTCGATCCTGTCGGGACGGATCAGCCGCATCCGGGGCGAGCCCTATGGCCAGATGGTCGTGGCCTTCACCGGCGGCGACGCCGAGGCCGCGGTGGCGCGGCTGAGCGAACGGGGCGTGGTGGTGGAGGCGGTGTCGTGAGCCTCCTGTTCGTCGTTCAATCCAGTCTCGTCATCCTCGGGCTTGACCCGAGGATCGGACGCTCAGCGGACTGTGCTTTGGTTCCGTCGCACGAGCAGACGGACAATCCGGTCCTCGGGTCAAGCCCGAGGATGACGGAGTAAGGGTATGGAGTTCTTCCAGAACGTCGATTGGCCCGAGATCGCGCGGGCCACGCGCGACACCCTGCTGATGCTCGGCGGGTCGATGGCCCTGACCGTGCTGTTCGGCATCCCGCTGGGCGTGCTGCTGTATCTGTCCGGCAAGGGGCGACTGGCGGCCAATCCGGTGCTGAACGGGGTGTTGTCGCTGATCGTCAACATCCTGAGGTCCGTGCCCTTCATCATCCTGCTGATCGTCATGCTGCCGTTGACGGTGATCCTGGTCGGGACGTCGCTGGGCGTGGCCGGGGCGATCCCGCCGCTGGTGGTCGGAGCCGCGCCCTTCTACGCGCGCCTGGTCGAGACGGCGCTGCGGGAGGTCGACAAGGGCGTGGTCGAAGCCACCCAGGCCATGGGCGGCTCGACGTTCCAGATCGTGACCCGGGCCCTGCTGCCGGAGGCCATGTCGGGGATCGTCGCAGGCGCGACGGTCACGGCGATCGCCCTGGTCAGCTATACGGCCATGGCGGGCGTGGTGGGCGCGGGCGGTCTCGGCGACCTGGCTGTGCGGTTCGGCTATCAGCGGTTCCAGACCGACGTCATGGTCGTGACCGTAGTTTTGCTGCTGGTGCTCGTACAAATTCTGCAGATGCTCGGCGACGCCCTGGTCGCTAGGGTCTCGCACCGCTGATGTCCTAGCTCAAAGGCCCGCCCATGCTTCGCCGCTCGCTCCTGATCGCCGCCGCTTCGATGATTCTCGCCGCCTGCGGGCAGGGGGCCGAGAAGGCCGACGGCACGGGGCCGCTGGTCGTGGGCGCGACGGCCGTCCCCCACGCGGAAATCCTGGAGTTCCTGGCTCCGTCTCTGGCCGAGGCCGGGACGCCGATCGAGGTGCGGGTGTTCAACGACTACGTCCAGCCCAATACCCAGCTGGTCGAGGGCGGGCTGGACGCCAACTACTTCCAGACCAAGCCCTATCTGGACGAGTTCAACGCGGCGCGCGGCGCCACCCTGGTGACTGTGGCCGGCATCCACGTCGAGCCGCTGGGGGCCTACTCGCGGCGGTTCCAGACGCTGGCGGCCCTGCCGGACGGGGCCGATGTGGCCATTCCCAACGATGCGTCGTCGGTTGGGCGCTCGTTGATCCTGCTGCAGACGGCGGGACTGATCCGGCTGGCGGACCCGACGAACCCGTCTCAGAGTCTGCGCGACATCACCGAGAACCCCAAGAACCTGCGCTTCCGCGAGCTGGAATCCGCGACCCTGCCGCGCGTGCTGGACCAGGTCGACATGGCCGTCATCAACACGAACTACGCCCTGGATGCCGGGCTGAACCCGCGCGAGGACGCGCTGACGATCGAGGGCGGCGACAGTCCCTATGTGAACTATCTGGTCACCCGCGCGGAGAACCAGAACGACCCGCGCGTTCAGGCGCTGGCCACGGCGCTGCGCAGTCAGGCGGTCAAGGACTTCATCGCCGAAAAGTATGATGGCGCGGTGATCCCGGCGAACTGACCGCCTGATGTCCCGGGCAAGAGCGCCGGCCTAGCCGACCATGGCTTCCAGGCAGGCGGCCTTCTTGGCCTCGAGCGCGGGATCGCTGACCGCGTCGACCGAGGGTCTCAGGGCCGCAACGGTTTCCGCCTCGTCGCTGGCGCAGACGGCCTGGGGCGACAGACGCTGACGGGCGGGCTCGAGCACCCGCAGGGTGGCGGTGGCGTCGGCGGCCAGGGCGGCCTTCAGCACCCCGTCCAGGGAGTCTGCGCTCGGTCCGGTGACTCCGGGCTCCAGGGCGGCGGCGACGCCCAGCCATGCCGGGTCTGCGGAGGCGATGCCTGACATGACCGTATTCCAGCGGGACCGGGGCTGGTCGGAGCCAAGTTCCTCGATCGCGCCCGCCGGGCCGTTCAGCCCGACCAGATTGATCACCTCCTCCGCCGTCACGGCCGCGCCGCCTGACCAATAGTCCTGAACCTCGGCGACATAGGCCTGGCTGATCGGCGATGGCGCAGCCGGCGCGGCGGGCTCGATCGAAGCGGCGGGCTCCTCCGGCTGGGAGCAGGCGGCGGCGATGGCGGCAATGGCGACGATGGACAGGCGACGGATCATGGACGGGTCTCTTGCGACGACGACCCGTGGTCTGCCGGGCCGGACATAAAGGTCCAGCCTTGCCGGACCCCACCGGGCAGTTCTATCCCCGCTTCATGACACCGACACTGTATGGCATCCCCAACTGCGACACGGTCAAGAAGGCCCGGACCTGGCTGGACCAGAACGGCCGCGCCTTTGTCTTTCACGACTACAAGAAGGCTGGCATCGACCGGCCGACGCTGGAGGGCTGGGTCCAGACCCATGGCTGGGAGACGGTGCTGAACCGTGCCGGCACCACCTTCCGCGCCCTGCCCGAGGCCGACCGCGCCGGGCTGGACGCCGACAAGGCCATCGCCCTGATGCTGGTCCAGCCCTCGATGATCAAGCGGCCGGTGCTCGACCTGGGCGTTCGCACGGTCGTCGGATTCAAGCCGGAGATCTATGCTGTGGCTTTCGGCTAGCCTTGGACGTCGGTGTCCGGCCGGTCGTGGCCGTCGGCGCGCTCGGTGATCCAGCTACCCTCCCTGTCCTCATATTCGATGTAGGCCGTCTGATCGGCGACCCGCTGTTCGCGGCTGGCTGCGACGGCGGCGGCGCGCGCGGCGTCGTGATTGGGGAAGGTCTCCGAGAAGGTGTCGCCGACCTTGTAGGCCCAGCCGCCGTCGTGCTCGACGATGCGATAGGTGACGTGGCTCATCGGGGCGCTCCTGAAGGGATGTTTCTCAGTCATAGATCGCACGTTCCGCCCCGCCGTGCACCCGCGAGCGACGGTGGGGCGCAGGCGCTCGCCTATCGGATCGCGCGCAGACGCCCGGCCTCGGCCAACTGCTGCATCCGGGGGGCGGGCAGGGCGCGGTAGGCGAGGCGGCGCATCTCGGCCCGGCAGACCGAGACTTCACCCAGCCGATCGGGCGTGACGATCTCTATGCGGTCGCGGCAATAGTCGCGGCTGGCGGCATGGACGCGGCGGACGAACTCGTCCTGGCCGCTGTCGCGGGTGAAATCCAGATCGCCGATGGCGACACGCATTTCGGGCGCGGGGGCGGCCGCCTGGGCGGGGGACGAGGCCACAAGGGTGGTGGCCAGGATCAGGGACGGGGACATAAGGAAACTCCGATGACTATGGGCGGGATCGCCAATGCGTCAGAGCCGCCCGCCGTCGTCGCCGGATGCGAAGCGTCGCATTAAGTTTCGTCCATCCACGACGGGCGTCGCCTTACGAAGAATTCATGTGCATCCGCGCATCCGCCGGGGCCCGTCGCCGCCTCTTGTGGTCATGAGGCCCGGGCATCAGGCTCGCGCCGTCAGGACAAACGAGGGGACCACCCATGGAAGACTTCATTCCGATCTTCGCCATCTTCGCCGTGTTCGGCACCATCACGGCCATCATCGTCGGCCCCACCTATTTCAAATCGCGCGAGCGCCGCGAGATGCAGGCGACCGTTCGCGCCGCCATCGACAAGGGTCAGCCCCTGCCGCCCGAGGTCATCGAGGCCCTGAGCACCGAGGCGAGCAAGGGCGTTCCCAGCCGCACCCGCGACATCCGCCGGGGCATCATCTGGCTGGCGGTCGGTATTGGCATGGCGGCGTTCAGCCTCGTCAACGAGACCCTGGGACACCATGGCGACGACTGGAGCGACGGCCCCAACTTCGACGGCAGCCTGCTGGGCCTGTCGGCGATCCCGATCACGATCGGCCTGGCCTTCATCGTTTTGAGCTTCTTCAACAAGAACAAGGACTGAGCCGCGGCTGGCCAAATCTCTCAGAAGAGTTGGGGGAATATCTGTCATGGCCCAGTCCCTATTGGCCAAATCGCTGAAGGATCGGCACGACGTGGAGCTGGCGGCCCTGGCGGCCGCCGGCGGCCGGCGCGAGTTCGGCGAGCTGGCGCGTCGCCACGGCTCCGCGGTGCGCGGCCTGCTGCGGCGGATGGGGGCGCAACCCTCGGAAGCCGATGACGTGGCCCAGGACGCCTTCCTGCAGGCGTTCGAGAAATGCGCCGAGTTCCGGGGCGAGGGTACCTTCGCCGCCTGGGTCAAGCGCATCGCCGCGCGCCTGTATCTGAAGCGCAAGGCCAGGAACGCCCGCTATGTCGCCGAGCTGGAGCCCGAACAGGCCGAAGGCGTGGCGGCTCCGGACACGGCGGGTCACGTCGACCTGGACGAGGCGCTGAAAAGCCTCAGCGAAGTCGAGCGTCTGTGTGTCTCCCTGTGTCACGGCGCGGGGCTGTCTCATCCCGAGATCGCCTCCGCCATGAATCTGCCGCTTGGAACGGTGAAGTCTCATGTCAAACGTGGTCTGGATAAACTCCGCGCCCGGCTTTCGCCGGATGGGGAACGATCGGGGAGGGCGGCCCATGTCTTCTGACGAATTCGATCCGATGATCGAGCGGCTGTTCGCCCGCTCGCCGCAGATGGCCGACGCCCCGCTGTTCGCGGCGGGCGTGGAGGCCAAACTCCAGTCGTCCAGCCGGGTCCGGACCGTCGCCCTGACGGTCGCGGGTCTGATCGGGGGCGTCATCGCCGTGCGCGAATCGACCAATGTCAGCTTCACCCTGTCCGACGCCCAGGCCCCCGTGGCCGGTCGCGCCATCGGCCAGGGCATCCAGAGCGCCAGCCTGAACGTTCAGGAAGCGGTCGGCTCGGGCCTGGCGCAGTTCGGTCTGGCCGATCTGTCGCTTGGGTCGATGGGCGGGATGCAGCTGTTCTGGCTGGCCGCCGGGGCGTTGATCGCGCTCGCCGCCGCGGGCGTGATGAAGTTGTCCCAGGAGGTCTGATCGTGTCGAGGGGGTTCTTTCCCTCTCCGCTCATCCCCGCTTTCGCGGGGATGAGCGGAAATGATAGAAGACCCGGCTGATCGGCAGCCGAGTATTGAATCATGTCCAAGCAGACGAACGATGCCACACGTCGGTTGGCCGCCCCCGACATCATGAAGCGGAAAGGCGGGGAGCCGATCGTCTGCCTGACCGCCTATGACGCGCCCACGGCCGCGCTTCTGGACGATCATTGCGACCTGCTGCTGGTCGGCGACAGCGTCGGCATGGTGGTGCACGGCCTGCCCAACACCGTGGGCGTCACGCTGGAGATGATGATCCTGCACGGGCAAGCGGTCATGCGCGGGTCCCGCCGGGCCATGGTCGTCATCGACATGCCGTTCGGCAGCTATGAGGGCGGCAAGGAAATCGCCTATGAGAACTGCGCGCGGGTGATGAAGGAGACCGGGGCGCAGGCGGTGAAACTGGAGAGCGGACCCACCGTGCCCCAGACCATCGAATATCTGGTCCAGCGCGGTATTCCGGTGATGGGCCACGTTGGCTTGCGTCCCCAGGCGGTGCTGACCGAGGGGGCGTTCAAGGCCAAGGGCAAGACCGACGACGAGCGCCTGCGCGTCATCGCCGAGGCCGAGGCCACCGCCGACGCGGGCGCCTTCGCCATCGTGGTCGAGGGCACGGCCGAGCCGGTCGCGGCCGAGATCACCCGATCCATCGACAAGCCGACCATCGGCATCGGGGCCTCGGCCGCCTGCGACGGCCAGATTCTGGTGACGCCCGACATGCTGGGCCTGTTCGACTGGACGCCAAAATTCGTGCGTCGCTACGCCGACCTGAGGGGCGAGATCGACCGGGCGGTCGCGGGCTATGCCGCCGATGTTCGCGCCCGCCGTTTTCCTGCCGAAGTCGAGACCTACTTCTCGAAAAAGCCCGCCGCGACCTGAGGTCCGTCTTCCTGACGGACAGCGTTGCGGGCGCGGGGTCGAACCTCTAGGGTCCGCGCCGATTGGCTTTTCAGCGTTTTTTCCGGGGCGGCGTTTCACGTGACTGATGTCTTCGAAGAGGTCGAGGAGGAGATTCGCTCCGAACGCCTCAAGCGCCTCGCGCGCCAGTGGCTGCCCATCGTCGGCGGCATCCTCGCCGTCGCCCTGATCGCGGCCCTGGCCTGGTGGGGCTGGCAGGCGATGCAGACCGGCCGCGCCCATGACGCCTCGGTCGCCTATCAGCGCGGGCTCGAGGCCCTGCAGACCGGCAATCAGGCGGGGGCCGAGAGCGCCTTCACCGAAGCCGCCGAAAAGGGCAATGGCGCCTACAAGGCCCTGGCCCTGCAGCAGCGCGCCGGCATCGCCGTCGCCGCCAACCGCATCCCCGACGCCATCGCCCTGTTCGATCAAGCGGCAGACGCCGCGGGCGATCCGATTCTGGCCGACCCGGCCCGGTTCAAGGCGGCGTTGCTGGTAATGGACACCGGCACGCTGGACGAGATCGAGACCCGGCTGGAGCCCCTGACCGAGGAGGGCCGTCCGATGCGCCCCTTCGCCCAGGAGGCCCTGGGTCTGGCGCGCCTCCAGTTTGGCCAGCCCGCCGAGGCGCGCGAGCTGTTCACCCTGCTGACCCTCGGCCAGGACGTGCCCGAAGCCGTGCGCCAGCGCGCCCAGGCGGCCATCGGCCTGATCGACAGCGAGACGGCCGCCGGCATCGCTGCCATCGTCGCCGCCCAGCAGGTCAACCCGCCAGCGCCGGTTCTGCAAGGTCCGCCCGTCGGCGAAACGGCCCCGGCTCAGGCCCCGGCCGAGGCGCCTGCCCCGTGAGTTTCGAGACCGGAGTTCGGATGACGACCGTGACGCGCGCCTTAAAGATCGTGGCCGTGGTCGGCCTGGCGGCCGCCCTGGCCTCCTGCGCCTCGGCGCGCCGCATCCTGCCGTTCGGCCTGGGCCAGGACGACGCCCCCCAGGCGACGGCCAGCGCGGGGGACCGGGTCTCGATCCTGTCGTTCGAGCAGTCGCTGACGCCGTCCGCAGCCCTGTCGGGACGTGACTTCTTCCTGCCCGGCCCGGTGTCCCGGACGGCCTGGCCGATGGCCGGCGGCACGCCCGAGAACCTGGTCGAGCACAGTATCGCGGCCCCGAGCTTCGAGGTCGCCTGGCGTCGCGGCATCGGTCGCGGTTCCAGCCGCACGACGCAGGTCATGGCCCCGCCGGTCGCGGCGGACGGCCGAATCTACGCCATGGACGGCGACTCGACCGTGACGGCCGTGGACGCCACCTCTGGCGAGGTGGTCTGGCGCCAGAATATCAAGCCGGACGGGCGCGAAGCCTCGGGCGGCGCGGCGGTGTTCGGCCTGCCGGTCCCGTTCGTCAGTTCGGGTGGTGGCGCGCTGGAAGGCGGCTTCGGCGGCGGTCTGGCGGTCGCGGGCAATCGCCTGTTCGTGGCCTCGGGTTATCGCACCATGTCGGCGCTGGACGCCGCGACGGGCGATGTCGTGTGGAGCCAGAACGTGGACGTGCCTCTGCGCGGCGCCCCCACGGTCGCGGCCAACCGGATCTATGTCGTCGATGTCGACAACCAGATCATCGCCTTCAATGCCGAGACGGGGGCCCAGGAGTGGTCCTATCGCGGCATCGCCGAACCGGCTCGGGTGATGCGGGCGTCCAGCCCGGCGGTCAGCGGCGACACGGTGATCGCGCCCTTCTCGTCCGGCGAGGTCGTGGCTCTGCGCGCTTCCAACGGCCAACCGGTCTGGACCCAGGTGCTGTCGCGCACCAGCCGCACCAGCGCCCTGTCCGAGATCCGTGACGTCGCCGGTCGCCCCGTCATTTCGCGTGGCTTCGTCTATGCCGTCGGTCACTCGGGCGTCATGCAGGCCATGGACCTGCGGACCGGTCAGCCGCGCTGGTCCGTGCCGATCGCGGGCGTCAACGCGCCGCTGCCGGCCGGAGACGTCGTTTATGTCGTGTCCAAGTCCGGTGAACTCACCGTGGTCAATCGCGACACGGGCGCCGTCTACTGGACCCGGGACCTCAACGAGGGCCGTGTACGTCAGGAGGGTGGGTTCTTCGGTCTCGGCGACCGCACGGTCAGGCCGGAGTGGTCGGGCCCAGTCCTGGCCTCCAACCGGCTGGTGCTGGTCAACTCCGACGGCGAGGCGGTGGCGTTCGACCCCAAGACCGGAGCCGAGACCGCGACGATCCGACTGGGCGGCGCGGCCTATCTGGCGCCGATCGCCTACAACGGGGCGCTCTATGTCCTGACCGACGAAGGCGATCTGGTCAGCATTCGCTGACGACCCCACCAAACTGCGTTAGAAGGCCGGCATGGCATTGAAGGTCGCCATCGTCGGCCGCCCCAACGTGGGCAAGTCGACCCTGTTCAACAGGCTGGTGGGCAAGCGCCTGGCCCTTGTCGACGATCGCCCGGGCGTGACCCGCGACCGTCGCTATGCCGACGGCAACATCGGCGACATGGACCTGACGCTGATCGACACGGCGGGGTACGAGGACGTCACCGACGAGAGCCTCGAGGCCCGGATGCGCGAGCAGACCGAGGCCGCGATCGAGGACGCCGACCTTATCCTGTTCATGATGGACGCGCGCGAAGGCGTGACCTCGCTGGACCGCATCTTCGCAGACCGTCTGAGGAAGCAGCACAAGCCGGTCATCATCCTGGCCAACAAGGCCGAAAGCCGGGAATCCGGCGGCGGCGTCGGCGAAGCGCACGCGCTGGGCTTCGGCGAGCCGGTGGCCATCTCCGCCGAGCACGGCGAAGGCATGGCGGACCTGTATCAGGCCATCCGCGAAGCTTCGGTCGACATCTTCATCGAAGAGGTGGACGAGCCGGACAAGCCGATCCGCATCGCCATCATCGGCCGTCCGAACGCCGGCAAATCGACCCTGGTCAACCGCCTGATCGGCGAGGATCGCCTGCTGGTCGGGCCCGAGGCCGGGATCACCCGCGACTCGATCTCGGTCGACTGGGAATACGAGGGCCGCAACATCCGTCTGGTCGACACGGCCGGGATGCGCAGGAAGGCCCGCGTTCAGGAAAAGCTGGAGAAGCTGTCGGTCGCCGACACCATCCGCGCCATCACCTTCGCCGAGGTGGTCGTTCTGGTGATGGACAAGGACAACGCCTTCGACGTCCAGGACCTGCAGTTGGCCGATCTGGTCGAGCGCGAGGGCCGGGCCCTGGTCTATGTCGCCGCCAAATGGGATCTGGAAGAGGAACCCCAGGCCAAGCTGGCCGAACTGAGCCGCATGGCCGAGGACAAGCTGCCCCAGCTGAAGGGATCGCCGTTCGTGGCCCTGTCGTCCCACTCCGGGCGCGGCATCGAGCGGCTGATGCCCGCCATCCTGAAGGCGCACGACACCTGGTCGGTCAAGGTCAAGACCAAGGACCTGAACGACTGGCTGGCTCTGGCCACCCAGCGGCACCCGCCGCCCGCCGTCGACGGCAAGCGGATCAAGACGAAGTACATGGCGCAGACCAAGGCCCGGCCGCCGACCTTCGTGCTGTTCGCCAGCCGGGGCGGGGCCCTGCCGGACCACTACATCCGTTACCTGACCAATTCGCTGCGCGAGAGCTTCGATCTGCCGGGCGTGCCCCTGCGGCTGACCATCAAGGGCGGCTCGGAGAACCCCTATGCGGCCGGCGGCGCCAAGTCCGGGCCCGAGCGCTACAAGGGCGACGCCAAGACCGCGCCGCGAAAGGTCCGCAAGAAGGACGAGGAAGAGAGCCGCCTGCCCGGCAAGGCGCTGGAGCAGAAGAAGACGCGCGTGGCCAAACCGCGTGTCATCGGGGCGGTGAAATCCAGCGCGTCGAAGAAGGCCGGGTCCTCGGTCGCGATCCAGAAGGGCGCGCGCGGGGGGGCCCGTCAGGTCAGCCGCTCCGGCCGCGTCCGCACGGGCCAGAAACACGCGCCAAAGAAATAGGCGGCCCTACTCCGGGATGTCGCGGAAGTTTCCGTAGCGACCGCTGTGGGCCAGGTTGCCGAATTTGGTCGTATCGGAATCGAAGCTCAGCTTGACGATGCCGATCGGGCCATGCCGCTGCTTGCCGATGACGACCTCGGCGACGCCGCGCAGCAGGTCCATCTCCTCCTGCCACTTCAGATGCTCTTCGGAGCCCTCGCGCGGTTCGGCCCGTTCCTTGTAGTAGCTCTCGCGGTAGACGAACATAACGCAGTCGGCGTCCTGCTCGATCGATCCGGACTCGCGCAGGTCCGACAGCTGGGGCCGCTTGTCCTCGCGGTTCTCCACCTGACGCGACAGCTGCGACAGGGCGACGATCGGAACGTTCAGCTCCTTGGCCAGGGCCTTCAGGCCGCCGGTGATCTCCGACACCTCCTGCACCCGGTTCTTCTGGCCGTTGCCCTCGCCCACGGTGATCAGCTGCAGGTAGTCGACGATGATCAGATCGAGCCCCTGTTCAGCGCGTTTCAGGCGGCGCGCGCGGGCGGCGAGCTTGGAGATCGCCAGGCCGCCGGTGGCGTCGATGTAGAGAGGGCTCTCGCCGATCTCGATAGCGGCGTCGCGCACCTTGCCGAAGTCGGCGGCGTCGATCTCGCCCTTCCTCAGCCGATCGGACGAGACGCCCGATGCGTCGGCCAGGATCCGCATCGCCAGCTGTTCGGCGCTCATTTCCAGGCTGAAGAAGGCGACGACCCCGCCCGAAACCGTCTTTCGCCCGTCCGGCGTCGGCTCCCAGCGATAGTTGCGGGCCACGTTGAAGGCGATGTTGGTCGCCAGCGCCGTCTTGCCCATCGACGGACGGCCCGCGAGGATCAAGAGGTCGGAAGGATAGAGGCCGCCCAGCTTCTGATCCAGGTCGTCCAGATGGGTGGCCAGGCCCGCCAGCTTGCCGTCACGCTGATAGGCCTCTCCGGCCATCTGGACGGCGCCGGCCAGCGCCGTCGAGAAGCTGACGAAGCCGGAGGAGGGGGCCCCGGTCTCAGCCAGCGAATACAGCGTCAGCTCCGCCTGTTCGATCTGTTCGATGGCGGGCGTCTCGGGATCGGGCGCCTCCTTGATGATGTCGCCGCCGATACGGATCAGGTCGCGACGCAGCGCCAGGTCATAGACGACGCGCGCATAGTCCGGGGCGTTCGCCCCGGGCGGGGCGCGGTCCATCAGGTCGGCGAGATAGCGCAGGCCGCCGAACTCGGCGAAGGCCGGGTCCTGCTTGAACCTTTCCATCAGGATCGTCGGCTCGGCCAGCAGGCCCTGGCGGATGTGATCCTCGATCGCGTCGTACAGGCGCTGGTGGAAGGGCTCGTAGAAATGCGAGCCGCGCAGCCTATCGGACAGTCTTTCGAAGACCGCGTTGTCGAACATCAGCGCGCCCAGCAGCGCCTGCTCGGCCTCCAGGTTGTGAGGCAGGGACGGGATCGAGACGGTGTCGGCGGAGATGGGGGCGTAGGCGTTCATCGGGTTAACGCTTACCTGTCGCAGCCCCCTGCGACAGTCCCGGACGCACCCTTGGCCGGGGATCGAATCGGTCGTGCTGTGGACCGCTGGAAAATCCCTAGGCGGATCAGTTGCGGAGGCGCGTCAGGCCGCCGGGCAGGGATAGCGGGACGCCAGCCAGCCGCGGATCCCGTCCGTCGGGGTCATCTGACGGCGGCGGGTTTGGGGAATGGCGTTCAGGTAATCCAATAGCTGGCGCGGGTTCATCTGGATGCGCTCGGGCGGGCAGGCAGGCGGGGTTCGGCCGGCCGCGCGGGCGGTGCGGACTTCGATGCTGACGGCGGACATGGAGGCGTTGAACTCCCGCACCAGTCTTCGGGCGTCCGAGCGGATGGCCGAGGTCGGGTTCAGCGGAATGCGATTCGCCTCGGTGACGAAGGTGTCCAGGGTCCGCGTCTGCGCGCTCGCCGATACGGCGCACGCGAGCAGGGACGCCGTCGCGACGGCGGCAAGAATGAGTTTCATGGGTCCCCCGGGGTTCTGACCCGACCTTTGCAGCGGCGCACCACGGCGAATCCAAGGCGCGACCATGAAAACGGCGCGAGGATCGCTCCCCGCGCCGTCGTCAGTCGGTTGTTCGCCTGGTCAGAAGCTGTAGCTCAGGCGGCCGTAAACGAAGCGCCCGTTGAAGCCGTAGGGCGAGAACTGCGGGAAGCCGACCGATCCCGTAGGCGGGTTCAGGTTCGCCGGGGTGAAGTTCGGATATTCGTCGAACAGGTTGTTCACGCCGAACGCGGCGGTCACGCCGATCGGGAACTCATAGCGGCCTTCCACATCGACCAGGGTGTCGTCGCCGGTCTCATAGTCCAGGGCGGACGCGTTGTTGGCGATCAGCACGCTGTCGTAATAGGTCGCCCGCGCCGTGGCGGAGAAGTCGCCCAGGGACCAGTCCACCGAACCGACGATCTTGGACGACGGCGTCCCTTCCTCGAAGGCGAGGATGTTGGACCGGTCGAACAGGAAGTTCGGCGAGACGGGGATCGACACGACCGGCACGCCCGGCACCGAGTCGACCGAGGTGTCGTTGAAGTTCCCGGCCAGCGTCAGGTCGAAGCGGCCCGCGGTGTCGGTGTCGAGCCGATAGCGGCCGACGATGTCGATGCCCTGGGTGGTCGTCTCCAGGCCGTTGGTGAAGAAGCGGGCCGAGGACACGCCCAGAGGCTGGATGATGCCCAGGACCGCCGCGGTGGTCGCCGCCGACTGGCTGGGGCGGGTCGGGCCGAGGTTCTCGGACAGGATGATCCGGTCCTCGATCTCGATCTGATAGGCGTCGATGGTCAGCTCGAACGGCCCGCTGCGGAAGACGGCTCCCAGCGAGTAGTTGACCGACTCTTCCGGCTCCAGGTCCCGGGCCCCCAGGGCGATCGACACCGGATCGTCGACGCGGAAAGTGCCCGACTGGATCAGGTTGGTCACCGGCACGCCGCCCACGACCGTCGTGACCAGATTGGTCGCGATGTAGCTGAAGTACTGCTGCTGGAGCGCCGGGGCCCGGAAGCCGGTCGAGACCGCGCCACGCAGGGCGAAGGCCGGCGAGAAGTCATAGCGCGCCGAGACCTTGCCGGTCAGGGTGTCGCCGAAGTCGCTGTAGTCCTCGTAGCGCGCGGCCACGCCGAACGTCAGGGCCTCGGTCAGATTGCCCTCGATGTCGACATAGGCCCCGATGTTGCTGCGATCGCGCTGGGTCGCGTTGGCAGGGCTGAACCCGGGGAAGCCTTGGGAACCGCCCGTCGCGCTGCTTCCCGGCACACGGATGTAGGACGCCTGCTGGCCCGCGGTCTGCTGGAAGTCCTCGTTGCGGTACTCCACGCCGAAGGCGAGGTTGACCGGCTCGGCCAGGCCGATGTCGAGGGGGCGGACGCCATCGACGGCGAAGGTCGCCTGTTCGTACACCAGCCCCCCGGCGCGGAAGCTGCGGAGCGAGGCCGCGCCGAAAGAGGCGTTGATGGAGTTCTCGACCCGGTAATCCAGGGCGTTGCGACCCCAGCTGGCCGAGATATCCCAGTCAATACCCCAGGCCGGACCGCGGAAGCCGCCAAACAGGTTGTAGTCGTTGATGTGGGTCTCGATCAGCGGCAGGAAGCCGTTGGGGTAGACCGACAGCACGTTGTTGGAATTGTTGAAGGCGCGCGCCGTCGCCGCCGACGAGCTGTCCTTGTCCACCACGCCGCCGAAAGCATAGACCTCCCAGCCCGCATCGAGCGGGTTGCCGAGGTTGAACCACAAGGAGCGCGACTCGACCTCGGGATCGCCGAAGCGACCCAGGACCGTCGTGGTCGAGCCGGTCGGCGTGGCGGCGGGCGTGGCATAGTCGGATCGGTTGGTCGGATCGCGCCGCTGCAACTCGCCCGAGAGGGTCAGGAAGCCGTCGTCGTAGAACGGAAGGCCGATCCAGCCGGCGACCGAGACCTGCTCGCCGTCGCTCCGGCTGTGCGAGCCTCGCGCTGTGTCGAAATCGGTTTCATAGCGGCCGTAGTTCACGGTGACGTTCCCGCCACTGTTCGCTTCGCGCAGGCGCAGGTTCACGACGCCGGCGATGGCGTCGGAACCATACTGCGCCGAGGCACCGTCACGCAGCACCTCGACCGAGCCGAGTGTCACCGACGGAATGGTGTTCAGGTCGAAGGCGGCGGCGCCACGACCCAGGCTTCCGTTGACATTGACCAGGGCGCTGATGTGGCCGCGCTGGCCGTTGATCAGCACGAGGGTCTGATCAGGCGCGAGGCCACGCAGGGTGGCGGGGCGAACGTGGTCCGAGCCGTCCGAAATGGCCGGGCGCGGGAAATTGATCGAGGGCGCAGAGGCGGACAGTGCGGCGGCCAGTTCGGTGCCTGTGCCCTGGCGGGTCAGGACCTCGCCAGAGATCACGTCGACCGGCGCGATGGTGTCCAGCCGCGTCCGGCCGACGGTGCGGGTGCCGGTGACGACGATCTCGTCGACCGTGGTCGCGTCGTCCTGGGGCGCGCTCTGCGCGAAGGCGGGCGCGGCCATGCAACTGAGGGCGACCACCGAGGCGAAGCCGAGGAGGTGGGCGCGGGACGTTCTGTGGGTCATGTTCAATCCTGATGCCGTGAGCCAACGCACATGCGCTGGCGTGCCGTATGTCGGCCCCCAGCCGGAGCCGACGATTGGCGCGCGTTTGGCGACGCAAGAATCTTGCGTCCTGCGTCGCGGTCGCGCGTCCGATTGGAAGCTGTGTCGTCCGATGAGCATGCGCAAGCAAGCGACATGCGAACACGGCTCGTTCGTTGCATTTTTGACATAGTTCAGATCGAGCGCGCCGGCATCGGTGTCTCACCGGCCCGAGTGCCCGGACGCCCGGACATCGAAAAGGGCGCGCCCCGCTGGAGCGCGCCCTTCAAGATTTCGACGTGGCGGCCGAAGCCGTCGCGCGTCCCCGGATCAGGCCTCGGAGCCGAGACCGTCCTGCTGGCCGGCGCCGCCCTCGACCATGTCGCGGGCCTGTTCGGCGGCGGCGTTGCGATCTTCGTCGTAGGCCGACTTGATCACGTCCTCGCCCTTGGCCTGACGCTCGGCCTCGTCGGCCGAACGGGCGATGTTGATCTTGACCGTGGCCGAGACCTCGGCGTGCAGGCGCACGACGACTTCGTGGACGCCCAACGTCTTGATCGCGGTGTTGAGCGCGATCTGGCTGCGCTCGACCTTGCCGCCTTCGGCCTGGATGGCCTCGGAGACGTCGCGACCGGCGACCGATCCGTAGAGCTGACCGGTTTCGCCGGCCTGGCGGATCATGACGTAGGTCTGGCCGTCGATCTTGTCGGCGACCTTCTGGGCCTCGGCCTTGTTCTTCTCGTTGCGGGCCTCGATGGCGGCGCGGTCGAGTTCGAACTTCTCCAGGTTCTTGGAGGTGGCGCGAAGGGCCTTTTCCCGCGGCAGCAGGAAGTTGCGGGCGAAGCCGTCCTTGACGGTGACGACGTCGCCGATGGCGCCGAGGTTCTCGACGCGTTCGAGCAGAACGACCTTCATCTTACTTCACCACATAAGGCAGGAGGGCCAGATAGCGGGCGCGCTTGATGGCCTTGGCCAGTTCGCGCTGCTTGATCTGGGACACGGCGGTGATGCGCGAGGGCACGATCTTGCCGCGTTCGGAAATGTAACGCTGGAGCAGCTTGACGTCCTTGTAGTCGATCTTCGGCGCGCCTTCGCCCGAGAACGGGCAGGTCTTGCGACGACGATTGAAGGGACGACGGCCACCGCCGGAGGCGTTGACGGGTGTGCCGGGCGTGTTGCCCGAGGCGGATGCGGAATAGGTGTCGGACATATCTGTGATCCCTTCTTACGCGGCCACTTCGGCGTCTTCACGCGGCGTGCGCTCGCGATCGCGCTCACGCTCGCGCTCGCGGCGGGCCAAGAGCGGCGACAGCTCCAGGTCCAGCTCCTCGACGCGGACGGTCAGCCAGCGCAGAACGTCCTCATTGATGCCCAGCTGACGCTCGACCTCAGCCATGGCGGCGGGCGGGCAGTCGATGGCCAGCAGCGAATAGTGCGCCTTGCGGTTCTTCTTGACCCGATAGGTCAGGTTCCTGAGACCCCAGTACTCGATCTTGGCGACGGTGCCGCCGCCGGCCACGATCAGGTCCTTGATGGTGTCGTTCAGGGCTTCGGCCTGTTGCGCGCTGATATCCTGGCGCGACATGACCGTGTGCTCGTAAAGAGCCATAGAGCAGTCTCCCTTGTGGGGCGTCGGCGCGGACGGACCGGGTTAAAGTCCAAATCCACGATGGATCCCGAGGCGGCGGCCGGGAGGACTTCCCGAACCCTTTGGAGTTCCGCTCCGGGACCGAAGCCCTGGAAAGCGGGCGCATATAGGGGAAAAGGGGGCCAGTAGCAACCGGTGGGCCGTCCAGCTTGCCGAGGTCCTTCAACCGGCCTACCCCTCCGCGCTTCTGACAACCCTTTACGGACCCACTCATGACCCTCGCCCTCCTGTTCCCCGGCCAAGGCAGCCAGGCGGTCGGCATGGGGGCGGCGCTGGCCGACGCCTTCGCCTCGGCGCGCGAGGTGTTCGCCGAAGTGGATCAGTCGCTGGGGCAGGACCTGTCGGGCCTGATGCGGAACGGGCCCGAGGATCAGCTGACCCTGACCGAGAACGCCCAGCCGGCCCTGATGGCGGTGTCGCTGGCGGTGATTCGCGTGCTGGACAAGGAGTTCGGGGTCGGCTTGGACCGAGCGGGCTTCGTCGCCGGACATTCGCTGGGCGAGTATTCGGCGCTGGCGGCCGTGGGCGCGCTGTCGCTGAGCGACACGGCGCGTCTGCTGAAGCTGCGCGGTCAGGCCATGCAGCGGGCGGTGCCGGTCGGACAGGGGGCGATGGCCTCGCTGATCGGGCCCAAGACGGATCTGGCCCTGGCCGAGGCCGCCGCTGCGGCGGGTGCCGAAGTCGGGGTCTGCGTCGTGGCCAACGACAATAACAACGGCAATGTGGTCATCTCCGGCGAGAAGGCCGCTGTGGATCGCGCCATCGAGAAGGCCAAGGAACTTGGGGCGCGGGCGATCCCGCTGAACGTCTCGGCGCCCTTCCACTGTCCGCTGATGCAACCGGCCGCAGACGAGATGGCGACGGCCCTGGCAGCGGCGGCGCTGAATGCGCCGTTTGTGCCAGTGGTGGCCAACGTCACCGCTCGGCCCGAGCGGGACGCCGACACGATCCGCCGCCTGCTGGTCGAACAGGTCACGGGCCGGGTGCGCTGGCGCGAATCGATGGAATGGATGGCGACGCAGGGAGGCGTCACCCGCTTCGTCGAGATCGGCTCGGGCAAGGTGCTGACCGGCATGGCCAAGCGGATCGCGCCCGACGCCGAAAGCCTGGCGCTCAACACGCCCGAAGACATCGCGGCGTTTGCCGCCTCGCTGGCGCAGTAAGGAGAAAGCCATGTTCGACCTGACGGGCAAGACCGCCCTTGTGACCGGGGCCACCGGCGGCATCGGTGGTGCCATCGCCCGCGCTCTTCATGCTCAGGGCGCGACCGTCGTCCTGTCCGGCACGCGCGAGGCGGTGCTGGCCGAGATCGCCGGCGAACTGGGCGAGCGGGCCTTCGTCGCCGCCGCCAACCTGTCGGATGCCGCCTCGGTCGACGGTCTGGTGGGCCGGGCCGAAGAGGTCGCGGGCGCGCCGCTGGACATCCTGGTGGCCAACGCCGGGATCACCAGGGACGGCCTGCTGCTGCGCATGAAAGACGAGGATTTCCAGTCGGTGCTGACTGTCAATCTGGAGAGCTATTTCCGTCTGAGCCGCGCCGCGCTGAAGGGCATGATGAAACGCCGGGTCGGGCGGATCATCGGCATCACCTCCGTCGTCGGGGTGACCGGCAACGGCGGCCAGACCAACTACGCGGCGTCCAAGGCCGGCATGATCGGATTCTCCAAATCGCTGGCCCAGGAAGTCGGCAGCCGAGGCGTGACGGTCAACTGCATCGCCCCGGGTTTCATCGCTTCGCCCATGACCGACGTGCTGAACGAGCAGCAGCGCGAGGGCATCCTGAGGAACATCCCCGCCGGGCGCCTGGGCGAGGGACCGGAGATCGCTGCCGCCGCCGTCTATCTGGCCTCCGACGAGGCCGCCTACGTCACCGGGCAAACGCTGCACGTCAACGGCGGGATGGCGATGATCTGATGATCGTCCTTCGTTATCTGGCCACGATCCTCTGCGGCCCGCTGTTGCTGGTCGGAATCATCTGGGTGTTGCAGGGGCTGAATATCCTCCCCGGCAGTTTCATGACCGGCCAGATCATCTGGGCCATCTACGGCGCGCCGATGGCCCTGGCGGGGGCAGGCCTGCTTTGGTGGGTCAATCGCCGACCGACCGGGCTCAAGTAGCGCGACCGCGCGATAGCCCATCAACAGTCTATTTCCCCCCGCGAGGGGTGTGCTAAAGGCTCGGCAACCGGTTGGGTCATGCGGGCGTTGCCCCTTGCGCAAGCGGGGCCGTCGTGAGACGGCAGACAATCACTACGCCGCCCCGGGCGGCCCCATAAGGCAGAGACACCCATGTCCGACACCCTGGAACGCGTCCGCAAGATCGTCATCGACCACCTGGACGCCGATCCGGACAAGGTCACCGAAAAGGCCAGCTTCATCGACGACCTGGGCGCCGACTCGCTCGACAACGTCGAACTGGTCATGGCTTTCGAGGAAGAGTTCGACATCGAGATCCCCGACGACGCCGCCGAGCACATCCAGACCGTCGGCGACGCGGTCAAGTTCATCGACGAGAAGACCGCGGGCTGAACCGCGCTTCACTCGGCAGCCGATGGCCGCCCGGCGCTCCTAGCGGAGAGGCCCGGCGGCCATTACTGTTTCTGAATCACGCTTGAAGGTGCCGGAGGTCGAATCCATGCGTCGCGTCGTCGTCACCGGTCTCGGCCTTGTCACGCCCCTCGGCACGGGCGTCGAACACAGCTGGCAGGGGATCGTCGAAGGTCGCTCGGGCATTCGTCCGATCACCGCCTTCGATACCGAAGGCTTTGGCTGCACCATCGCGGGCGAGGTGCCCAGCGTGGATGGGCGCGGCGGCGGCGGAGCGGACGTGCCCGGCAGCTTCGATCCCGACGCCATCATGTCGCCGAAGGAGCGCAAGCGGGTCGACGACTTCATCCTGTTCGGCATCGCCGCAGCGGATGAGGCGCTAAACGACGCGAACTGGCATCCCGAGAGCGACGAGGACAAGGAACGCACCGGCGTCATGATGGGCGCCGGGATCGGCGGTCTGGGCCCCATCGCTGACAGCGCCCAGATACTGGCCGAGAGTGGCCCCCGGCGGATCAGCCCCTTCTTCATCCCCTCGGCCCTGATCAATCTGGTCTCGGGCCAGATTTCGATCCGGCATCAGTTGAAGGGCCCGAACCACGCGGTCGTGACGGCCTGCGCCTCGGGCGTCCACGCCATCGGCGACGCGGCCCGGATGATCGCCTTCGACGACGCCGACGTGATGGTGGCGGGTGGGGCCGAGAGTTCCATCGTGCCGATCGGCATCGCCGGCTTCCTGGCCTGCAAGGCCCTGTGCACCGCCTACAACGACACGCCGGAGAAGGCGTCGCGCCCCTATGACCGGGGCCACGCCGGCTTCGTCATGGGCGAGGGGGCGGGCGTCCTGGTCCTGGAGGAGTACGAGCACGCCAGGGCGCGCGGGGCCAAGATCTATGCCGAGGTGATCGGATACGGCATGAGTGGCGACGCCTATCATATCACCGCTCCGTCCGAGGACGGCGACGGGGCCTACCGGGCCATGAAGGCGGCCGTGAAGCGGGCGGGCATCGACGTGACCGACATCGACTACGTCAACGCCCACGGCACCTCGACCATGGCCGACTGGATCGAGTTGCGCGCGGTCGAGCGGCTGATGGGCAACCATGCCGGCCATGTCGCCATGTCCTCGACCAAGTCCATGACCGGCCATCTGCTGGGCGCGGCCGGTGCCATCGAGGCGGTGTTCAGCGTGTTGGCCATTCGCGACCAGATCGCCCCGCCCACGATCAATCTGGATGACCCGGAACACGAAACCGCCATCGACCTCGTGCCACACAAGGGTAAGCCCATGGAGATCGACGTGGCCATGTCCAACAGCTTCGGGTTCGGCGGCACCAACGCCTCCATCCTGTTCCGCAAGGTGGCCTGATGGCGTCCGGGGGGGCGCCGGGGGCGAAGAAGCGTCCCGGCCTGATCGCGGCTCTGCTGGCGGCCTCGGCGACGTTCAGCCTGTTCCTGATCGCGGCCCTGGCCTGGGCCTGGAGCGTCTACTATTCGCCGGGCCCGCCTGCGCGCGACGGGGAGGCGACCGTCGTCACCCTGCCCAGCGGATCGGGCGTCTCGGCCATCGCGGCGCGTCTGAAGAACGCCGGCGTCATTCGGTCGGTCGACATGTTCAGGGCCGCCGCGACCCTCACCGGGGCGGACCGGCGGCTGAGGGCGGGCGAGTACGAGGTGCCCAGCCGGGCGTCGCTGAAGACGGTCATCGGCCTGCTGACCGACGGCCGGGTCGTTCGCCACTTCGTGACCATCCCCGAGGGCTGGTCCTCGGCCCAGGCGGTCGACATCCTGAACGCCGAGCCGGTCCTGACCGGAACGATCGACGAAATCCCCGAAGAGGGGTCTCTATGGGCCGAGACCTATGAGGTCACGCGCGGCGAGACGCGCCAGGCCGTCGTCGCCCGCATGCAGCGTGCGGCCGAGGAGAACCTCGCCGAGCTGTGGGCGGCTCGGAGCCCCGACACCGTGGTCCGCACGCCCGAAGAGGCCGTGATCCTGGCTTCCATCGTCGAGAAGGAAACCGGCGTCGGGGCGGAGCGGCCGCGCGTCGCCGCCGTCTTCTCCAACCGCATCCGGCTGGGCATGCGGCTGGAGAGCGATCCGACCATCATCTACGGCATCACCCAGGGCCGGCCGCTGGGCCGCGGCATCCGGCGCTCGGAGCTGGAGCGGGACACAGGCTACAACACCTATCTGATCGACGGCCTGCCGCCGACGCCCATCGCCAATCCGGGACGCCAGTCGCTGGAGGCGGTGCTCAATCCTCCGCGCACGGACGACCTGTTCTTCGTCGCCGACGGCACGGGCGGCCACGCCTTCGCCCGGACCTATGAGGAGCATCTGAGGAACGTCGCCCGGTGGCGCGCGATCGAGGCGCAGCGCGCCGGAGCGCCGGCCGAGACGGTTCCCCCAAGCGTCGTTCCGAACGCGCCCATCGAGGCCGCGCCTGCGCCGGCCGGAGACGCCGTCATCACCATGCAGCCGCCCGGGGCCTTGCGTCCCGCGACGCCCGCGCGCACCACCGTGCCTTCCCCGACCCAGACCAGCCCTTCGGCCCAAGGTTAGAATGTCCAATGACCGCACGCCCCGCCGGGGCGTCCTCCTGATCGTCGCCAGCCCGTCCGGCGCCGGCAAGACCAGCCTGTGCCGCCGCCTGATGGCCGACCACGGGGGTCTGGAACTGTCCGTCTCGATGACCACGCGCGATATCCGCCCGGGCGAGGTGGCCGGCCGTGACTATCATTTCGTCGACCATGCCGCGTTTCAGCGCGGCATCGACGCCGACGCCTTCCTGGAATGGGCCGACGTCCACGGCAATCGCTATGGCAGCCCCCGCGCGCCGGTCGACAAGGCCTTGTCCGAGGGTAGGGACGTCCTGTTCGACATCGACTGGCAAGGGGCCCGCCAGATCGCCGAGAAATGCCCGGGCGACGCCGTGCGCGTCTTCATCCTGCCGCCCAGCCTGGAGGAGTTGCGCCGCCGCCTGGTGACCCGGTCGCAGGACGCCGACGAGGTCATCGAGCGGCGCATCAAGAACGCCAAGGGCGAGATCGAGCACTGCGCGGAGTTCGACTATGTCTTCGTCAACGACGACTTCGACCGGTCCTATGCCGAGCTGGCGCACATTTATCATGCCGAGCGCAGCCGCCGGTTCAGGAATACCTGGGTCGAGGCCTATCGCGAAGGGCTGCTGTCGGAAGACGTCTAACTCAGCCGGGTCTCGACCGATGGCGCGCCGGATGATGAATCGGCCGGCGGCAGGGTCTGCGAGCCGGAGGGCACCGGCTCGCTCGAGAGCTCGGCGATCAGGGTCTCCATTTCGGCGATCTCGCGAATCTGGGCGTCGATGATCCGATCGGCCAGGTCCCTGACGCGCGGATCCCGGATCTGGGCGCGACGCGAGGTCATCACCGCGATCGAATGATGAGGGATCATGGCCTTCATGTATGAGACGTCGTCGACCGTTCGCTGGCTGCGCACCAACGTCAGCGAACCGGCGAACACCACGGTGGCGGCGGCCAGAATGGCGATGTTCGCGCGGCGATTCGGGTACATCGAGAACATGTAACCCATCATGATCAGGGCCATCACCGCCCCCATCAGCAGGGCCATCCAGGCGCGCGTCTGGCTGAACCAGACGTGGTCCATGGCATAGGTGTTCAGGTACATCAGCCCGAACATCACCACCGTGGAGGTGGCGATCATCAGAGCGAAGCGAGGATAGGTCACGACGGTCTCTCCATAAGCGATGCGTGACCAACGCATCTCCGGAGGAACCGATCAGAGGGGCGGTCTGGCCGCGAACCAGGGTTCCATCCGGCGAAGCGCCTCCTCGATCTCGGGCGTCGAGACGGCGAAGCTGAAGCGCATGAAGCGGTGGCCCTCGACGGGGTCGAAGTCGACGCCGGGGGCCGTGGCGACGCCCGTGTCCCTCAGCAGGGCCTCGCAGAAGCCAACGCTGTCGTCGGTCAGATGGCCGATGTCGGCCCAGATGTAGAAGGCGCCGTCGGGCGGGGCGATGGTCTTCAGCCCCAGGCGCGGCATGGCCGCCAGCATCCGCTCGCGGTTGGCGCGATAGACGGCGATATGGCCCTCGAGCACCTCATCCTCGTCCATGGCCACCAGGCCCGCGTGCTGGCTCAGCGACGGCGGGGTCAGAAACAGGTTGCCGATATAGGCCCTGGCCGTCTCGATGTGGTGGCCGGGCACCAGCAGCCAGCCCAGCCGCCACCCCGCCATGCTCCAGTATTTCGAGAAGCTGTTGATGACCATGGCGTCCGGCGCGTGCGCCAGCATCGTCGGCTGGGGCCCGATATAGCTGAGGCCGTGATAGATCTCGTCCGAGATGATCTGAATATTCCGTATACGGCATATATCGGCGATGCGGGCCAGTTCCTCGTCGGCGATGACCGATCCGGTGGGGTTGGCGGGGCTGGCGACGATCAGCCCGGCCGGGGCGGGGTCCAGCGCCTCGATCGCCGCCGCCGTCAGCTGATAGTGCTCGGCCGGTCCGCAGGCGATCTCGACCGCCTGCATGTTCAGCCCCTTCACGACGTTGCGATAGGCGACGTAGCCGGGCCGGGCCATGGCGATCCGGTCGCCGGGCTGGAACCGCGACGACAGGGCCAGCACCAGGGCCGGTGAGGCGCCGCACGTCAGCAGCAGCCGGTCGGGGGTGACCTCGACGCCGTAGCGATCCTGATACAGCCGCGCGATCCGCGCCTTCAGCGGCGCGCTTTCCCAATAGCCCATGCCGTCTTGACCCAGCACCCGCTGCGCCTGTGCGATCGCGCGGGGAGGGGCTCCGGTCGAGGGTTGGCCGAACTCCATGTGGATAACGCTGCGTCCCTCCGCCTTCAGGGCGTGGGCCAGGCGGCTGATGACGATGGCGCGGAAGGGCTCGATGGCGGTGGTCATGCCCGGCTGTCTAGCGGTGGGCGGGCTGGAAGACGAGAGGCGGGCCGGCTATCGTCGCGGCATGCGTTTGATCTTCATCCATGGCACCGCCGCGGCGGGCAAGTTCACTGTCGGCCGCGAACTGGCTCGGCTGACGGGACTGCCCCTGTTTCACAACCACCTGGTGGTCGATGCCGTCACCGCTGTCTTTCCGTTCGGAACCGACCCGTTCATCCGTCTGCGCGAGAGCTTCTGGGTCCAGACGTTCGCCGAAGCGGCCAAGGCCGACCGTTCGCTGATCTTCACTTTCCAGCCGGAGCCGACGGTCTCGCCGGGCTTTCCCGATCAGGTGCGCGAGATCGTCGAGGGCCATGACGGCTCCCTGTTCATGGTCGCCCTCGATGTGTCCGCCGCCGCGCAGGAGCGACGGATCGGCGATCCGGGCCGAGCGAAATTCGGCAAGCTGGTATCACGGGATCTTCTGCGTGAGCTGCGGGAGAGCTTCGACGCCAGCATGGCGGCCATGCCGGCTCCCGACCTCAGGATTGACACCGAGTCCTGCGATCCGATCGACGCCGCCACACGCATCCGGGATATCGCCGGCCTCTGACAAAGGCTCTGACGATCAGGCTCGAGCCCGGCACCTGGCCTGTCCGCCTCAAGCCGTAATCCTGTTGCGCGTGTGCATGTTGAACCACGCCAGCGTCCGGTCCCAGGCCTGGGCGGCGGTGGTCGGGTTGTAGCGTTCCGGCGTCGCGTCATTGAAGAAGCCATGGACCGATGCGGGCCACAGGTGACCCTCGTGCGTCACGCCGTGCCGCTCGAGCTCGGCAATCTGGGCCGGATAGGCCTCGGCCAGGCGCGTATCCAGCGCCCCGTGGTGGATCAGGATGGCGGCGCGGATGGCGGGCACCAGCTCCGGCGGCGTGGCCCCGCCGTAGAAGGGCGCGGCGGCGGCGAGCTCGGTCCCCATCATGCCGGCGAGCAGGTTGGACTGGGCCCCGCCGAAGCAGAAGCCGGTCGCCGCGATCCGCCCGTTGCAGTCCGGCCGCGCCTTCAGCCAGCGCGCCGCCGCGATCAGATCTTGCGTCATCTTGTTCCGGTCCAGCGAGGCGAACAACTGGCCACCCTGATAGTCGTCGCCCGGATAGCCGCCGACGCTGGTCAGGGTGTCGGGCGCGAAGGCCATGAAGTTCGCCAGGGCGAAGCGGCGCGCCACGTCCTCGGTGTGCGGGTTCAGCCCCCGGTTCTCGTGGATCACGACGACGCCGGGCAGGCGGGCGGGCTCGGCGCTGCGCGAGTCCGCGCTGAACGGCCGGACCAGATAGCCCCGGATGAAGCCATATCCGTCCGGTGACGGCACGGTGACGTAGGAGGCGCGGATGCGTTCGTCCTCGCGCGCCACCTGCTGGCCCAGCGCATAGTTGGGCATCAGGGCTTCGACGATGACCGAGGCGGTCAGGCCCGCGACGGCATAGCGGCTGACGCCCCGGGCGAAGGCGCGGCGATCGATCTCGCCATGGATGAAGCGGGTGTAGAGGTCCACGGCTTCGGCCGGGATCTTCTTCTTGTCGTCGCTCATGTCCGCCCCCCGTTACGTCCCTCCTGCCGGAGACATTGGCAATCTGGATCAAGGCGCGGTTGGAAGCCACCGGTTCCAGCGCCGCAGGTCGCCGTCAGTCGTTCGGCTGTTCGTCATTCGAAGGGGGCTGCTGCATGGCCCAGGCCATCACATGATAGATCAGATGCTGCTCGATCGTGCCCTGGAACAGATGGGCCCAGGGCCCGGCCGCGCGCACCGCGACATCCTCGCCGCCATGGCTTGCCGAGCCGAGAGGCACCAAGGACTGTTGTCGGTACTCCAGCGACGTCGTGTCCGAGGCGCCGGGATCGGGACGGGCTCCGATGACGGCGCCCGGGCCGTTGGCGTATCCGAGGGTCGTGTAGGGGTGGCCGTCGCGGGCCTGGGCCTGACGTCCATCGACGTCCACCACCAGGCCCAGGATCGGATTCCCGCGCTGCGGATAGCCGGCCATGGTGAAGTTGTGGCTGTGATCGGCCGTGACGATCACCAAGGTGTCCGACAGATCGACCCGCGCCATCACGGCCGCGACGGCGCGGTCGAGCTCAACGGTCTCGCTGAGCGCCAGGGCAGCACCGCCCAGATGGTGGGCGTGATCGATCCGGCCCGCTTCGACCATGAGCACATAGCCGTCGTCGCCATCGAGAAGATCGATGGCCTTGAGCGTCATCTCCGTCAGCGAGGGCTCGCCTGCGGAGTCCTGATCGCGCAGCGCCTCGAACTCCATGTGATCGCGCTCGAACAGGCCCAGCACGGGACGCGCCGTGGCCAACTCGGCGAACTGGCCAGCGTTCCAGATATAGCGACCCTGCGGATGGCGGGCTCGCCATTCCTGTGTCAGGTCGCGACCGTCGTCCCTCAGGCCCCGGCTCTGCAAATCCTCCGGGTCGTATGCCGTGTCGGGCAGAAACTGCGCGCGGCCGCCGCCCAGAATGACGTCCAGGCCATCGCCGTGCGGCCACTCGACCATCTGACGGGCGATGTCGATGCACCCGGCCGCCCTGGCCTCGGCCGGCAGTTCGCTGCTGTTCTCCCAGTCGCGATTGGCGATATGGGCGAAGGCCGCGGCTGGCGTCGCGTGTGTGATGCGCGCCGTCGAGACGACGCCGGTTCGAAGACCCGCCGCCTCGGCCTGGGCGAAGATCGACACCACCTCGCGGCCTCTCGATCCTTCGCAGTCATTGAGCGCGACGGTCTGGTCCAGGCCGATGATGTCGTTGCGGGTCTTCACGCCTGCGACCATGGCCGTCGCCGTCGGCGCGGAGTCCGAAACCTGGGCGTCGTGCGAATAGGTCCGCACCAGGGCCGAGTAGGGCAGGCGGTCCATGGCGGTCCAGGTCGATTCGCCGTCGCGTCCGGCCCCCTGGCCCTGATGGATGCGCGCGGCCGTCAGGGTGCTGACGCCCATGCCGTCGCCGATGAACAGGATGATGTTTCGCGCCGGTCCGGTGACCGGCTGGGTCCGCAAGCGGGCCTCCAGGTCGGCCCGCGCCTCGACGAAATAGCTGTCGGCGGCCTGGGGCGGCTCTTGGGCGACGGAGGCATGGCCCGAGAGCCCGACGAGGGCGGTGGTCAGGACGGCGCGCATCAGCATGAGAAACTCCACTCTACGGGTGTCCGAGGGCTAGTCGCCGCCGATGACAGTTTCTTGCCGATCGGCATAGAAGCGGTCGGGACTCACATCCCCAGTGTCGCGGCCAGCCTCAGGAACCCCCCGATGTCGATCGTCTCGGCCCGCGCGTCGGGGTCGATCCCGGCGGCCTCGCACAGGGCTCCGCCGCCCAATGGTTTCAGACTCGAGCGGAGCATCTTGCGACGCTGGCCGAAGGCGGCGGCGGTGACCCGCTCCAGACGCTTTTGCAGCTCGGGCGGCGGACGGTCCGGGCGGGGAATCAGGTGCACGACGGCCGAGGCCACCTTTGGCGGCGGAGTGAAGGCGGCGGCGGGCAGATGCATCACGATCCTGGCGCTGGCCGTCGCCTGGGAGATCACGGCGAGGCGGCCATAGGCCTCGTCACCCGGCGCGGCCACGATCCTGTCCGCGACCTCCTTCTGGAACATCAGCGTCAGGGACAGGGGCGTCCACGGCCCCGTCAGCCATTTGATCAGCAGGGGCGTGCCGACGTTGTAGGGCAGGTTGGACACAAGATGCGCCGGGCCCTCGACCAGATCGGCCTCGCGGACCTTCAGCGCGTCGCCCTCGACGATCGCCAGCCGTCCGTCGCCGTCGTCGAGCTCGGACAGCAGGGGCAGGAAGCGGGGGTCCTTCTCGACCAGGACCAGCCGACCCAGATCGCTTTCCAGCAGGGCGCGGGTCAGGCCGCCAGGGCCGGGGCCGACCTCGATGACGGCGCGGCCCTCGAACGGGCCTGCCAACCGCACGATCTTTCGCGTCACGTTCAGGTCCAGCAGGAAATGCTGGCCGAAGCTCTTCCTGGCCAACAGGCCGTGGGCTTCCAGGGATTCGCGCAAGGTCGGGAGGTCGGTCACCGCGCCCTGTTAGCGGCTGGCGCGCGCCGCCGCCATCTCGGACGCCAGACAGATCGCGGCGATCAGGCTGTCGGGGCGGGCCACGCCCTTGCCCGCGATCTCGAAACCCGTGCCGTGGTCGGGCGAGGTGCGCACGATCGGCAGTCCCAGGGTGGCGTTCACCCCGCCCCAGAAGTCCAGTGTCTTGACCGGGATCAGGGCCTGGTCGTGATACAGGCAGATCGCCGCGTCGTAGGTGGCGCGCGCCTCGTCATGGAACATCGTGTCGGCCGGCAGAGGGTCGGTGATGGCGATGCCCTCGGCGCGCAGGGCCTCGGCGGCGGGCCGTAGCACCTCGATCTCCTGCAGGCCCAGCGCGCCGTTTTCGCCGGCATGTGGATTGAGGGCGGCCATCGCCAGGCGGGGACGGGCGATGCCGAAGTCGCGTCTCATGGCCTCGTGGACGACGCGCGCCGTTCGCTTGACCCGTTCGGCCGTGACCATCTCCGGCACCTGGTCCAGCGGGAGATGGATGGTGACCAGACAGGCCCGCAGATCCCGGGCGGTCAGCATCATGACCGGACCCCGCGTCCCATCGAGCGGCGCGTCGGCCGTCAGTTCGGCGATGAACTCGGTATGGCCGGGGAAGCGGAAGCCGGCGGCATAGAGCGGAGCCTTGGCGATCGGGGCCGTCACCAGGCCGGACGCGTCTCCTGACAGGCACAGGGCTACCGATTTCTCGATCCAGTCGGCGACGACACCGGCATTGCGGACATCCGGCGTTCCCGCCGTGACGGGCGCCGGCGCGGGATGATGCAGCACGGGCAGAGCTCTGCCGAAGCTCGTGGCCGCTTCGGATGGATGGTCGATCTCCGACACAGCGATGCCTTGGGCCGCCAACAGCCAGGCGTCGCCCACGACGAAGAACGGAGCTTCGGACCTCAGCGCGGTCCAGGCCTTGGCGACGACCTCGGGTCCGATCCCGGCGGGTTCGCCCAGGCTCAGGACCAGAGGGGCCCGCGACACGACCTACTTCAGTTCGATCAGGGCGTCGGCGCGAAGGTCGCGCAGATAGCGACGGGCCAGCATGGCCAGGTTCTGGTTCCGCAACCGCGCTTCGACTTCGTTATAGGTCGGCACCTCTGCGCCGCCGACGCGGCGTCCGCAGACCGCCACCAGGTGCAGGCCCAGCGGCGTGCGGATCGGGCTCGAGATGGTGCCGACTTCGGCCGACCGCGCGACCTGCTGGAACTGGGGCGCGAGGTTCGCCACATCGGCCTCGCCAAGATCCGAGCCGAGAAGACCGGCTTCCGACGACGTCCGCTGGATCAGGTTATCGCACGTCAGGCTGGGCTGCAGGGCCGTCAGTCGCTGGGTGGCCGCCGCCACGTCGGCCTCGGCGGCGGTTTCCGGCAGTTCGATCATGGCCTGCTTCAGGGCGACCAGGCTGGTCGCCGCGCCCGCGCGCTTGTCGCGCATGTAGATGATGTAGACGCCACCCTCGACAGGGATCGGACGCGACAGCTGGCCCGTGTCCAGGCTGTCGAGCGCGGCCTGCAGCGCGGGCTGGACGGTGCCCTGAACGATCCAGCCCGCGTCGCCGCCGCGTGCGGCGGACGGGGCGGCCGAGAACTGTCGCGCCACCGCCTGGAACGGCGCGCCCTGGACCATCTGGGCGACCAGTTGTTCGGCCCCGTTCAAGGCGGCCTGCTGGCCCCCGACGCGGGCGGCCTCGATGTAGATCTCGCCGATCAGATACTGGGGCTTGGACGCGGCCTCGGACAGCTGACGCAGGTTCTGCTCGACCTGGGCGCGGCTGACCCGCGCGCGGCTGTTGAAGCGGCCACCCACCAGCTGTCGCCAGCCGATCTCGGTCCGCAGCTGCTCGCGCAGCTGATCCGGGCGAATGCCGCCCTGGGCCAGGAAGCCGACGTATTGTTCGACCGTCGTCCCGGCGTCCTGCGCCATGGCCGCGATCTCCTGGTTCACCTCTTCGTCGGTGATGATCAGCTGCTCGAAGTTGGCGATCTCCTGGGCTTGTAGCCGCTCTTCGATCAAAGCCTGCAACGCCTGCTGCTGGATCGCGGGAATGTTCTCCTCGGTCGGCTGGACCTGGCTCATGGCGATGACGGTCAGCATGCGCTGCCGCAGATCGAAGCCGGTGATGATCTGGTCGTTGACGGTGGCGACGATCCCGTCCGCCAGCCGGAACTCGGGCGCCGGCGCAGTCGGGGCGACGGGGGCCTGCTCCGCGGCAGGGTCCAATGTGCCGGCCGCCTGCGCGGGCGCGACTCCGCCCGTCGTCGATTGGGCCACCGCAGAGCCGGCGACCAGCGCGGCCATCGCGACCCCGGTCGTAAAACGCATCAAACCCATGGTCAGTCCTGGTTCCTTCGAAGCCTCGCGGACCGGTTGCTCACCGGTCAGGCGCACGCCTTCACGCCTCATGCCTAACGCAGGCCATTCGATCCATAGCCTGACCCTCCAAAAGTGGCGAGGTTTAGACGGAAGAAGACGCCGTCGGACGGTCCGGTCGGTCGGACCCGGGTGTTGTCACGCCGATAGCCCACCTCAATGCGGAAACAGTCGTCGTCGAACAGCAGGCCGACCTCGGACCGGGTGATCAGGTCGCGCTCCAGGTCGGCGATGCCCGCGACCGTGATGCCCCAGTTGCCATAGACGAACTGCTGGGCCGCGACCTGGACGAACTCGTAGTTCCGGTTCAGCGGGCCATCCAGGGGATTGGATCGATCCAGAATATAGCTGACGGTCGCCAGGTTGCGGCGGCCCCAGCGTCCGTCGACTGCGGTCTCCGCGCGTCGCAGATCGCCCGATCCGTCGATCGTGGCGTGGCCCCAGCCGCGGATGCGATCGGACGGCTCGAACTCCGCCTGGACCACCCAGTCCGAGGTCTGTGCCGCCAGGCCGGTCGGGTCATAGAGACGGGTCGGATCATCCGGGATCGGCACGCGGAAACCGTCCTGCTCGGCGTCGCGCACGCTTCGCCCGATGAAGACGCTGGCGCTGCGGCTCTCGCCCCAGCGCAGGGTCGTGCGGACCCCCGCCGTCAGACGCACGCCTCCCTCCAGCAGGTCGTGACCCGGGAAGCGGTCGACACGGAACAGGGACGATCCGTCCAGCTCGATCGTTTCGGCGTCCTCGTTGGGGATGCGCGGGTCCAGGTCCGGATCGGTCGAGAGCGACAGCTGACCCATCGGTTCGACGATCAGGTCGGCCCCGTCCGCCAGCCTCCGGATCAGGGGATAGCTGACGTCCAGGCCCACCGTGGCGCGCTGGCGCGAGATCGTCTCGTTCTCGAGGCCCAGGATGGGCGGCAGGTCGTCGACAGAATAGACGTCGACCCGTCCGTCGACGAAGGGCTCGTAACGGATGCCGGCCGGAGAGATGAAGGCGCGCCGCCAGTCCAGCTGTCCGGAGATCCGGCGGCTGTCCACGCCGGGCAGGCCGGCGGTCGGCCCGGGCGGAATCACCTCGGGCCGCAGGACCGGGCTGCCGAAATAGCGTTCGCGATACAGCGACACCGCCGATCCGCGCAGACGCAGCCGCCCGCCCAGCACAGCCGTGTTCGGCTCCCATCGGGCGTCGATCAGGGGGGCCACCAGCGGCAGGGTGTCGTCGTCCTCGAACACGTTCAACGCGGGCGTCACCGGATCGAACCGCGACACCCTCAGCGACTGGATCGAGAAGGCGGCGACGGACAGATAGGACCGCTCGGTCTGGCGCTCGGCATAGAGCTGGCTGATCAGCCGACGCTGATCGCCATAGTACAGGCCATTGTCCTGATAGCGGTCCTGGACGTCGTAGCGGTCGAACAGGGTCTTGTCCGACGTGCGTTCGGCGGTGAAGCCCCAGCGCCAGGGTCCCGCCGGATCGAATCGGCCATAGCCGAGGAAATAGCTGCGGCTGGTCCTGTCGCCGAAGTCGACGTTTGACTCGGCGTCGCCGTCACCGTCCAGGTCGAAGTCGCCGAAGTTGCGGGCATAGGTCCCGCCACCGCGCAGGACGATTGTCCCGTCCGCGAACCGCCGGCGCCACTGCAGGTTCAGGAACGGTTCGACGCGGGTGTTGAACTGCGGACTGATCAGCCAGTCCTCGGATGGGGAGACGACGTGCAGATACGGCGTCTCCAACGACAGGCCCCGCCCGTCGTCGTAATTCACCGTCGGGACCAGGAAGCCCGAGGCCCGTTCGACCGTCGGATCCGGGTGCGCGAAAGCGGGCAGCCAGAACACCGGCACGCCGCCCAGCTTGAACACGGCGTTGCGATACAGAATCGCCCGCAACTCCTCGTCTTGAACGACCTTCTCGGCCTGGATCGACAGGCTGGGTTCCTTGGGGTTTCCCTCGGCGTCGCAGATCGGGCAGGGGGTGAAGATGGCGTAGTTCAGTTCGTTGACGTTCTCGCTGCGCCGCACCGCCGTCGCGGCCATCAGGCTGGCCCCGTTGGTCAGGCGCGTAGCGAAGTCCACCGCCACCCCGGCACGCAGGTCCTCGTCCAGTTCCAGATGGCTGGCGAACACCCGGTTGCCCTCTGGATCGGTCAACTCGACCTCGCCGTCCGCCGTGCCGATCCCCTGGCCGATGTCGAAGGTCAGGCTGCGGCCCAGGAGGGTGTTGCCCTGGTAGCGCGCGAAGACACGCTCGCTCTCGCCGGTGGCTGAAATGACGTCGCCGCTGCGTCCCGCGCGGTCGGCCTCGATGTAGATCGCGTCGGGGGCCAACCCGTCGGGGGCGGGACGGATGTCTGGCGCGCGCGGCGGGGCGGTCTGCGCCACCGCGACGGCGGGCAGACAGGCCAGCACGGCCGCCCCGGCCAGCAGCCGGGCGCGCAGGACGCTTTTGCCAGAGACGGAACCGCCGGACCGCATGGAAATGGATACCGCTCCTGATGGCCCCCGCCGGGGCCGGGCTTAGCCGTCTTCGGTATAGAACAGCAAGGTGAAGGCGGCGAGCGCCGTGAGGATCGCCGGCAGCCAGGCGGCGACCACCGGCGGCACGACCTCCGCCGATCCCATTGCGGCCGAGAACTGGTTCAGAAAGAAGAAGGCGAACCCGAGGACCACCGCCGAGACCGCCATCCGCGCCAGATCGCCCAGTCGCATCAGCCGCAGCGAGAACGCCGCCGCGAGGATGGTCATGGCCGCGAAGGTGAGAGGCGTGGACAGCAACTGCTGGAATCGCAGCTGATAGGCGGTCGACGAAAATCCCGCGTCCTCGATCCGCCGGATCTGGCCGGGCAGGGACCAGAAGGGCGTCGATTGCGGCCGGGCGAACCGCTCGAAGGCCTCTTCGTCCGCCAGGGCCGAGGGCAGGTCCAGGGTGGCATAGCGCATCGCGCGCTGGCCGGTCTGGGCACCCACTGCGTCGTAGAGGCGCCAACGTCCGGCCGACAGGCTGGCGGCCGGGGCGTCGATCCGCTCCGTGAAGGCCCGCCGGCCGTTGGGGTCGGTGGTGTAGATGAAGAAGGTCACGTCCAGCAGCCGGGCGTTGGCGCGGTCCTGCCGCCCGGCGCGGATGACCATCTGGCGCTGGCCCTCGCCCTCGCGCAGCCAGATCGCCTGTTGCTGTTCGTCGCCGCTCATGACGGAGCCCGAGATGCGCTGGCGCTCGCGCTGGAACAGGCCGTCGCCCGAGGCCGCGAGGGGGCCGAACACCGTCACCGTCAGGACCCCGGCGACCAGGGCCGCGCCGGCCGCCGGCAGTACGAAACGCCAGGCCGAGACCCCCGCCGCCCGCATGGCCACCAGCTCCGAGCGACGGTTCATGCTGACGAAGGCGGACAAGGTGCCGAACAGGAAGACGAACGGCAGCAGCTGAACGATGACCGCCGGGCTCTTGACGAGCATCAGGCCCAGAATGCGGAACGCCGAAAGATCGGTGTCCGAGCCCAGGCCGCGCGAGATCTCCACGAAGTCGATCAGCATCACCAGGGCGGAGATCACCCCGAGCGCCACCGCCAGGGATCGGGCCAGCTGGACCAGCACATAGCGTTCGATCCGACCCAGCCGCAGGGCGCTCAACACATGCCGGGGCGCGGCGGCGAATGACCCGAGCGCGGTCATGCGAACCGAGCCTTCAACGACGACAGCGACCAACTGTTCGCTCGCCGTGGCTTGAGGGCGCGGAACAGCAGCCGCAGCGACAGGGCGGTCGCGGCGATCGGGAGGATGTACTGGAACACGTTCAGCCAGCCGTTCCAGGCGCTGGCCGCCACCACGGCGTAGCCGACGATCCGGACCAGCAGGAAGGCGGCCGAGGCCCTGGCGATGCGGCCGCTGTATCCCGTCCGGCTGAACGCTCCGCCAAGGATCGCCGTCACCGCCATGGCCATGGCGGTGAGCGCATAGAGCGGCGAGGACAGGCGAGCATGGGCCTCGGCCAGCAGCTCGCCCCGCGATCCGGCGGTCTCGATTAGTTGCGGCGTCGGCGAGAACAGTTGACCCATCCACAGGTCGGCCGGTTTGTAGCGGACTGCCTCGGTGTCGGTCACATACTGTCCCAGAGGAAAAACGTAGCCGTCGAACGACAGTTGCTGCAGCACACCGGCCGAGCTGTACTGCTGCCACGACCCCGCGCGCATGGTCAGCACCGGTTGGCCATCGACCCGGCCGAAACGCGCTTCGGACGCGTCCCAGGTCGTGACCTCTTCACCGTCCTGGATGTGGATGAACAGGTTCTTCAGCAGGCCGTTCTGCTGAATCTCCTGGACATAGACCGTCAGCCCGTTCGGGCCCTGGACGAAGCGCCCCTCCTCGACCAGCAGGGCGGCCAGGTCGGTGCGAATCTCGAAGGCCTGCTCGCGCGACGCTCTCTGGGCCCAGGGCTGGACCACCACATTGGTGACAAGCATCACCAGGGCCACGGCGGCGGCCAGGCGCGCGGCCGGTTCGATCATGCGCCAACGCGTCATGCCGCTGGCATAGGCGGCGGTCAGTTCCTGCTCGCGCTGAAGCCGGGTCAGGGCGATCAGGGCGCCGACGAACAGGCCGATCGGCAGGATCACCGCGAACAACTGCGGCACCGCCAGCAGGGTCAGCTTCAGCATCACCCAGACGCTCTGGCCGCGTTCGACGATGACCTCCAGCTGATCCAGGCTCTGGCTGAGGATGCCGATTCCAGCCAGCGATCCGCACGCGCCCAGGACGGGCAGCGTGATCTGGCGGAAAAGGTAGCGCTGAATCAGGGTCATGCGGGCGATGGAAATCACCCGGTTGCGGGCGCGGACGTGGCGGCGCATCTAATACACGCGCTGGCCAGCCGCCGACAATGGCGGCTATAGCTAAGCTTCACAGTATCAACGACCGGGCCACACCCGGCTGGAGTCCGCTTTTTCCCATGCAGATCGATTTCGTCGCCGACGCCCACCGCTCGGGTGCTCTCGCCATTCTGGTTCATGACGGCCGCGTTCTGGCCGGTGCGGGAGGCGACCACGACGCGGCGACCTCCGGCGGACTGACCAGGGCCATGGGCACCAGCCGCTTCACCGGCGGCACCAACTCGACCACCGTCGTGGCCGCCCCCTCCGGCCTGACGGCCGATCTGGTGGTGCTGAGCGGGGCGGGAGACGCGGCCAAGTTCGACGACCTGGCGCTGGAGACCGCCGTCGGGGCGGCCTATCACGCGGTCAAGCTGTCGGGGCTGGAAGCGCTGACCATTGACCTGGCGCACCTGTCGGCCGAACAGGCCGCGCGGGCGGCCTTCGCGGTTCGTCTGGCTGCCTATCGGTTCGACAAATACCGGACCAAGGAAAAGCCGGACAAGATCCCGTCGATCAAGACCGTCCACATCGTCACCAAGGACCCGGCGGCCGCGGAGGCCGCGCTGGAGCCGCTGAACGCCGTCGCCGACGCAGTCTATTTTTCGCGCGATCTGGTCGCCGAGCCCGCCAACGTCCTGTATCCGGCCGAGTTCGCCCGCCGGGTCAAGGAGCTGGAACGCCTCGGCCTGACCGTCGAGATCCTGGGCGAAAAGGAGATGGAGGGCCTGGGCATGCACGTCCTCCTGGGCGTCGGCCAGGGCTCGGTGCGCGAAAGCCAGTTGGCCGTCATTCAGTGGAACGGCGGCAAGCCGGGTGATCAGCCCATCGCCTTCGTCGGCAAGGGCGTCTGCTTCGACACCGGCGGCATTTCCATCAAGCCCGCACAGGGCATGGAGGACATGATCTGGGACATGGGGGGTGCCGCGGCCGTCGCCGGGCTGATGCATGCGCTGGCGGGTCGCAAGGCCAGGGTCAACGCCGTGGGCGTGCTGGGTCTTGTCGAGAACATGCCCGACGGCAACGCCCAGCGCCCGGGCGACATCGTCAAGTCCATGTCGGGCCAGACCGTCGAGGTCATCAACACCGACGCCGAGGGTCGCCTCGTCCTGGCCGACGCGCTTTGGTACACGCAGGACCGCTTCAAGCCGAAGTTCATGGTCGATCTGGCGACCCTGACCGGGGCCATGATCGTGGCGCTGGGCCTCGACTACGCCGGGGTCTTCGCCAATGACGACGATCTGGCGAACGCCATCCTGGCGGCCAGCCCGAAGGTCGGCGAGAACGTGTGGCGCATGCCGCTGCCGCCCCAGTACGACAAGATCATGGACAGCGTGAACGCCGACGTGAAGAACTCGGCCGGTCGCGACGGTGGATCGATCACGGCGGGCTTGTTCCTGCAGCGCTTCACCAACGGCGTCCCTTGGGCCCACATCGACATCGCCCCCACCGCCTGGGTCAACAAGTCCACGCGGCCGACGGTCCCGGACGGCCCGGTGGGCTGGGGAGTCCGTCTGCTGGACCGGATGGTGGCAGACACCTACGAGGGCTGATCGTGGCCGAGACGTCCGGCGAGGTCTGGTTCTATCACCTGGAACGGTCGACGCTGGACCAGGTGCTGCCCGAGCTTCTGGATCGAACGCTTCAGCGTGGGTGGCGCGCGCGGGTGCGTGTCTCCGACGACAACCGGAGGCGCGACATCGACGAGCGGCTGTGGAGCTGGCGCGCGGAGGCGTTCCTGGCGCACGGCCTGGCCGACGAAGCCCATGCGGAGCGTCAACCGATCCTGTTGACGGCGGACGCGGCGAACCTGAACCGGTCTCAGGCGCTGTTCATCGTCGATGGATCAGACATGAGCCTGAAAGAGGAGTTCGAGCGGTGCTTCATCATCTTCGACGGACGGGACGACGCGGCCCTGACGACCGCGCGCGGTCGCTGGAAGGCGCTGAAGGAGGCCGGGGCGAACCTCGCCTACTGGAAGCAGTCGGACGAGGGTCGGTGGGAAAAGGCGGCCTGATCGCGGCCCCACTTTTGGCGAGCCTGTTTCTCGCCGCCTGCTCATCGACCCCGGATGTCGCCGATGCGCCCGCTCCCGCGGTGGTCGAACAGGCCGAGCGGAATCCCCCGGTCGGCAGCCGCATGCCCGAAGGGGAGCAGGACCTGTGCAAGGCGCGCGACCTGCAATATCTGGTCGGACGTCACCGGAACGAAATCCCGGTTCCCGTCGAGGTCGTCAATCGTCGCGTGGTCTGCACCACCTGCCCGGTGACGATGGACTTCTCGCCCTACCGGCTGAACATCTTCTACAACGCCGAGACCGAAATCGTGGAGCAGGTTCGATGCGGATGATGGTGACGATCGGCGGCGTGGCCGCCCTGCTGTCCGGCTGCGCGATGGCCCCCGAACCGGTGCCCGCGCCGGGGCCGGGCCCGCATCAGTGCGATGCGGCCGCAGCTGCCAGCCTGATCGGCAGCCACGTCGGCGCGGTCACCTTTCCGGCCGACAAGCCGGTGCGGATCGTCTGCACGACCTGTCCGACCACGCGCGACTACCGCCCGGACCGGTTGAACATCCGCTTCGAGGAAGCCACCGGGATCATCCGCAGCGTCGACTGCGGCTGATCCCGGCTTCGGCCGGCCCTGTCAGCGCCCGAGGTCTACCAGCGCCCGAGGTCTACCAGCGCCACGCGTCAAAGATGACCTCGATTATGTAGCCGTCGTAGGCGTCGATCAGATAGATGTGGTTGTCGACCGCCACCCACTGGGTTCCCGGCGGCGGGAAGCCAAGGCCAAAGGTGCGCCAGTCGTCCAGCCGATAGCGCCAGAAGACCGACGGCAGATAGTCGCCCGCGTACCACCGTTGGCCCCAGTAGTTCCTCGGCACCGAGTAATAGCCGTGGTTCGGGGCGAAATAGAAGCCGGATCGGAAGCCGGTGTAACCCCGGAAGCCCCGGTCGTCGCGCCACCAGTCATAGCCCCGGTTGCGGCTCCAGTCGCGCCGCCAGCTGTCCTGGTTCCAGCGGTTGCGGAAACCGTTGTAGTCGCGCCGCCCGTTGCGGTCGTTCGACCAGCCGCGACCACCGCCGTTGCGGTCCCGCTCCCAGCCCCCGCGATCCTGGCCGCCGCCGTTCCAGTTGCCGCCGGTCCAGCCGCCGCGGTTGCGGTCGTCACGGTCGCGGCGGTCACGGTCGCCATCCCTGCGGTCGCGATCGCGGTCACGGTTCTGATCCTGCTCGCCCCGGCGATCCCGGTCGCGGCCGCCGCCGTCACGGCGACCGTCCCCACCCCGGTTCCATCCGCCGCGACCGTCCTGACCGGGCACAGGGGGCGTGACAGCCGGAACCGTCGGCGTCGTGGGTTGGGTCCAGCCGCTCCCGCCGCCGCCTCGACGCTCGCCCCGGTCGCGTCGCGCGTCGCCGCGATCCTGACCGCCGCCCCGGTTCCAGCCGCTCTCGCCTCCGCGATCGCCGCCTCCGCGAGCCTCACCGCCACGACCGCGATCACCGCCCCGGCCCCGATCACCTCGGGCTTCGCCGCCGCCTTCGCGATTGCGACCACCGCCCCGTTCGCCGCCGCCGCGTCGTTCACCACCCCCGCGTCGCTCTTGGACGGAGGCCTGCTGGATCAGGGGGGTCGGCTCGGCCGCTCTGGACGGGCTGTCTGAAGTGGCCTCCATGGTCAGCTCCTGAGCCATTGCGAAAGTCGGGGCTCCGGCTGGGAGGGCCAGGGCGGCCAGGGCGGCGAACGCCGTCAGCATGGATTTCATTCTCGTCTTCCCCGCACGCCGAAAGGTCGGCGGCTCGAGGGCACGCTCGGGTCCGACGCATGAACGGTGTCTGAACGACGTCTTGCGGGCGGGGCACCCGCCGCCCAGATCAGTTCCCGTACCCTCGCACGCCGGAGTTCCCGCCCATGATCGCCCCCATCGAACTCTGGTACTGGCCCACGCCCAACGGGTGGAAGGTCTCGATCGCGCTGGAGGAGATGGGCCTGCCCTATGTGGTCAAGCCGGTGAACATCGGCCGGGGCGAGCAGTTTAACTCTGACTTCCAGGTCATCAGCCCGAACGGCCGGATGCCCGCCATCGTCGATCCGGACGGCCCGGACGGCGAGCCCCTGTCGATCTTCGAGAGTGGGGCGATCCTGCAGTATCTCGCCAACAAGTCAGGCCGCTTCTATCCGACCGACGTCCGCGCCCGCGCCGAGGTGGACCAGTGGCTGTTCTGGCAGGTCGGCGGGCTCGGACCCATGGCGGGCCAGACCCACCATTTCCGGCAGTACGCGCCGGCCCTGATCAAGGACCAGCGCCAGATCGCCTACGGCGTGCGGCGCTACACCGACGAGACCAACCGGCTGTACGGCGTGCTGGACCGGCGGCTGGCCGACCGCGACTTCCTGGCTGGCGAGTATTCCATCGCCGATATGGCCGCCTGGCCCTGGATCCTGCCGGAGCACCAGGGTCAGGACCTGGGTGACTTCCCCCATCTGAAGGCCTGGATGGAGCGGGTGGGGGCCCGTCCGGCGGTGGTGAAGGGCAGGGCGGTCGGCGACGAAATGCGCCGCAACCTCGCAGCCTCCGGCAAGGCGGCGGAGGAGGCCCGGAAGCTGCTGTTCGGGCAACGCGCCCGCCAAAGCTGAATCAGGCGTTTACAGTGTATTTCGCAGGTCTGAATCTCCTGCGGAGTATTCATTTTGCCTTTACTGAAAAGACTTTGTCCCTCCGGGCGCTGTTAACTTTAACTTCAAACCGGGGGTATTTGATCGCGTATCGAAAGGCGGGCCAGAAAGGTCCGACCATCGCAAGGATACGGTAATGAACGCGCAAGAAACCGCGCCGGACGCGACCAACGAAGTCGAGGCGGCCCCGCTGCCTCTGCCCACGCCCGACATGGACGGCGACGCCCTGTTCCGGCTTGGGATGATGTATTCCTCGGGCTCGGGCGGCTGTCCGATGGACCGGGTCTCGGCCCACATGATCTTCAACCTCGCGTCCATGAAGGGCTCGATCGAGGCCCGGGTCTATCGCCGCGAGATGTCCGAAGAGATGGAACGCGACGAGATCGCCGAGGCCCAGCGCGCCGCCCGCCGCTACATCGACGCCGGCGTGGTCAAGCTGGCGGCGTAACCCCTCGTTTCGTCATCTTCGGGCTCGACCCGAGGATCAGATGTTCCGCCCACCCCGTGCTGAAGGCATGCACGGAGATTTCCGCCTCGCTCCTAGGATGCACGCGCCGACAGCCCGATCCTCGGATCAAGTCCGAGGATGACGGGGGTGGGGAGGGGGCCCGGCCTCAAGCAGCGAGCGACCGCGTCGCGAGCGGTAGCGCCCCAAACACTGCGCTCAAGCAGCGAGCCGCCGCGCGGCGAGCGGTAGCGCCACTCAAAACTGCTGAAACTGCCCGTTGATCGAATAGTTGAACCCGATCGGAAGGGCGTTGCGGATCTGGGTGAAAAAGTTGGCCAGTTCCCCCAGCGTCGAGCGCGGCGCGAACAGGATGTCGCCACGCCTCAGCGCCACGACCTCGCCGCGACGGGGCCTCAAGTCCACCACCCGCATCATTCGGACACCGCCGGGCCCGCGCCGGATCAGCGCCACCTCCTGCGGCCTGGCGGTCGCCAGGAAGTCGCCCGCCTGGACCACCGCCTGATAGGCGTCGATGTCTCCGTTCATGTCATAGACGCCGGGCGTGCGGACCTCTCCCGCCACCCAGACCCGGATCGGCCCCGCCTGCTTCAGCGTTACCTCGACCACCGGCCGCACAAGTTCGGCCGCATAGGCCTCCGACAGGGTGTATTCCAGCTCCGACAGCGTCCGGTCCGCCGCCATGGCCTGACCGATCAGCGGCAGGGCGACCCGGCCGTCGGGCCCCACCCTCAGCGTCCGCGTCAGTTCGGTGGCGGTCGGCAAGGCGATCTCGATCTCGTCGCCGGGATAAAGCAGATATTCCGGCTCGGCGTCGGTCCAGTCGGCGAAGGCGATGTCGGAGAAGCCGCCCCGCTGCACCCGGTTGGGCGTGCGGCCCTGGCCCGAGGCGCAACCGGCCGTCGAGGCCGCGATTGCCGCGCCCAGAACGCCCCAAAGAATCCCTCGCCGATCGATCATGGAGCGAAGCTCGCCGATCATGGGTAATCAGTGGTTAACGCCGACCGGCGAAGGATCGGAAAGGTTCACCTTCCCACGGATTCGCCCTGTTCATGCGTTCGACGGCCACAGCCTACGTCTCGGCCCGCCCGCGCTACGGGTTCGGGGACGTCGTCGGCCTGCTGTTTCGCGAGCTGTGGGTGATGGTGCTGGTTTTTCTGGTGGTCCTGGCCATCGGGGCGGCGGCCGTCCTGACGCTGAAGAAGACCTATACCGCCGGGGCCAGCCTGTTCGTCGGGGCGGGCCAGGAATATGTCTATCAGCCGCGCGTCGGTGGTCTGACCGACCGCCAGTCCCAGCCGCCGGCGCCGGGCGAAGTGGCCCAGACAGAGGCCAACATCATCGGCAGCCGCGAGGTGAAGCTGCGCGCCGTGCGGGCTCTGGGCCTGCCGTTCTTCCAGAAGCCCGGCAAGGTCTCGACCGATCCCGTCGAGAAGCAGGAAGGCGACGCGATCAAGTTCATCAACGACAACCTGTCCATTTCCACGACGCCACAAGGATCGACCATCGGGCTCGGCTTCGAGAGCGACAGCGCCGAACAGTCGGCTCGCGTCTTGAACGCCATCATCGACCAGTATCTGATCTATCGGCGCGAGGTGTTCCAGGATCGCTCCACCTCCGCCATCGCCAGCCAGCGCCGGGCGTTCGAGGACGAGTTGAGCGAGGTCGACCGGACCTATGAGGCGTTTCTGACGTCCAACGACATCGGTGACTTCGCCGCGACCAAGACGGCGCTGGCGGCCGTCTATCAGACTACCCTGACCGAAAAATTCTCGGTCGAGAACCAGCTGAACCAGGCCGCGCGACGCCTCGTCACGATAGAGGCCCAGCTGGACCGGGTGCCCGCCGAGATCGCCTTGCAGCAGGACCTGAACGTTTCGGCCCAGGACCAGATCCTGACGCTTCGGACCGAGCGAGAGCAGTTGCTGGCCCGCTATCAGCCCGACAGCCAGCCGGTCCGGGATATCGAGGCGCGGATCGCGGGCTTGCAGGCCTATGTCGCCACCGGCACGACCGTGGGGGCCAAGGAGGTGCGCCTGGGGCCCAATCCGATCTGGACCGAGCTGGAGACCACCCGCATCACCACCCAGGCCGAACGCGATTCACTGTCGGCGCGCCTGGCCTCGGTGAACCGACAGCTGGCCGAGATCCTGGACCGTCAGGCCCGGATGACCCGTCAGGAATCCGAGAACGCCACCCTGGCCTCGAACCGCGACGTCCTGACCGCCTCGATCCGCGAGTTCCAGCAGCGCGAGACCCAGAGCCGCGCCGACAACGGCCTGGTCCGCGCCGGGGCCGACAACGTCCGGGTGATCGAGCGCGCCGTGGCGCCGACACGGGGCACCAGTCTGAAGATGCCCCTGATGGCGCTGGTCATCCTGTTCGCCGGCTTCACCGCCCTGTGCGTCGGCCTTCTGCGGGTCTTCACCCGACGTGGCCTGTCGACGCCCGGCATGGTCGGCCGCACGCTGGACATGCCGGTGCTCGCCGTCGCGCCCGTGAAGGCGGCCTGATGTCCGCGTGTTAGCCTTGCCCGCGTCAGTCACCGCGTAATCGATTCGATGGTCGATCTCACAAGCGAAATGGCGGGCCTCTGGGCCGCGCTGGGACCGGCCCCCGCGCATCGCGGACGGGTCGTGCAGATCGCCTGCGCCACGACCGGAGAGGGAGCCTCGACCGTGGCGCGGGAGTTCGCGCGGCTCGCCGCCGTCCGCGCGCGAAAGCCCGTCTGGCTGATCGATGCCGACCTGGACCAGCCCGGCCAGCAGGAGGCCGTCGGGGCCGACCCCGAACGCTATGGCCGGCTGGGGGCGCCCGCAGCCTCGTCGCCCAACGGAGCGACCTTCTTCGCCGTCACCCCGCCCGTGATCGGCCGCGACCGCAAGTCCGTGGCGCCCGCCCGCCTGATGACGGCGCGTCCCTGCCTCGGCGGGCGGCTGTGGATCACGCGTTTTCGGGCCGAGGTCCTGCGGTCGGGACAGCGGGCAGAGCCTCTCGCCGATCCGCGCTACTGGGACGCGATGCGCCGGTTCGCCGATACGGTGGTGATCGACGCGCCTGCCGCCGACCGCTCGGACCTGGCCATCACCCTGGCGCCCTTCGTGGACGCAACCGTTCTGGTGGTGGCGGCCGAGGCCACCTCGGCGGCCGAGCCCGTGATCCTGAGGGACGAGATCGAGGCCGTGGGCGGACGCATCGCCGGCGTGGTCGTCAACCGCTCGACCTATGCGCCGCCGCCGTTCCTCAGGCGGCTGACGGGCTGATCGTCTCCAGCCGCCGCAGTTCGCGCGCGCCATAGAAGCGCGGTTCGAACCCCTTCATCCAGAACAGCTTGCCCAGGCCGCGCGCGGCGCGGTCCATCATCTCCGCGCGACGGGGATGGGCGACGGCGGTCAGGCCGATGGCGGCGAGGCCCCACACCGCCGCCTGGGCCGTGCCGATCACCATCCAGCGGGCGACGCCCGCCCAGTCGCGCGCTTTGGCCGCCGTCTGGCTGGGCCCCTGCCCATAGGCGAAGGCACGGGCCAGGGCGTATCGCATCGTCGCGCGGTGGGGCGGCGCGAACTCCTCGACCCAGGCGTCGGCGGCCCAGCCGAAGCGACCGCCCCGGGTCTGAAGCGCCGCGAACAGTGCGTCGTCCTCTCCGCCTGTTTGATCTGCCCCGGTGTCGAACGGAGCGGGGCCGGGTAGGGCGGTCGACCGCACCATCAGCGAATTCCCACAGCCATAACCATGGTTGATCAAACCTGTGGACGCCGGTCCTTCGCGCCCGAAGAAGCGTTCGAGATAGGCGCTGGCCCATCCGGTGCCCTCGGGCACGCGCCCCGTGATCGGCCCGAAGACCGCGTCCGCGCCCGTTTGCTCCTGGGCCTGCAACAGGGCCGCCAGCCAGCCCGGCGACGCCGCCTCGTCATCGTCCAGGAACGCGATCAGCGGCGCAGGCGTCTCGGCGAGCGCGCTGTTGCGCGCCGTCGCCACACCCGGACGGGGTTCGTGTCGATAGGCGAGGGGAAAAGGGCTCCCGGAACGAAGGCTTTCGACGGCCTGTCGCGCCGTTTCAGCCGGGTCGTTATCGACGACCACGATCGACACCGGCCGCGTCGAGAGGTCGGTCTGGGCGAACACGGACCGCAACGCGCGCGTCACGCCCTCGGTCCGCCGCATCGTCGGGATGATGACGCAGACCGGCTGCATCACACGGTCTCGGCATAGAGGGCGGCGCGGTAGAGTCTCAGCGAGAAGGCTCGCGCGCCCGTCGGCGCCCACCCTGCGAGCGCGAACCGCTTCATCCACGGCCGCACACGGTCCAGGGCCGGCACGCGCTTCAGCATCCGCGCGACCTTGTAGCTGGGATAGGTTCCGACGATGTCGGGATGCCGGGCCACCACGCGGGCGAAATTCCCCGCGGACTGTTCGTATTTGCCGGCCAGCTGTTCGACCGTGTCCAGGCCCATATGGGTGGCCGGGTTGTCGACATGGATGACGCGAAAGCGACGCGAGACGCGCATGGCCCACTCCACGTCCTCCCAGCCCCAGCCGGTGAAGGTGGCGTCGAAGGCTTCGGCCTCGAACACGTCGCGCCGGACCAGCAGGTTGGAGGTGTAGACGTATTTCTCCGGCGTGCGGGCCCGCTCGCCATAGGCGACGCACTCGCCGTGCGTCGCCATGGCCCGGTGGACGGAAAAGCGCGCCTCGGTCGAGGCCTGCAGCAGGGAGAACCCGCCGAACGCGACTGCCGGATCCTCGCGCGCCACCAGGTCGGCCCAGGTCTGGAGGAACCGCCGATGGTCCGGCCGCATGTCGCTGTCGAGGAACAGCAGCGAGCCGCCTCGCGCCGCCGCCGCCAGCCGGTTGCGCCCCTTCGAGCGTCCCTCGTTCCGGGAAAGAGAGATCAGCCGGGTCGGCAGGGCCATGCGCCGAACCTGCGCCTGAAGCCTTTCCGTCAGGGTCGCGTCGCTGGTGCCGTCGTCCAGCAGCACGACCTCGACCGCGCCCCCCAGGGCCGCGGCTTCCTCGTCCAGCAGGCCCAGCAGTTCGCCCGGATCGTCGCGCAGAAAGGGGATCAGCACCGAGACCGCCGGTTTGGCAGCGCGGCGGCGCGCGTTGTCGGTCAGGATGGGACGACTCATGCCGTGGCCCTTCTCGTTCGGGCCTGAACCAGCCGGCCGGCCACGTCGCGCATGCCCGCTGCGTTCAGCACCAGCACGGCCATGCCGTAGACCACGGCCCCGACGCCGGCCTTCAGGATCAGCTCCCCCAGCCCGCCCCAGGCCGGAAGGACCAGCACCACGGCCGCCATCAGTCCGCTGGCCAGACCGCAGCGGCCCAGGGTGGTCCAGGGGATCGGCATGGCCACGCCGATGCGCCGTCCCATGACGATGGACGCCAGGGCGCCGACGGCGAAACTGAGGGTCGTGGCGATCGCCGCGCCCATGACGCCCATCGGCGGCACGAGGGCGAGGTTCAGCAACACATTGGCGGCGGCCGGAATGCACAGGGTCACCAGCAGCCGGTCGGTGCGCCGTCCCAGCACGAAGCTCTGGCTCAGATAATAGGCGGTGATCCCCGACAGCAGGGCCGACAGGGCGATCACCGGGGTGACCGAGGCGGCGGCCGTTCTCAGGTCCTCGCCGATCATGAACTCCGCCATCGGCCGGGCGACAAGGGCGACGCCGACCGCCGCCGGAAGGCCGATCAGGATGAAGGTCGAGGCTTGCTCGCGCGCCGCCGCGAGGAAGCCCTCACGGGTGCCCCGCTCCCAGGCCATGATGAGGGCCGGCGTGCCCGCCGCGCCGAGCCAGATGAACAGCACGTCCAGCGTCCGGCTCGCGAGGCTGTAGCCCGCATGATAGGCCCCGACCGCCGCCGGGCCCAGAAACGCATCCAGCAGGAACCGGTCCGTGGACGCCATGACCAGCGACAACCCCAGCCCCGCCGCGATCGGATAGCCGTAGCGGGCATAGGACCATAGTCGCTCCCGATACAGGGTCCCGCCGCGCGCCAGCCTCAGCTCTCCGGGCAGGATGAAAGGCAGGGTCAGCAGCGGCGCCAGGCCGAGACCGATCAGGGGGGAGGCGGCTCCCGCGCCCAGCAGCGCCGCCACGACGCCGAAGCCGAAGCCGCCCAGGCTGACGAAGATGTCCAGGGTCGCCGACTTGCGCACCGCGCCAGAAGCGCGGAACCGCTCCTGCGCCAGCTTCGACAGGCAGCGGATCGGAATGCCCGCCACCCCCGCCGCGATGGCCAGCTTCAGGCCGAGCCCGATGGGCAGGACCCAAAGGATCAGGGCGAACACCGGCAGGACGGCGGCCGTCATAACCGCAGCGGTGCGATAAAGCGTCAGGAAATGGTCGGCCAGGCTGCGGCCCTTCTCGGCCGCCCAGAACCGCGCCATCGAGGCTTCCAGCCAGCTGAAGGTCGCGACGTGGAACAGGGTCATGACCGAGAAGGCGATGGCGTAGCGCCCGAAATCCTCGGGCGTCAGCAGGCGCGTGAACACGACGATGGAGCCGAACCCCACCAGTCCCTGGATGATGTTGGCGGGCAGATAGCCCCACACACCGCGCCAGAACATCAGACCGGTCCCGTCACCGTTGGGCCGCCCGGTCGCCCAGCAGCACGGGCACGGTGACGAGCATGATCCAAAGGTCGAGCCACAGCGACTGACGCTCGATGTATTCGACGTCCAGCCGCACGCGCGTGCGCACCTCGGCGGCGGTGTGCAGCGGGCCTCGCGAGCCCTTGATGGCGGCCCAGCCCGTCATGCCGGGCTTCATCCGGTGACGGTGGGCGTATTCGGCGACCAGGCGCGCGGAATCGATCTGGCCCGTCTTCATGCCGATGGCGTGGGGACGGGGCCCGACGAGCGACATCTCGCCCTTCAACACATTGAACAGCTGGGGCAGCTCGTCGAGACTGGTCGAGCGGATGAAGCGCCCCAACCGCGTGACGCGATCGTCGTCTGCGGTCACCTGACGGCTGGCGGTAGCGTCGGCGGCCTCATGGCGCATGGAGCGGAACTTCCAGACCACGATCTCCTCGTGATTGAACCCGTGGCGACGTTGCCGGAAAAAGATCGGCCCAGGGCTGTCCAGCCGGATCGCCAGGGCCGTCAGGGCGATGACAGGCGACAGCAGGACCAGAGCCGCCGTCCCGACCACCATGTCCTGAATCCGCTTGTTGAAGGCCCGGCGATCGTCGTCGATGGTGCCGTCCAGCGAGGCGAGGGGGGCTCGCGCCAGGCGGTCCAGGGCCGCGCCGCGTTCGCTGGCATCGACCGGATCGACCAGCAGGGTCACCTCGTTGGGCAGGGTCGACAGCCGCGCCGTCAGCTCTCGCACCCTGGCCTCCGCCTTCGGGTCGATGGCCACGACGATCTTGTCGACATAGGGCGTCATCCGGTGGGTCATCAGGGCCTGGGCGTCGCCCAGCACCGGCACACCGGCCACGCTGTCGGGCGACCGCGCCAGCCGATCGTCGAAGATGCCCAGCACATTGATGTCGCGGCGTTGCAGCGCCTCGCGGATCAGACGTTCGGCGTGGCGCGTCGCCCCGACCAGCACGACATTGGGCGTCAGGGCCCCCTTCTTGCGCCAGTCGGCGACCTTCAGGCTCCAGCCCAGGTGAAGGCCGTACAGGGCAACGATCACGAATGCGGTCCACAGGAGATGGGCCGTCAAGTCCGGTTGCCGGGCCGACAGCGCGGCTTCCAGCCCGATGGCGAGGCCCCCGCCGACCAACGCCACGCCGGACACCGCCGCCAGATGGGTCGATACGCTCTGGCCCTTCGCGAACCGGTAGAGGCCGAGCGACCGCATCAGCCCCAGCACTGTCGCTGCTCCCAGCGCCAGGGGCAGGACGCGCCAAAGCGGGGCCTCGAGCAGGCCACCGGGCGTCATCACCCAGAGAAGGATCAAGGACAGGCCGACGACCACAGCCACGTCGACGCTGCGAAACCAATGGACCGCCAGGCGCGAGGCGTCGCGCTGCCTCGCATTCAGCCAGACCTCGGGACGGAAGGGGCCGCGCCGCGCCGCGCCTTCGGCTCCGGCGTCGATTTCAGCGTCGGCCACGGTGCGGGCCGCCAGCGCCTGAAGCGCGGGGGCGTCCAGCCGGGCGTCCGGATCGCGCGTCAGGTCGAGGGCCGTGCTCATGGCCGTCATCCTGCACAGGGGCCGTGGATGTCACGTTAACGGGCGCGTCTGGCGTTGCGACCCCGTGGCCGAACAATGGCGGCTTGGCCCGCGTCGCTGGCCGTGGTCAGATGTCCCAGGGACCAAGGGTCCGAAGATCGGGAGAGTTGTTGTTGCAGAAGTTCGCGCCGTCCGTCCGTCAAGCGTTGGGGGCCTCGGCCGCCGCCGCTGTCCTGCTGTTCGCCGTGGGGGCCGCGGCCCAGACCGCGCCCATCGTCCAGCCCGGCGCGCCCGGTCAGGCGACTCGAGCGCTGAGCGGCGACGAGGCCTCTCGCATCGCCGATAACCGTTTCTCCGCCGATGACGTCAAGTTCATGCAGGACATGATCCTGCATCACGCCCAGGCCGTGCAGATGGCTGCGCTGGTGAACGAGCGCACGAACACCGAGGCCGTGCGCGACATCGCGGGTCGGATCACGGCCTCCCAGGCCGACGAGATCGAGTTCATGCGCGGCTGGCTGACCGAGCGCGGCGAGACCGCGCCCGACCCGGCCGGCGGCGATTCAATGGCAGGCATGGATCACGGCGCGATGGATCACTCCCAGCACGGCGGTGGACACGCCGGCATGCCGGGAATGTCGACGCCCGAGCAGATGGCCGCACTCGCTGCCGCCGAGGGCCCCGCGTTCGATCAGCTGTTCCTGGAGCGGATGATCGCTCACCATGAGGGGGCCGTGCAGATGGTCGCCGACCTGTTCGGACGCCCGGGCTCGGCCTATGACCCTGTGCTGTTCCGTTTCGCGAACGACATCACCAACGAGCAGCAGGCCGAGATCAACCGCATGTCGCTGCTGCTGCGCGAGCGGGTCGGCGACCCCCGCAGCACCCTGGCCGCCGGCTTTCGCGACGCCGGACAGGCCGCCGCCAACCTGAACCTGGTCGCCAGCCTGCCCAAGCCCACCGGCTTCTTCGACCCCGCCAATCCCGAGGGCCTGCCGCCGCCGATCCCGTCCGAGACTGAAGATGGCGACGCCCGCGAAGGCACCGCCGCCCAGTTCGGCCGTCGCGCGCCCTTCCTCAGCTTCGCCAACACCGACATGGCCTTCCAGAACGACCTGCTGGCGGTCGGCAACTATCACGGCTTCAACCTGTACCGGATCAGCGAGGCCTCGCCCGAGCCGGAGCTCATCACCTCCGTGGTCTGTCCTGGGGGCCAGGGCGACGTCTCGATCGTCGGCGACCTGCTGCTTATGTCGGTGGAGTCCAACAACGGACGCGTCGATTGCGGCCGTCAGGGCGTGGGCGAGGGCGCGCAGCCCGATCGCTTCCGCGGCGTGCGCATCTTCGACATTTCAGACCGCGCCAACCCCGTCCAGGTCGGCCAGGTCCAGACCTGCCGGGGGTCGCACACCCATTCTGTCGTCTCCGCCGACGAGCGTCGCCTGATCGTCTACAACTCCGGCACCGCCGGCGTGCGCGACGAGGACGAACTGGCCGGCTGCGTCGTCGGATTCCCGGGAGATGAAAACACGGCGCTGTTCTCGATCGACGTGATCGAGATCCCGCTGGCCGATCCGTCCCAGGCCCGCATCATCGACAGCCCGCGCGTCTTCGCCGACGACGCGACCGGCGCGGTGGCGGGCTTGTGGCGCGGCGGGGACCACGGCGCGGGCACCCAGACGACCAACCGCACCGACCAGTGCCACGACATCACCCTGTTCCCGGCCAGGAATCTGGCCGGCGGCGCCTGTTCGGGCAACGGCATCCTGATGGACATTTCCAACCCGATGCAGCCGCGCCGGATCTCGGCGGTGAACGATCCCCGGTTCGCCTACTGGCACTCGGCTACCTTCAACAACGACGGCACCAAGGTGATCTTCACCGACGAATGGGGCGGCGGCGCGCGTCCGCGCTGCCGCGTGCAGGACCCGACCGATTGGGGTGCCAACGCCATCTACGATATCGTCGATGGCCAGATGGTGTTCCGCAGCTACTACAAGATGCCGGCGCCCCAGACCGCGCGCGAGAACTGCGTGGCCCACAACGGCTCGCTGATCCCTGTCCCCGGGCGAGACCTGTTCGTCCAGGCCTGGTATCAGGGCGGTCTGTCGATCAGCGACTTCACCGACTCGTCCAACCCGCGCGAGATCGCCTATTTCGACCGGGGTCCGCTCAGCGACGAGCATGACATCCTGGGCGGCTACTGGTCGGTCTACTGGTACAATGGCCGCATCTACGGCACCGAGATCGCGCGCGGCCTGGACGTGCTGGAACTGCAGCCCAGCGCCGACCTGACCGCCAACGAGATCGCCGCCGCCGCCATGGCGGACGAAGGCGGCACGGTGAACCCGCAGCAGCAGTTTCCGGTCCGCTGGCCCCACCATCCGGTGGTCGCCCGCGCCTATCTGGACCAGTTGGCGCGGGACGGAGGCCTGGCGGCCGACGTCATGGCCCGGATCACCACCGCCGTCGACGCGGCCGCGCCTCTGGTCGAGGCCGGGGGCCGTGACGCCTCGGCGGCCAGCGCGCTGCGGGCCGCTGCCGGCGATATCTCGGTGTCCGGGAATGACCAGACGGCGCGCCGTCTGCGCGGTCTGACCGAGACGCTGAACGGCATCGCCGAACGCATCGGTTGACGCTGATTGGGGGCCTGCGGCGGAAACGTCGCGGGCCTCGTCACCTTCATGTGTTGCGACTGCTTCGCAAGTTCACTATAGCGGAGCCGCAACATCGCCGCGGGTCAGCGGCCTCAGTCCGGAAACGTCACCATGTCCCTTCGTCGTACCCTGATGCTGGCCGTCGCCGGCGCGCTTGTCCTCGCCGGCTGCGGTCAGCCGTCCGAGACCCAGACCGACGGGGCCGATGCCGGAGTGGTGAACCTCTACACCGCGCGCCACTACGATTCCGATCTCAGGCTGTACGAGCGCTTCACCGAGCTGACCGGCATCCGCGTCAACCGCATCGAGGGCAACGCCGACCAGCTGATCGCGCGCATGCAGGCCGAGGGCGAGGCCAGCCCCGCCGACGTCTTCGTGGTTTCCGACGCCGGGGCCCTGTGGCGCGTCCAGACCGCGGGCCTGTTCCAGCCGGTCGCCAGCGAGACCCTGAACGCCGCCATTCCGGCCAACCTGCGCGATCCGGAGGGGCGCTGGTTCGGCTTCACCCGCCGCGCCCGCGTCGTCGCCTATGACCCTGCGAAGGTCCGCCCTGAAGAGGTCGATACCTACGAGGAAATCGCCTCGCCGCGCTTCCGAGGCAAGCTGTGCGTCCGCTCGGCGGACAACCCCTACAACCTGTCGCTGGTCGGTGCCCTGATCGAGGCCTGGGGCCCGGAGAAGGCGGCGGAATGGACCCGTGGCATCGCCGCCAACCTGGCCCGTCCGCCCGAGGGTGGCGATCGCGACCAGATCCGCGCTGTCGGCGCCGGCGTCTGCGAGATCGCCCTGACCAACACCTACTACTATGTCCTGCTGGGCAATGGCGACGACGCCGCCGACCGGGCTCTGGTCGAGCGGATCCAGCTGGCCTTCCCGTCGCTGGACGGGCAGGGGACCCATGTGAACGTGTCGGGCGGCGGCGTCGTCGCCGGTGCGCCGAATCGTGACAACGCGATCCGTCTGGTCGAATTCCTCGCCTCGGCCGAGGCCCAGACCATGGTCGCGGCCTCGAACGGCGAGTACCCCGCCAGCCCCTCGGTCCCGGCCCCGCCTCCGGTCGACGCCATCGCCGACTTCACCGCCCATCCGATGTCGGTGGCCGCATTTGGTCCCCGCACGGCCCAGGCGCTGGAGCTGATGACCGCCGCCGGCTGGCGTTGATCGAGACGGCGGTTCTTCCGGCCCGACGGGGGCTGCGGCTCCCGTCCACGCTGAGCGGGATCGCCGGCGTCGCCGTTATTGTGGTTCTCGCGCCGTTGCTGGGGGTGGCCCTGGCCGCGGCGCGAGGGCCCTGGGCGGGCCTGTCGGTGGGAACGCTGACGGATTATGCGACGACTTCCGCCGTCCTCGCGGTCGGTGTCGGCGTCCTGGCCTCGCTGCTTGGGGTCGGTTCGGCCTGGTTGGTGGCCCAGTACCGGTTTCCGGGGCGAGGGGCCTTCAGCTGGCTCCTCGTCTTGCCGCTGGCGGCGCCGACCTTCGCCCTGGCCTATGGCTATGCCGATCTCCTGGACGTCGCCGGGCCGCTGCGGACCTGGTTGCGTCAGGACTTCGACATCGAGGTGCCGGGCACGATGCGCAGTCTGCCGGGCTCGGTCATGGTCCTGTCGCTGGCCTTCTACCCTTACGTCTATCTGGCGGTTCGCGACGCCCTGCTGAATCGGTCCAGCTCGGCGCACGAAGCGGCGCGGGCGCTCGGAGCGTCTCCGGCGCGAGTGTTCTGGCGCGTCACCCTGCCCATGGCGCGACCCGCGCTCGCGGCCGGGCTGGCCCTGACCCTGATGGAGACCCTGGCCGACTACGGTGCTGTGAGTTTTCTCAGCGTCCAGACTCTGACCACCGGGGTCGTCCGCGTCTGGTCGGTGAACGGCTCGCCCGCCTCGGCGGCACTGTTGGGCCTGCCGCTGATCGGGACCGCGGCGGCCCTGCTGATCCTGGAGCGCTGGAGCCGGTCGCACCGGGCCTATGGCGTTCACGCTGGCGGATGGCGGCCTGTTCCCGGCCGAACCCTGACCGGCTGGCGCGCGGTCCTGGCGACCTCCGCGTGCAGCCTGCTGCTGGTCGTGGCCTTCATCCTGCCGCTGGGCTGGCTGGGCTGGAACGGGCTTCAGTCGACGCCCGAGTGGCCGCGTCTGGCGGCGGCGGCCGGACGCGTCGCGGCGCTGGGCGTCGCAGGGGCGCTGGTGGCGACCGCACTGGCTCTCGCCCTGGCGTTGGCGGGTCGGGGGCGGCCCTTGCTGACCCGTCTCGCCGGTCTCGGCTACGCGACCCCGGGTGCCGTCATGGCGATCGGGCTCCTGGTCCCCGCGGGTCTTCTGTGGCGCGCCATGCCGGGCCCCGGCTGGATGTTCGGCATCGGCCTCGTCTTGCTGATCTATGCCTATGCCTCCCGACTGATGGCGGCCGCCTTGGAGCCGATCGCCTCGGCCCTGACCCGCGCGCGCCCGTCCATGAGCGATGCCGCCCGCGCCCTGGGGCGGACGCCCCTGGGCACCGCCTGGTCGGTTCACGTCCCGCTGGCCAGCGGTGGCCTGCTGACGGCCGCGCTCATCGTCTTCATCGACGTGGTCAAGGAACTTCCGGCGACCCTGATCCTGCGTCCGTTCAACTTCGACACCCTGGCCGTGCTCGCCGACGCCTATGCCCGCGACGAGCGCATCGGCCAGGCCGCCTGGCCCGCCTTGATGATCGTCGTGGTGGCCATGCCCGCCTGTCTGTGGTTGACCCGTCGCATCTCGCGCGCCCGGCCGGGAGGGAGCCCCCAAGGTGACGATTGATCCCGTCTTGTCCGTAGAGGGCCTCGGCTTCGCCTATGGGGCCCGGACCGTCCTGTCCGACATCGACCTGACCGTCGACCCCGGCGAGCTGGTCGCGATCCTGGGGCCTTCCGGCAGCGGCAAGAGCACCCTGCTGCGCTTGATCGCGGGACTGGAGCGCCCCGCCGGCGGCCGCATCGCGATCGGCGGGACGACCGTGGCCGATGCCCGGTCCAGCCTTCCGGCCGAACGTCGCGGTCTGGGGCTGGTCTTCCAGGAAGACGCCCTGTTCCCGCACCTGACGATCCTCGACAACGTCGCCTTCGGTCTGAAGGGCCTGCCGCGATCCGAGCGCCGCGCCCGTGCGCTCGACGCGCTGGATCGCCTGGGGCTGGCCGACCGCGCCGACGATTGGCCCCATCGCCTTTCCGGGGGCGAGCAGCAGCGCGTGGCCGTGGCCCGCGCCCTGGCCCCCCGGCCGGCCCTCGTCCTGATGGATGAGCCCTTCTCGCGACTGGACTCGGCGCTGCGCCAGCAGATCCGCGAGGACGTCGTCGCTGTGCTGCGTGATACGGGCGTCGGCGTCGTCCTCGTGACCCATGACGCCGAGGAGGCGATGTCCAGCGCCGATCGGCTGGTGCTCATGGCCGACGGCCGCATGCTTCAGACAGGTACCCCGGAGGCCTGCTACCACCGACCCGTTTCGGTCGAGGCCGGGCGTCTGCTGGGGCCGCTGAATGTCGTTCCGGTCGAGGCCGAGAAGGAAGGCGTCGTCACGCCGTTCGGGCGGCTGACGCTCGACGGGTCGACGACAGGCATAGGGGACTTGGCCTTTCGCCCCGAGACCCTGATGCGATCCAGCGACGGCGTCGAGGCGCGGGTCGTCTCGCGCACCTTCGCGGGGGCGGTGACCCGCTACCTGCTGTCGGTCGGCTCCGTCCGACTCGAAATGAAGAGCTTCGGTGCTGACCCTGAGCTTGTCGAGGGGCAGACGGTTCGGGTCGCTCTACGAACTGAGACCGCTCCGACGATCTTGAGCCGCGATCAGCCGTAAATCCGGCGCAGCAGTTCGATCAGGGTGGAGAGCTCGCCCCTGGCGAACCTTTCGGAGAACCGGCGCTCGCGCGCCTTCGCCAGATTCTTGATCTGAACCAGGAGGTCTTTCAGGACGGCCCCGCCGAGCCGGCTGGGGCAGCGGCGATGTTCGGTGCCGGTCCGACGCCACCCGGTCTCCACCGCCGGGCGCGCGGCCGGGCAAGCGCCGCCTCCCCGCCATTGCCAGGTCGGGCACCTTGGAACACAGTCCTCTTCCAGGCGAGTGAAGGTGACCCCCCATGACCATGATCCAGAAGCGCCCTTTCGCGTTGCTGGCGGCGGCGCTCTGGCTCGCGTCGCCTGCCGTGGCGACGGCGCAGTGGACCCACCAGTACCCCAAGGTCGAGGGCTTCGGCCACCAGCTCTATCTCGAGCAGGAGAACCTCCCGATCCTGTCCTCCGGGCCGACCTATCCGGCCGCGTCTCCTGACGGGGCCACGCTCGCCTTCGCGCATCAGGGTTGGATCTGGTTGCTCGATCTCGACGGCGGCGTCGCGCGGCGTATCACCGATGCGAGCGAGGTCGACGCGCGGCCGCGCTGGTCGCCGGACGGCACGCGCATCGCCTTGGTTCGTGACAGTGGAACCGACACCGCCATCGTGATCGTGGGGCTGGATGGCGCGATCCTGTCCGAGATCGACACTCCGGCGATCGACCTGGACCCTGAGTTCACGCGGGACGGCGGGTCCCTGATCTATACCTCCGCGCGCGGGGGCCGGCTGGATCTCTGGCGTCGGAACCTTGAGACCGGGACCGACGAGGCCGTGACGTCCGGGGCCCGGGCGGCGCGCGCCGCGAGGGCGCTGGGCGACGGCCGGATCGTCTATCAGGAAGCGATCGGTCCCGCCGTGGGCCTGAGGCTCCGCAACCTCGACGGGACACAGGGCCCGGTTCTGTTCGAGCAGGGCTGGATGGCGCATCTGAACCCCGACGCCCATCCGACCGAGCGGGCCATCGTCTATGGGGTCGGCGACGGCAATACCGTTCGGCTGGCCGTGATGGACGTCGACCGGCCTGCCTTTCCGCGATGGCTCACCCCGGCGGGCGAGAAGGCCCTGTTTCCGACCTGGTCCGGGGACGGCGCCCGCATCTATTACGCCTTGGCCGACGGGGACCAGCAGTTCCAGTTGATGATGATCCCGGCGGCCGGAGGGACGCCGCGAACGGTTCCGATCGAGAGGTGGGACTATGGCGTGGGAACGGGCGAGCTTTCGATCGCCACCCGCCTGTCGGGCGAGGACGGCGCGACACGGCCGGGGCCCGCGCGGTTGTCGATCACGCGGGCGGACGGGCACCCGATCGCGAACCCCGCCGGGCCGACCTATGTCGATAACCAGAACGGCCCGGCCTACTTCTACACCGATGGTCAGACCACCCTGCGGCTGCCCCAGGGCGATTACCGCGTCGTCGCCACCCACGGGCCGTTCTCCCTGCCGCAGACGATCCAGGTTCGCGTCGATGCCGACCGGGCTGTCTCCGCCGCGCTGGATATTCCGCGGATCTGGGACGCGGAGGCCGCCGGCTATGCCTCGGCGGATCACCATGTCCATCTGAACGGCAGCGGGGTCAACGAGCTGGATCTGGACGATCTGCTGCTGCCCATGCAGGGCGAGGACCTGGACTTCTCGGCGCCCATGGCCTGGAACCAGTACAACCGGTTCATCGACGCCGACCGCATCGGTCAGAAGGCGGCGGCCCCGGACGGCACGGCGGCCTGGCTGACGCAGGAAGTGCGCTCCGACTATCACGGTCATGTCGGAATGATCGGGGCGACCGAGGCCTTCCAGCCCTGGTTCTTCGGCCCGACCAACCCCGTCTATGGCAATCGCGACCTGCACAACGGTCTGGTGAACCCGTTCGCGAGGGCCCAGGGTGCCCTGGCGACCTACGTCCACCCCGTCGGCGGGGACAGCGACCCCTTCCTGGACCTGGCGGCCAACGGACTGCCTCTGGAACTGGTGGTCGATGGCGTGCTGTCCGACGGCATGGGTCTGGAACTGGTCTGCCAGTGGACCAGCCCGTTCGGCACGGCCCAGGCCTGGTACCGGTTCCTGAACATCGGCCGCGCCATGCCCGCCACCTCCGGCACCGACATGATGGCCAACTTCTATCGCGTGCCGGCCGTCGGAACGGCGCGGGCCTATGTCCCCGTCGCGAACGGTGAGGACAGCTATGCCGCCGCGATCGACCAGGTGCGCTCAGGCGAGGGCTTCGTCACCACCGGACCCGCGCTGCTGTTCGAGGTCGATGGCCGGGCGCCGGGTGCGACCGTGGCCGAGGGTCGCCAGGACTGGTCGATCGATCTGATCAGCGTGCGACCGGTCGAACGCGTCGAGATCATCGTCAACGGCCAGGTCGTCCAGACCCTGGACGGCTTCGGCGGCGACAGTCGCAAGCGCTATTCCGGCACGGTCGACCTGCCGTCCGGTGGATGGATCGCGGCCCGCGCCGTCGGAGGCCAGACGGGGTGGCCGGTCATGTCCTATGTCCACTTCGCCCATACCCAGCCGGTGTGGATCGACCACGTCGGCAGCACCGAGCCGGTGGCCGCGCGGGCTGCGGCGGCGGACCTGCTGAAGGCGCTGGACCACTCCGAGGGTCGCTTCGCCGAGAGTTACGGCGACGCGATCCCACCGGGCCTGCGTGCGCGCCTGACCGAAGCCCGGCGGCGGCTCACGCCCCCCGCCTGAGCACAATCCGTGATCACTTCCCGCTCGGCGGGGCATAGCGGGTCAATCCCTGAGGTGCTGGCGGAGACGGTGCTCAATACACCCCGCCACCATTGAGTTCTGGCCGGTTTGGTGTGCCAAGCGAGGCACCACTGGCATTCAGCTAGGTGGAGATCGCGTTATCACGGTTTCCGCCATTCGACGGAAATCACCCTTAAGTGCCGACCTTGACCGCTGTTCTGTGACGGCTCAACCTGTGCGGTAAATCAAACCAACCTGAGATACCGATTTGGCATCGCACCCTTACATCTCTGGCCCCGGCAACATCGCCCAAGCCATCACGCTCCTCAAACGTAACTTTCCGGCTACGGTGACCTCTGAGACGATAAAGAGGTTCAACTTAGCTTCGAACAACGAAAGCTACGTTATCAACGCGCTCCAGTTTATTGGTGTGATCGACGCCGAAGGAAAGCGCACCGAAGCTGGCCAACACGTTTTCACCCTTCACGACGAGAAGGCATTCCAGCCTGCTTTCGCGGATCTTGTTCGCGCCGCGTATCACGACCTGTTCGATCTTCGTGGAGAGGACGCGTGGTCGCTGAACCGCAACGAACTGATCGGCTATTTCAGGTCAGCTGATAAGACTAGCGAGATCATCGGTGCCCGGCAGGCGGGCGTTTTCAAGGTCCTGGCTGCTGTAGCTGGTTTCGGCGATGTCGTAGAACAAGTGGCCCCGAGGAAGCCTACGAACGAGCGGGCGAGCACCCGCAAGGTTGTGGCGAGCAAGCGAGAGCCAAAGTCCCCCTCGCAACAATCCGTTGAGGCCGCCGCCCCCTCAAAAGGAGGCAAGGAAATCTCCCTGGGCGTGAGGATCGAAATCAACCTACCCGCCGGTGCAAGCCGAGAAAACTACGATGACATTTTTCAAAGCATTCGAGCAAACCTGCTGAATGGTTGATCCACTAGCCCACTTCCAGGCGCTGGCCGAGCGAACCGGCGCGTTTGTCACCTCGGAGGAGGCTACTCAGGAACCGCTAGTTCACCCTTTTGAGCAGCGTAATTTCCATCCTCAAATCGTCTCGGTATCGCGTAAGCTATTCGATGACGGTCACTACTCCCAGGCGACTTTCGAAGCCCTGAAGCGTCTTGATCGGGAGGTGAGCAAACTCTCCGGCGTTCAAGAGTCGGGCTTTAAGCTCATGATGCAGGCCTTCAATGAAGCCAAACCGCTCTTAAAGCTCAACAAGTTGCAGAATGCGTCCGACCAAGATGAGCAGCTTGGAATGAAACACATATTTGCCGGAGCGATGTCCGCCATTCGAAATCCGCGTGCGCACGAGGTCCTCACAGATCAGATCGACCTCTGCTTGGACCACCTCTCGGTGGCCTCATGCCTATTTAGGGTCTTGGACGCGCGTCCCCCCGCGTAACCATCAGACGAGTGCCATCTGGTCATCCTTGCAGCGGGTGCCATCCCAAAATCCGATGGCGGGAGTGTGCCAAGTTGGCACCCCTCGCCAAGGTTCACTAAGTCTTTGATTTCATTGAGGGTAGCTGGCGGAGACGGAGGGATTCGAACCCTCGGTACCGGTTACCCGGTACGACGATTTAGCAAACCGTTGCCTTCAGCCACTCGGCCACGTCTCCAGCAGACGGGTCGATAGCCGAGCCGGCGCGGCGGCGCAATCCGCGAAGCGGTGACCTGGACATCGCGCCCCGCTATCGTCGTCCGATGCTCGCCACGCCCGCGCCCCTCACGTCCCTCGACCGTATCGACCGCGCCCGCTTCGAGGCCGAGATCGTGCCGGCCGGACAGCCGGTCGTGCTCCGGGGGCTCGTGGCGGACTGGCCCAGCGTGCGAGCCGACAACATCCTGGGTCACCTGCGCGACCAGCCGGCCCCCCATCCGGTCGGGGTCTTCGTCGGCGACGCGGCCATGGGCGGGCGGTTCTTCTACGCTGATGATCTGCGCGGCCTCAATTTCCAACGGATACAGCTCCCGTTGTCCGAGCTGCTCGACCGCCTGGCGGCGGGCGGGCCGGACTACCTGTACGCCGGGGCCATTCCCGCGCCGTCGCATCTGCCGGGGTTCGCCGAGGCCCACCCCATGCCGCTGCTGGCCCCCGATCGCGAGCGCCTGACCTCCCTCTGGCTCGGCAACCGCACGATCACCGCCGCGCATTGGGACCTGGCCCAGAACCTGGCATGCGTCGTCGCCGGACGCCGCCGCTTCACCCTGTTTCCGCCCGACCAGATCGGCAATCTCTACGTCGGGCCTGTGGACAACACCCTGGCGGGCCAGCCGATCAGTCTGGTCGATTTCGACTCTCCCGACCTGGACGTCCATCCCCGGTTCGCCGAAGCCATGCGCCACGCCCGCGTCGCGGAGCTCGACCCCGGCGACGGGATCTACATCCCCAGCCTGTGGTGGCATCACGTCCGGTCGCTCGACGACGTCGGGGCACTGGTGAATTTCTGGTGGCGCGACGGGCCGGAGTGGATGGTGACGCCGATGTTCACCCTGTGGCACGCCATGCTCACCCTGCGCGACCTGCCGCCGAACGAGCGCCAGGCCTGGGGCGCCTTCTTCGACCACTATGTGTTCCAGACGGAGGGCGACCCCCTGGCCCATATTCCGGTCGAGGCGCGCGGCCTGATGGCCCCGATGACGCCGGAGATCATGGCCCGGCTGAAGCGCCTGTTGATGGGCCCGCTTTCTCGTTGAGGTAGAGCTGGCCGCCCCGACATACCCATGTTACTCAAGTCTCGCATCTTGGGAGATCGACATGAAGCGCGGTTGGGCAGGGCTGGTGCTGGCGGCCGTTGTGTCCGTGACGGGGGCCGGCGCGAACGCTCAAGACGTCGATAGCCCTTCGGTCATCGAGTGGCGCGTAAAGGACCGCTTCCGGCTCTGGGATCAGGCTCGGAGCGGCCCGCGCAATCTGAGTCTCGAGGATCTGCTGAACAATGTCGCAGACGCGGAGAACGCGAGCGGCGTGGAGCAGGCGATGCTCGCCTTCCTCGGGTCCCAACCGAATCTGCATCGCCGCGCATACTGGCGCGAGGGCGAAGAGACCTATGATCGCGATTTCATCTGGCCGCTCGGTTACCGGGTCGTGCTGTCGGTCAGAGGCGAGGCAGGCGAGACCTGCCGATGGAGCGCCGATCTCGAAGGGTTCGTTCCGGTCGAGCGACCCTGCGATAATCCCTTCGAAATGGCTCTGCCCAGGGTCGAGACGGTACAGGGCGAGCAGGTGCGTCTCGGCTCGCCTGCGGTCGAGGTGGTCGTGACTCCCGAGGGCGGAACGCCGATCCGGACCACGGTCCAGGTTCGCGACCGCTTGATCGCCTCCATCGGCGACTCCTATGCGTCGGGCGAGGGTAACCCGGATCGCCCGACAGACCTGGGTCCGATCCCGAGACGGTTCGATGCGTGGGATCAGACGTGGGACGGGCGTTGGGTCGGTCGTGATCCGGTCATATCCGACAGCAGCGAGCCGGAGTGGTGGGATCAGAGGTGCCATCGCTCCTTCCTGTCGCAGCACATGGTCGCGGCGCTTCGCTACGCGGCCGAAAACCCTCATGTCGCGACGACCTTTCTCACCTTCGCCTGCTCGGGCGCCCAGACCTTCTCCGGGGTCCTCGCGACCCAGCCCGAACCTCCAGGCTTCGCTGACGTCGGAGGCAACGCCCGGCTGAACTATCCTCAGGTCGAGGTTCTCCTGGCCAATATGTGTCCCCGGCCCCCGAATGGCCGCAGCCGCGACAGCACGACGGACGTCGAGCGGTCTCCACGCTACTGGAACGGTCAGAGTGCGACCCGCTGGCGCTGCACAGACTACCGCCGGGCCCGCGCGATCGACGCCCTTCTGGTCTCGATCGGCGGCAACGACATCGGCTTCGCTCCTGTCATTCAGGAGGCCCTCCTGCCCGAGCCGACCGGGCGTTCGCGCACCGAGCGTCGGCTCCTGAATTTTCTCCGGGGCCGAGCCTCCACGCCCGACGAAGCGTTCGCCCAGATTGGCGAGCCGGGTCAAACCACCGCGCCGCTGCCTCGGAATCTGGCTGCGATTCGTGACCGGCTGGAGGAGATTCTGCCTCCCGGTGCCCCGGTGCTGCAGACGGTCTATCCCAATCCGCTGAATGACGAGAAGGGCGCGTTCTGTGGCCCGGACACCCGACGGAGAAATGACGATATCGGGGTCCATGCCCAGGCGCTCACCAGCGTCGGCGCCTTCTGGCCGGAGCTCGAGATACTGGGGACCGCCGACTGGAGATCTGTCATCACCAAGGGCGAGATCACCGAGATTCAGAACAAGCTCGTGACCCCTCTTAATGGCGTCATTCGCAATCATGTCGATGCCGGGAGAGGCAGGTGGCAGATCGTCGATGCTTTCGAGCCGGCGTTCCGGACGCGTGGCTGGTGTGCGGTCGCGCCGACGGGAGACCTTCAGGAACTGGCCCTGCCGAACTGGCGTCGAGTTGACGGCGATGACCGTGGAGAATGGCACGACTGGGCGCCTCAGCAGTGGGACCCGTATGCCTCCCGGCAGCGGCTGTTCCGGACGCCGAACGACGCGGCCCTGACCCAACAGCCCATGGCACGCAACCGCTTCGGTTTAGGTGGCTGGGTCCTCGGTGGGGTGCTCACGCCCCGCCAGGGGGCCGTGCTGGCCGCCATGTCCGGTGCCTTCCACCCCACGTTCGAGGCCCACGCCATCATCGGCTGGAGCCTGGGCGAGGCGTTGATCGCGACGCCCTTGCCAGACTAGCCGCTGGAGCCCGCATGTTTCCCCGACGTGATCTTGTGACCGGGGACGCGGAGGGCTACGGCTGGGGTTCAACCGCTTCCAGGGAGAGCGACATGGCCGATCTCAATCAGGTCACCGAACACATCCGCGGCGCCGTCGGCGACAACTCCGGTCTGGGCAAGACCGTGAAGCTGGACCTGGGCGACCACGGCAAGATCTACATCGACGGGGCCTCGGTGCCGAACACGGTGACCAACGAGGACAAGCCCGCCGACGCCACCGTGTCGATGGCCTGGGACGACTTCATGGCCCTGTCGAACGGCCAGCTCGATCCCATGATGGCCTTCATGCAGGGCAAGCTGAAGATCGCCGGCGACATGATGATCGCCCAGAAGCTGGCCCCGCTGCTGAAGCGGTAGACGCGCACGCAACCTCTCCCTCCCCCCGCGAGGGGAGGGCAGGCGGCGAAGCCGCCGGCGGGGGCGGCAAGGCAACAGACAGCCGATATTCGGTTTGCCTGACCGGGCCGTCCCCACCCGGTCTCCGCTTCGCTCCGACCACCCTCCCCGAACGGGGTGGGAGAAACCGAGAGCACGACATGCATTTCCAGCACTCCGACCGCGGTCTCCACTACCAGGAGCGCGTCGCCCGCTTCCTCGAGGACCGCGTCCTGCCGCGCGCGAAGGACTATTTCGCCGAGGTCCACACCGACCCGACCCGCCAGCCGCCGACCATGGAGGCGATGAAGGCCGAGGCGCGCGAGGCAGGTCTGTGGAACATGTTCCTGCCCGGCGATCACGGCACGGGCCTGACGAACCTGGAATATGCCCCGCTGGCCGAGGCCATGGGCAAGGCGGGGCTGTGGACGCCCGAGGTGTTCAACTGCAATGCCCCCGACACCGGCAATATGGAGGTCCTCCATATGTACGGGAACGCCGGGCAGCAGGACCGCTGGCTCAAGCCCCTGATGGCCGGCGAGATCCGTTCGGCCTTCCTGATGACCGAGCCCGAGGTCGCGTCCTCCGACGCCACCAACATCCAGACCTCGATCGTCCGCGACGGCGATCACTATGTCATCAACGGCCGCAAATGGTGGTCGACCAATATGGCGCATCCGAACGTCGCCATCGCCATCGTGATGGGCAAGACCGACACCGGCGCGGCCACCCACGCCCAGCAGTCCCAGGTCCTGGTTCCCACCGACACCCCCGGCTTCCGGGTCGAGCGGATGCTGACCGTGTTCGGCTATGATGAGAAACCGATCGGCCACGCCGAGGTGGTGCTCGACAACGTCCGCGTGCCTGCCGAGAACCTGATCGCCGGCGAGGGCAGGGGGTTCGAGATCGCGCAAGGCCGCCTCGGGCCCGGGCGCATCCACCACTGCATGCGCGTCATCGGTTGCGCCGAGCGCGCGCTGGAACTGATGTGCGAGCGGCTGCTCAACCGTACGGCCTTCAAGAAGCAGATCGCCGAGCATTCCGTCTGGGAACAGCGGGTGGCCGAAGCGCGCACCAACATCGAGATGTGCCGCCTGATGGTGCTGAAGGCCGCCTGGATGATCGATCAGGCCGGGGCCAAGAACGCCAAGTCCGAGATCGCCCAGATCAAGGTCGCCGCGCCCCGCATGGCGCTCCAGGTCATAGACGACGCCATCCAGGCCTTCGGCGGAGCGGGCGTTTCCGGCGACACGCCCCTGGCCGAGCTCTATGCCACGGTCCGCACCCTGCGCATCGCCGATGGCCCCGACGAGGTCCACAACCGCACCATCGCCCGGCTGGAATACGCCAGGCATGGAGGCCGCCCGGTGAAGTGACACCGGGTGTCAGCAACGTCGCAGGGGGCGCCGGTTTCGGCAACGAAACCAGAACGGGCGTGTTAGCGTAGTCCGCTACCAAGCGGGCCGACCCCCTGCCGTCACGGAGCCGACCTTGATGCAAGCGCCAGCGCGTCCCCTGGCGGTCGACGCCGACGACCTCGCCCGCTTCCGCGCCGTGCGCGCGGCCATGCCGGCCCTGGCCCAGGGCCTGTCGACCGAAGACCTCTCCGCTCAGGCCATGGCCGACGCCAGCCCGGGTAAATGGCATCTGGCCCATTCCAGCTGGTTCTTCGAGGCCATGATCCTGGCGACCCGGCCGGGCTATCATCCCGTGGACCCGCGCCTGCAGACCCTGTTCAACTCCTACTACGAAAGTCTCGGCCGCCGCGTCGAGCGGCACGAGCGCGGGCTGATGACCCGCCCCTCGGTAGAAGACGTTCTCGCCTACCGCGCCGAGATCGACCGCCGCATGGAGGGCCGCATCGCCGAGGGCTTCGAGGGCGACCTCGACGCCTATCTGTTCATCCTGGGCCTGCATCACGACCAGCAGCATCAGGAGCTGTTCCTGATGGACATCCTGGCCCTGATGGCCCGCTCACCCCTGGACCCCGCGGCCTATGCGACGGAGCCCCGGCCCGGCGGTCCGCCGCAGCCCGCGCGCGGCGGCGCGACGCGGTTCGAGGGCGGTCTGGTGGAGATCGGCCACCACGGCCCCGGCTTCGCCTTCGACAATGAGGGGCCCTGTCACAAGGTCTGGCTCGAACCCTTCAGCCTCGACCACGACCTGGTCACCAATGGTCAGTGGATCGATTTCATCCAGGACGGCGGCTATCGCCGTCCCGAGCTCTGGCTCGCCGACGGCTGGGCCACGGTCAAGGCCGAGGGTTGGGACGCGCCGCTCTACTGGCGCAATGACGACGGGGCCTGGACCACCCTGAGCCTGACGGGCCGCATCGCCGTCGACCCTGACGCCCCCGTCCGTCACATCAGCGCCTATGAGGCCGAGGCCTTCGCCGCCTGGTCCGGCCGTCGCCTCCCGACCGAGGCCGAGTGGGAGAGCGCCGTCGCCACCGCGCCGGACGTCTTCTCCAATCTGTTCAACGAGGTGTGGCAGCACACCTCATCCGCCTACGCGCCCTATCCGGGGTTCAGGCCGACCCAGGGCACGGCGTCGGAGTACAACGGCAAGTTCATGGCCAATCAGCGCGTCGTGCGCGGCGGCTGTTTCGCCACCCCGCCGGGCCACACGCGGCGCACCTATCGCAACTTCTTTTATCCGCATCAGAGGTGGGCCTTCATGGGCTTGAGACTGGCGTCCGACGCCGCTCCCGCCGACCGCCCACGCATCGAGGCGGTCGAGACCGCCCGCTTCCGCGCCGAACTGATCGCCGGGCTGTCGCGCCCGCAGAAGGCCGTCTCGCCCAAGTGGTTCTACGACGCCGCAGGCTCGGACCTGTTCGAGGACATCACCCGTCTGCCGGAATACTATCCGACGCGTCAGGAGGCGGCCCTTCTGCGCAGCCTGGCCCCCGCCCTGACCGATCGGTTCGGCGAGAACGCGGTCCTGGTCGAGTTTGGCTCGGGGGCCAGTGAGAAGACCCGCATCCTGCTCGACAGCGCCTCGACGCTCGCGGCCTATGTCCCCATCGACATCAGCCCCGACGCTCTGAACGTCGCCGCCGCCTCGATCGCCGAGGCCTATCCCCATCTGGAGGTCGCGCCGATGGTCGGCGACTTCCTCAACCTCGCGCCCCTGCCCGAACTGGGTCGCGGTCGCCGGATCGGCTTCTTCCCGGGATCGACGATCGGCAATCTGGAGCCGGATCAGGCCGTCGCCTTCCTGGCCAATGCCCGCGAGCGGCTGGGGCCGACCGCCCTGTTCATCCTCGGCGTCGATCTGGTCAAGGATCCGGCCATACTGGTCGCCGCCTATGACGACGCCAAGGGCGTGACGGCCGCCTTCAACCGCAACCTGCTGGTCCGCGCCAATCGCGAACTCGGCGCCGACTTCGACCTAGACGGCTTCGTCCACGAGGCCCGCTGGAACGCCGACCGGTCGCGCATGGAGATGCATCTGAAGGCGACGCGCGCGATGACCGTCCGGATCGGCGATCAAACCGTGTCCGTCGCGCCCGGCGAGACCATCCACACGGAGAGCTCGCGCAAGTTCACGCGAGGCTCCGTCGCCGCCATGGCCCAGGCCGCGGGCTGGCGCGTCGCCGACTTCCAGATCAGCCCCGAACCGTCCGTGGCGATCGCCGTGCTGGCATGAGTGACCCTCTCCCTATGGGAGAGGAGAAAAGAAAGGGCGGCCGGTGATCCACCGGCCGCCCTTCATTCAGCGAAGGTCTCGGACCCTATTCGGCCTGGCCCTCGACGTCGTTCGGACGACGCGTCCCGTGCGAGGCCTCGCCGCCCTTGCGGCCGGCCTGGGCGGCCAGGCTGCGATCCTGAGAGAAACTCCGCTTCTCGCTGGGCACGCTCGCGCCGCCCTTGCGGGCGATCTCGCGCTGGCGGGCGGGGTCCATCGACGCGAAGCCTCGCTTGGAGACTCCAGACGGACGGGTGGGTTGTCCTTCGGCCATCAGATGATCCCTTTACTGTCCTGGTGCTGGCGGTTGGATTTGAAACCCCGCCGTCCCGCCAAGGTTCCAAAGGTCCGCGATATCAACCGCGTGCGAATCAACTGGCGGCTTACTCCGTCCCCGGCCACTCGACCTGACCGTCATTGTCGCCCGGCTGGGGCGGGACCTCGTCGGGCGTGCCGGCGGGGTCGATCTCGGGCTGGGGCGGCACGGGATTCATCGGCGGGATTTCGGGTTGGGGGGTCGGGTCGGTCATGTCGGCTCTCCGGGTGAAACAGGGTCGCCCTTCCGGAACCGCCCTGAAGCCCCGGGGTTCATTCCGGCAGTACCAACGCGTCCCGGAGACCTCCCCATGACCGACCTCAATCCGACCCTGAACGCCGAAGACATCGTCGACGACATCGACACCGGCCGCGACGAGACCCTCGACGCCGAGGGCGACCGCTGGATGGTGGACGGCGAGCGCAGGGCCTTCGCCCGCGAGCAGGGCCTGCGCCAGGCGCTCCGCAGCGATCTCGACACCGGCCGCAGCTGGGCCCGCGACCGCGCCACCCTGGCCCGGGCCCGGATCGAGGAAGAGCCGATGAAGGCGACCCTCTACGCGCTCGGTGCCGGCGTCCTCATCGGCATTCTGCTGCGCCGCTGAGGTCAGGCGGGTCCGGACGCCGCCCGCGCGGGCGGCGTTCCGGCCACCGCCCGATCCGACACGAACGGATTGGTCCGCCGTTCTTCGCCGAAGGTCGAATGCGGCCCGTGCCCCGGCACGAAGGTCACGTCGCCTCCCAGCGGCCACAGCTTTTCGATCACCGATCGGATCAGCGCCTCAGGATCGCTCCTCGGGAAGTCGGTTCGCCCGACCGACCCTTTGAACAGCACATCACCGACCTGGGCGAACCGAGCCGCCTCGTTGAAGAAGATCACATGTCCCGGCGTGTGCCCTGGACAATGCCGCACCGCCCAGCGTGTCTCGCCCAGCGTCAGTTCGTCGCCTTCGTCCAGCCAGCGCGTCGGGTCGAATCCGCGGGCTTCCGGCAGGCCATACATCTGGCCTTGCGCCGCGATCCCGTCGATCCAGAACTGGTCGTCCGGATGTGGCCCGATGATCGGCGCGCCCGACTTCTCGGCCATCTCGGCGGCGCCGCCCGCGTGATCCAGATGCCCGTGGGTGATCCAGATCTGATCCAGCGTGAGCCCTCGCCGCGCCACCTCGCCCATGACCGCGTCGACCGACCCGCCCGGATCGATCACCGCCGCCTTCATCGTCTTGGTGCACCATACGGTCGTGCAGTTTTGCTGCAGAGGCGTGACCGGCGTCACGAACACGCCGACCGGGGAGGGGGACTGAGTCATGCGACGACCATAGCCTCTCCCTCCCCGGTGGGGGAGGGTGGTCGCGCAGCGACCGGGTGGGTGCGGCCCCGAGAGCCGGGAGGGGGGGATGCCGCCCCCGCGTTGACCTTTCGCCCGCCTCTCGACATAAGGGCGGGCTTCGAGGTGCCGCTCCGGATGGGGCGGCCTTTCTGCTTTCACATCCCCCGCGTGCGCCCGCCCTGTGGTGCCGCCCCAGAGCGTCAGATCCGTCCATGCAAGTCGTCCAGAAATCCACCGAAGGCCTCAGCCGCGTCATCGCCGTGACCATCCCGGCCGCCGAGCTGACCGCCAAGCTGGACGCCAAGGCCGCTGAGTTCGCTCCCAAGATGAAGCTCAAGGGCTTCCGCCCCGGCAAGGTGCCGGTCTCGCACGTCAAGAAGACCTTCGGCCGCGACATGATGGGCGAGATCGTCAACGACGCCATCAACGAGTCGAGCGCCAAGGCGCTGGACGAGGTCAAGGTCCGCCCGGCCGCCCCCGCCGAGATGAAGCTGACCTCGGACATGGACAAGGTCCTGGCCGGCTCCGACGACCTCGCCTACGAGATGGCGCTGGAGGTCATGCCCGACTTCGAGCCGGTCGATCCCAAGACGCTGAAGCTGGAACGCCCCGTCTACGAGGCCTCCGACGAGGACCTCGACGAGGCGCTGAAGGAGTTGGCCGGCCAGGCCAAGTCCTACGAGGACAAGAAGGGCAAGACCGTCAAGGCCGCCGACGGCGACCAGCTGACCATCGACTTCCTGGGCAAGCTGGACGGCGAGCCCTTCGAGGGCGGCGCCGCCGAGGACGCCGATCTGGTGATCGGCTCCAACCGCTTCATCCCCGGCTTTGAGGAGCAGCTCAAAGGCGCCAAGGTCGGCGAGGAGAAGACCATCGAGGTGACCTTCCCCGAGGACTATCAGGCCAGGAATCTGGCCGGGAAGCTGGCCACCTTCGACGTCAAGGTGAAGGCCATCAAGGCCGAGGCCGAGACCAAGATCGACGACGAGTTCGCCAAGCGCATCGGTCTGGAGAGCCTCGACAAGCTCAAGGACCTTCTGCGCCAGAACCTGAACCAGCAATACGCCGGCGCGGCCCGCTTCAAGCTCAAGCGCGCCCTGCTGGACGAACTCGACAAGAAGCACAGCTTCGACCTGCCGCCCAAGATGGTTGACGCCGAGTTCGACGGCATCTGGCAGCAGGTCCAGGCCGACAAGGAAGCCGGCAACCTGACGCCCGAGGACGCCAAGAAGTCCGAGAAGAAGCTCAAGGACGAATACCGCAAGATCGCCGAGCGCCGCGTGCGCCTGGGCCTGGTGCTCGCCGAGATCGGCCGCGCCAACAACGTCGGCGTGACAGATCAGGAGCTGAACAACGCCATCATGGCCGAGGCCCGCAACTATCCGGGCCAGGAACGCCAGGTGCTGGACTTCTACCGCCAGAACCCCAACGCCGCCGCCCAGATGCGCGCCCCGATCTATGAGGAAAAGGTCTGCGACCTGATCTTCGACCTGGCCAAGGTCAAGGACACGCCGATCTCCAAGGACGACCTGCTCAAGGACGAAGACGAGGGGTAGTCCGCACGCGGCTTTTCCCTCCCCCTCAGGGGAGGGTGGTCGGAGCGAAGCGGAGACCGGGTGGGGGCGGCATGGCGAGCCAAACTCCGGTCGCCGATGTCTTGCCTCGACCTCCCCACCCGGTCGCTTCGCGACCTGCCCTCCCACGAGGGGGAGGGAGAGATGCCTTGCACTCGCTCCCCACGATCGCGATATCAGGGGGACAAGGCGACCGGCCGAGTCGCCCGCCCTGCATCCAGCGAGACCTCATGCGCGATCCCATCGACTATATCTCGAACAACCTCGTCCCCATGGTGGTGGAGCAGTCCAGCCGGGGCGAGCGGGCCTTCGACATCTTCTCGCGCCTGCTGCGCGAGCGCATCATCTTCCTGACTGGTCCGTTCGAGGACGGCATGGCCAGCCTGATCTGCGCCCAGCTGCTGTTCCTGGAATCGGAGAATCCGAAGAAGGAAATCTCCATGTATATCAACAGCCCCGGCGGTCAGGTGACCTCGGCGCTCGCGATCTACGACACCATGCAGTACATCAAGTCGCCGGTCTCGACCGTGGTCATGGGCATGGCGGCCTCGGCCGGCTCCCTGATCCTGACGGCCGGCGAGGCGGGCCAGCGCATCGCTCTGCCGAACGCGCGCGTCATGGTCCACCAGCCCTCCGGCGGCTTCCGCGGCACGGCCTCGGATATCGAGCGTCACGCCGAGGACATCATCGCCACCAAGCGTCGGCTGAACGAGATCTACGTCCAGCACACCGGCCGCACCTATGAAGAGGTCGAGCGCACCCTGGACCGCGACCACTTCATGACGGCGGAAGAGGCCAAGGCCTGGGGCATCGTCGACCACGTCTACGACAAGCGCGAGCAGGCCGAAGGCGACGGCGTGAAAACGGTCTAGGTGCAGAGAACGCGCGACAATTCCGGCACCGTCGTCGTCGACGGCGAGACCTACGAGTGGGAAATCCGCCGCCAGCCCCGGCCGGTGGCGGACGGCAAGTGGGAGGGCATCGCCATCTCGCTGAGGCTCCAGGGCTATCAGCGCGAGGCGATCGTCCAGTTCCCCATGCCCATGCATCCCAGCGGCCGACCCGAGATGGAAAAGCAGCGCATCGACCTGGATGCCGTGACCACCTCGGTCACCTCGATCATCGAGGCGGGCTGGGACCCGACCTCGCGTGGCCGGGCCATGGTCTTCGACGTCGACGCCCAGGGTCGCTGACGGCCCTCTCCCTCCCCCTCAGGGGTGGGTCCTCGCGCAGCGAGGGGGTGGGGGCGGCCGGGCGACGTCAGGCAGAGCAGGGCAGATCCCACGGCGCGATGGCTCGGGCCGCCCCCACCCGGTCTCCGCTGTGCTTCGACCCCCCTCCCCGAACGGGGAGGGAGAGCCTCAGGGCCTTTCTCGAAACACCCTGAACCCAACCTCGTCGGCGATGGCCAGCATCTCCGTGTCGCCCGAGGTGTCGCCGTAGGCCGCCGCCAGCCGCAGGTCCGGCCCATAGGCGGCCCTCAGCCGGCGCACCTTCTCTTCGCCGCGACAATTGGGGCTCTCGAACGCGCCCGTGACCCGGTCGTCGGCGTCGAACGTCAGGTCGGTCCCCAGGAGCCCGTCGGCCCCCAGCCGTTTCGCGAACGGCGCGACCGTCAGGGCGGGGGATGCGGTGACGATCACCCGATGCGCGCCCCTCTGACCCCAGTCGTTCCAGACCTCCAGGGCGTCCGGCCGCATCAGCCTGCGCCAGGCCCGGGCCGCATAGGCCTCGGCGTCGGCCTCCAGTTCGGAGCGGCTGACGCCCTTCAGGAACTCCTTCACCGCCGCCGCCTTGATCGCCCCCCGGTCCCGGTCGCGGGCATAGGCCGCCGTCGCCGGGGCCAGCCGAACCAGCCCCATGGCCCAGCCCCGTCGCCCCGCGCGTTTTCTCAGGAAGGTCGTGAAGCTGTCCCGGACCGTCAGTGTCCCGTCGAAATCGAAGGCGACGATGGCCTGTCCGGGGGCGGGGGGCTGGCGAACGCCCGGTGTGGCCCCCATGTCACCCATTCGCCGCAATCCCCGCCCAGCCTGAACCGATCCCCGGCGAACCATCCCCGTCTAAGCCGATATGCCCCCCTCTGGCGGGGTTGTGGCGGGCCTCGGGATGGGTGATTGTCATTTTTTGAATATCTTCGCGTCCATAGTGGTGGAATCAACGCGAGGCCAGCGCGTTCCCTCCCCGGGATGCGAGAGTGAGAAGGGTCCATGACCAAAGCCGCCGGCACTGACGCCAAGTCGACGCTCTACTGCAGCTTCTGCGGCAAGAGCCAGCATGAGGTGCGCAAGCTCATCGCCGGACCGACCGTGTTCATCTGCGATGAATGCGTCGAGCTGTGCATGGACATCATCCGCGAAGAGCACAAGATCGGCTTCGTCAAATCCAAGGACGGGGTCCCGACGCCCAAGGAAATCCGCGAAGTCCTCGATGACTATGTGATCGGTCAGAGCCACGCCAAGAAGGTGCTGAGCGTCGCCGTCCACAACCACTACAAGCGCCTGAATCACGCGACCAAGAACAACGACGTCGAGCTGGCCAAGTCCAACATCATGCTGATCGGGCCCACGGGCTCGGGCAAGACGCTGCTGGCCCAGACCCTGGCGCGCATCATCGACGTGCCCTTCACCATGGCCGACGCCACGACCCTGACCGAGGCCGGTTATGTGGGCGAGGACGTCGAGAACATCATCCTCAAGCTGCTCCAGGCGTCCGACTACAACGTCGAGCGGGCCCAGCGCGGCATCGTCTACATCGACGAGATCGACAAGATCTCGCGCAAGTCCGACAACCCATCGATCACCCGCGACGTCAGCGGTGAGGGCGTGCAGCAGGCCCTTCTGAAGATCATGGAGGGCACCGTCGCCTCCGTGCCGCCTCAGGGTGGACGCAAGCACCCCCAGCAGGAGTTCCTGCAGGTCGACACCGCCAACATCCTGTTCATCGTCGGCGGCGCCTTCGCCGGCCTGGAAAAGGTCATCTCCGCGCGCGGTGCCGGGGCCTCGATCGGCTTCGGGGCCAAGGTCAAGGACGTGGACGAGCGCCGCACCGGCGACATCCTGAAGGGCGTCGAGCCCGACGACCTGATGCGCTTCGGCCTGATCCCCGAGTTCATCGGCCGCCTGCCCGTTCTGGCGACGCTGGAAGATCTGGACGAGGCCGCTCTGGTCACCATCCTGACCGAGCCCAAGAACGCCCTGGTCAAACAGTACAAGCGCCTGTTCGAGATGGAGAACGTCGGCCTGACCTTCACCGACGACGCGCTCAACGCGGTCGCCAAGAAGGCCATCACGCGCAAGACCGGCGCGCGTGGCTTGCGCTCGATCCTGGAGGGCATCCTGCTCGAGACCATGTTCGAACTCCCGACCTTCGACGGCGTCGAGGAAGTGGTCGTCAACGCCGAGGTCATCGAGGGCCGCGCCCAGCCCCTGCTGATCTACGCCGAAAAGAAAAAGGCCGACGGCGCGGCTTAAAGAGCCCCTCTCCCAGAGGGAGAGGTAGATTGTTCAATCATCCGCGCTCGCCCGGATTCCCCCAACGAATCCAACGCCCGCCGAGTTCGAAGCCCCGCGAACGCGCCCGCATTGACGTGCATGCTACCCTCCCCCTCGGTTCCGTCGCCTGGGAAGGGCGCAAGGCCTTGCGAGCTTGTCGCGGCGGAAGCGGTTGGAGCGGGGGCTCTTGAAGTCCAACGACCGGAGGCCGTGAAGAGCGGTCATCCGGCGTCCCGGGCCGAAGGAGTGGTTCGCGCGATCTTCGGATCGCGCGGCGAAAAGGCGGCGAGCAGAAGACTCGCCGCGTTCAGGGGATCGGCTCTCGCAAGGACGCCGACCCTCCCGCCGGAGGCTGAGGTAACGGCAAGGCTCTAACAGAGCCGTTGGTCCTGTGCGTTGCTTCGAGCATGGCAGGCCGTCCGCTTCCGTTCAGACCAGCCGCGCGGAGCAGATGACGCGAAGCCGAAACTAAACACCACACGGTCTCCGGGCCTCGCGCCCGCCGCTCCGCCCGCCCTTCCCACCCGTTCACAGCGGAAGAGCGATGACGCATGGCCGTCGTCGGGCCTCAGCCGAATCGGGCTTGAAGATCGACGCTGGACTGGACCCCGACCTCGGCGAGGCAATGGGACAGCCAGTCGTCCGCCGCCGCCCGCCCGCGCGCCTTGAGGTCGTTGAGGAAGGACCATTCGGTGTTGAACTTGGACCCCAGCGACAGGTCGCCCAGCCAGCTGTCCGCCTCGATCGCGTGCATCAGGACGTTGCGGTACCGGTCCTGGGCCGAGGACGTCAGACGGCCCTGTTCGATCAGCTCCTGCACGAAGGCCACGGCCCGAAGCTCGGCCACCAGAGGCGCGTTGAACACCACCTCGTTCAGCCGGTCGACGATATCCCCCGCCGCCTTTGGCGTGTCGGCCCGCTCGAAGGCGTTCAGCGTGACCAGAAGCACGTCGTTCGGCGTGTCTTCGTAGAACAGCGGCCACAGCGGCGGATTGGCCAGATAGCCGCCGTCCCAATAGGGCTCGCCCTCGATCTCCACCGCCTGGAACAGGTGTGGCAGGCAGGCCGAGGCCAGCAGGACCTGATCGGTGATCTCGCCGGAGCGGAACACCCGCGACCTGGCGTGTCTGACGGCGGTCGCGGCGACGAACAGCTTCACCTCGGAGTTCCGCACCGCCTCGAAATCGATCGAGGCGTCCAGCACCCGCTTCAGAGGATTGAGGTTGAACGGATTGAATTCATAGGGCGACATCGACAGGGCGAGGGTCTCGCCCGCCCGCCAGAAGGCCGAGTCCTTCAGCCAGCCGGGCGTCAGGGCGTTCGACCAGATGGAGCTGTCGCCGAACACGTTCTTGCCGCCGGACTGGTTGGTCTCGCGCCACAGCCTGTCCAGCGCCGCCCGGGCACCGTCCGTCCCGCCGGTCGCCAGCCCCGAGACCAGAGCCGCGCCGTTCATCGCCCCGGCCGACGAAGCCGTGACGGCCCGAATGTCCAGCACGTCAGCCTCCAGCAGACGATCCAGCACGCCCCACTGGAAGGCCCCGTGCGCCCCGCCGCCCTGGAGTGCCAGGCAGATCGGTCGCCGCGCCGGCCCGGCCACGACCGGCTGGGCCGCTTCGGCTCGCGTCTTTCGCTTGAACAGCGCCATGCCCGCCCCCCGGCGTCGTCGTTCGCCCTATTGCGCGGTCCAGCCGCCGTCGATCGAGAAGCTGGCCCCGTTGGCCGAGGCACCCAGGTCCGAGATCAGATACAGGAAGATGCCCGCCAGCTGATCGGTCGTGACGAACTGCTTGGTCGGCTGCGCCTCCAGGATCACGTCCGTCACGACCTTCTCCTTGGAAATGCCGCGCGTCCGCGCCTGATCGGCGATCTGCTGGGCGACCAGGGGCGTCTCGACGAAGCCGGGGCAGATCGCGTTGCAGGTGATGCCGTCGCGCGCGACCTCCAGGGCCACGGTCTTGGTGAAGCCGATCACCCCGTGTTTGGCGGCGACATAGGCGGACTTGAACGGGCTGGCGACCAGGCCATGCGCCGAGGCGATGTTGACGATCCGGCCGCGCCCCTGGGCCTTCATGATCGGGATGGCGGCCCGGGTCGCATAGAAGGTCGAGGACAGGTTGATCGCGATGATCTGTTCCCACTTCTCCGAAGGGAACTTCTCCACCGCCTCGACGTGCTGCACGCCGGCGTTGTTCACCAGGATGTCCAGCCGACCCAGCTGATGCTTGGCATAGGCGACCATGTCGGCCACCTCGTCGCCCTTCAGCATGTTGGCGGCGTGATAGCGGACCCGCACGCCGCAGCTGGCTTCCATCTCCGCCCGCGTCCGCTCGATCTCGGAGGGATCGCCCAGCCCGTTCAGCACCACATCGCCGCCGCGAGACGCCACCGCCCGGGCCAGCGCCAGGCCGATGCCAGACGTCGAGCCCGAGATGACCGCGACCTGGCCACGCAGATCTTCGGGGTTGCGATAGACGGGGCGTTCGGTCTCGCCGCCGTCCTTCTTTCCGGGCCACTGGAACATGAGGCTGTCGTCCGTTCTCGTTTCTTGCCGCCGTCCGCGGACGTCGGGGTCAGGGTTCGGAGGACACTAACCGTTCGCGCCTGCGAAGGCGACAGGTCAGGACGCCCGGATGAAGGCCCAGTCCAGCTCCGTCGAGGCGGCCTTGTCGAAGGCATAGCCGTCGCGGTCGAAGGCCTTCAGGTCGGCGACGCGCTCGACGCGCTCCTCGACGGCGAAACGCGCCATGGTGCCCCGCGCCTTCTTGGCGAAGAAGGAGACGATGCGGCTCTCGCCGTCCTTGGCCTCACGGAAGTGGCACGTCACGACCGGAATCTTCAGCGCCTTGGCGTCGACCGCGCCGAAATACTCCTGACTGGCCAGGTTCACCAGGGTCGGATCGGCGTGACCCTCGGCGTCCGCGTTCAGCTGCTTCGACAGCCGATCGCCCCAGAAGTCGTACAGGCTGGACCCGCGTCGCGTCTTCAGCCGCGTTCCCATTTCCAGCCGATAGGGCTGGATCCGGTCCAGCGGCCGCAGCAGGCCATACAGACCCGACAGGATCCGAATCCTGTCCTGGGCGAAGGCCAGGGCCTCGGCGTCGAGGGACCGCGCGTCCAGTCCCTGATAGACGTCGCCGGCGAAGGCGAAGGCGGCGGGCGTTCCGTCCTGCGATTCGGGATCGAAGGCCTGGAAGCGCTCGCGATTCAGCCGGGCCAGATCGTCCGAAATCCCCATCAGCCGACGCAGGTCCGCCTTGGTCTGGCGCCGAGCCGTTTTCGCCAGGCTGGCCGTATCTTCGGCCAGGCGCGGCAGGGTCGGCTCCACAGCGACCGGAGCTTCGGAGAAATCCAGCCGCTTGGCCGGGGACAGGACGATCAGCAAGGCGGGAGGCTCCGTTCGTTCGGCGGGCGGTTTAGGCGCGTTCGGCGACGGTTTGAAGCGGGGCGCGACGATCTAGAACAGGACGGCCGGGTTCATGATCCGCTTCGGGTCGATCGCCAGCCGGACGGCCTGCATGGTCGAGACTTCCAGCGCGGACTTGTACCGGCGGGCCTCGGCGGTCTTCAGCCGGCCCAGACCGTGCTCGGCGGAGATCGAGCCGTCGTATTTCGCGACGATGTCGTGAACGACCTCGGACCCCGCCTGCCAGCGGCCGAGGAAGGCCGTCAGGTCGCCGCCGGGGGGGCACAGGATGTCGTAGTGCATGTTGCCGTCGCCGACGTGGCCGAAGGCGCTGACCCGCGCCCCGGGCTCGAACCGTTCGACGGCGGCGGTGGCTTCCTCCAGGAAGTCGGCGATCTGGCTGACGGGGACGGAGACGTCGTGCTTCCAGCCGCCGCCCTCGGGCTTCTGGGCGGCGGACTGTTCCTCGCGCAGCTTCCAGAAATCTCGGACCTGGGTCTCGTTCTGGGCGATGGCGGCGTCGACGATCAGGCCCCGGTCGAACGCGGCCTCCAGGATGCGCTCCATCCCGGCCTCGGCCGCGCCGGGCTCTCCCGACGTCAGTTCGATCAGGACATACCAGGGCTGGACGCTATCCAGGGGCTCGCGCACCCCGGGAACGTGGCGCAGCGCGAACTCGACGCCGATCCGCTTCATCAGTTCGAAGGCCTCGACCCCGCCGCCGGTCTCGGCCTTGGCGGTGGCCAGCAGTTCGATTGCGGCGTGGGCGGTCTCCAGGCCGACGACCGCCGTCGCCCGGCTACGCAGGATCGGAAACAGCTTCAGCGTCGCGGCGGTAACGACGCCCAGGGTGCCTTCGGCCCCGATCAGCAACTGCTTCAGGTCATAGCCGGTGTTGTCCTTCCTCAGCCGCTTCAGGCCGTTGAACATCTGCCCGTCCGGCATGACGGCCTCGATGCCGAGGACGAGATCGCGCATCATGCCGTAGCGCAGAACCGCGGTGCCGCCCGCGTTGGTCGAGATCACCCCGCCGATCGTGGCCGTGCCCTCGGCCGCCAGGCTGAGCGGGAAGAACCGACCCGCCGCCGTCGCCGCCTGCTGCGCCTCCAGCAGGGTGACGCCCGCCTCGACCGTCATGGCGTCGTCCAGTGGGGTCACGTCACGAACCGCGCGCAGCCGCCGCGTCGACAGCAGCACCTCGCCATAGGGAATCTGCCCGCCCACCAGCCCGGTATCGCCGCCCTGAGGGACGATGGCCACGCCGTGCCGCGCGCAGATTTCCACCGCACGCGCGACTTCCTCGGTCGATCCCGGTTTGAGCATCAGCGGCGTGTGCCCCTGCCACTTGTTGCGCCATTCGGTCAGCCAGGGCGCGATCTCCTGCGCGTCCTCGGTCCAGCCGGAGGGACCGAGCGCGGCTTTGAGTTCGGCGATGGCGGCGGGGGGAGGGGAGGCCATGCCTCGTTGTCTCAAAGCGTCGCCGCCAGCGCCAGTGCAAACCGTCTAGGCTGTTCCACATGTCCGAGTCGCTTCCCCCTCCGATCCCCGCCGTCGGCGTCGTCTGTCTGCGCGGCGACGAGGTCCTGCTGATCCGGCGTGGCACACCGCCCCGGGTCGGCGAGTGGAGCCTGCCCGGTGGGCGGATCGAGCCGGGCGAGACGGTGCGAGACGCCGCCCTGCGGGAACTGCGCGAGGAGACCGGGATAGAGGCGCGGCTGATCGGGTTGATCGATGTGGTGGACGGAATCTTTCCCGAGGCCGGTCGCCACTATCTGCTGATCGACTTCATGGCCGAGTGGACTGGCGGCGAGCCCGTCGCCGGTGACGATGCTGTGGAAGCCCGCTTCTTTCCTCGGGCCGAAGCCGGACAGAGGGTGGCGTGGAGCGAGACCCGGCGAATCATCCAGGCGGCCCTGACGATGCGCGACGCGGCGTCTGCGTCGGGCTGAGCCCTGTCAGCAATCGTATGGCCGCGGTCGTCCGGTTTCGGTGGCGTGGCGCCGGGCGTCCGGCTAGCCTGAGCTCAGGAGGACTTCATGACCTATTTCGTGCTGGCGCTGGTCGTCTTCGCCGCCGTGTTCCTGTTCAGCCTGGTCAAGATCGTGCCTCAGGGGCGCGAGCTGACGGTGGAGCGGTTCGGCAAATACACCAAGACCCTGAAGCCCGGGATCAGCATCCTGGTGCCCTTCGTCGAGCGCATCGGCCGACGCATGAACATGATGGAACAGGTGCTGGACGTTCCCCAGCAGGAGGTCATCACCAAGGACAACGCCATGGTGAAGGTCGACGCCATCGTCTTCATCCAGGTGATGGACGCGCCGAGCGCCGCCTATCGGGTCGAGAACCTGCCCTATGCGATCACCCAGCTGTGCTCGACCAACCTGCGGACCGTCGTCGGTTCGATGGACCTGGACGAGGTCCTGTTCCAGCGCGACAACATCAACTCGCGCCTCTTGACCGTCATCGACGCGGCGACGGAGCCGTGGGGCGTCAAGGTCAACCGGATCGAGATCAAGGACCTGACGCCGCCGGTCGACATCACCAACGCCATGGCCCGTCAGATGAAGGCCGAGCGTGAACGGCGCGCCGTGATCACCGAGGCCGAGGGCGAGAAACAGGCCGCCATCGCGCGGGCCGAGGGGGCCAAGCAGGCCGCGATCCTCCAGGCCGAGGGCCGAAAGGAAGCCGCCTTCCGCGACGCCGAGGCCCGCGAGCGGGAAGCCGAGGCCGAGGCCAAGGCCACCGCCATGGTGTCCGAGGCGATCGCCCGGGGCGACGTCAACGCCATCAACTACTTCGTGGCCCAGCGCTACGTCGACGCCTTCGCCGAGCTGGCCCGGAACCCGACGGCCAAGACGGTGATCGTGCCCGCAGAGATGAGCGGCCTGGTCGGCACCATCGCCGGCATCGGCGAATTGGTCGGCCTCGCCCGCGAGCAGCAGGGGCCCACCCGAGCGGCACCGCCGCCTCCGCCCCGTGCCGCGCGCGGCGGCAGCGTTCCCCCCACGACCTGACCGGAGACGACGGCGATGGATGCGGTGATCGAGGTTTACAACAGCCAGCCCTTCTGGATCTGGCTGGCCATCGGCGTGCTGCTGCTGGCCGTCGAGGCGGCGGCCTCGACCGAGTGGCTGCTTTGGCCGGCGGTCGCCGCCGGTGTGGTCGCCGTGCTGACCGCCCTGGGGCTTCAGATCGGGTTCGCCGGCGAGGTCGGACTGTTCGCGGCTCTGACGGTCGTGGCGACCCTGTTCTCGCGACGGCTGATCCAGCGAGTCAACCCGGGTGATCGGCCTGACATCAACGACCGCGACGCGCGTCTGATCGGGCAGAGGGCGCGCGTGGTCTCGCCCTTCGTCGACGGGCGCGGGCGGGTCTTCGTCTCGGGCGCCGAATGGGCCGCCGAGATCGACGGGCAGGGCCCGCCGGTCGGCGACAGCGTGATCGTCGAGGCCAGTCGCGGCGGCGACCTGAAGGTGCGCGCGGTCTAGGGTCTGATCCGGAAAAGTGTGAGCGGTTTTCCGGTCGGATCAGACCCCAGAAAGCTGCTGGACCTTGTTTCACGGCATCGGCGGAATCGCGAAGCGATTCCTCCTCAGCCGATCAGGCCTTGGTCTTCGCCGCCCGCATCTCCTCGATGCCGCGATTGGCGAGTTGGTCGGCGCGTTCGTTCAGTTCGTGGCCCGCGTGGCCCTTGACCCAGTGCCACTTGACCTCGTGACGCGCGCGGGCGGTGTCGAGCCGTTTCCACAGGTCGTCATTCTTGACCGGCTTCTTGTCCGCAGTCTTCCAGCCGCGCGCCTTCCAGCCGTGGATCCAGCCGGTGATGCCGTCCATCACATATTTGCTGTCGGTGTGCAGATCGACCTTGCAGGGCCGTGTCAGCGCCTCCAGCGCCATGATCGCGGCGGTCAGTTCCATCCGGTTGTTGGTCGTCAGGGGCTCGCCGCCCGACATCTCCTTGGCCCGGTCCCCGAACTGCAGGATCGCGCCCCAGCCGCCGGGGCCGGGATTGCCCTTGCAGGCACCGTCGGTGTGGATGATGACATGACTCATTCACGCGGCCTTACAGCTTCCCTTGGCGCGTCGCCATCCGGTGGCCTATATGCAGCGTATGTTCGATCCGGGCCGAGACTGGTCCGTCTGAGGAGAGTACGCCGTGGGCGCTATGAGCATCTGGCACTGGGCCATCGTCATCGTCGTCGTGGCGCTGCTGTTCGGCGGGCGGGGCAAGCTGTCTGGCCTGATGGGCGACGCCGCCAAGGGCATCAAGGCCTTCCGCGAAGGCCTGAAGGACGACGACAAGTCGGGCCCCACGGAGGGCGTGTCCAGCCTGCCGCGCACCGACGCGGAAAAGGAAGAGCTGAAGCGCTGAACCCGCTGGCGGAAAGAGCCTGACGCATGGGCGGCCTCGGCCCCGGGATCGGGGGCCTCGAATATCTCGTGATCGCCGCCGTCGCCCTGATCGTCGTCGGGCCCGAGCGGCTGCCCGTCATGCTGCGCCAACTCGGCAAGTGGGTCGCCAAGATGCGCGGCATGGCCAGTGAGTTCCGCGCCAGCTTCGACGAAATGGCCCGCCAGTCCGAACTCGATGAGCTGAGGAAGGAGGTAGAGGCTTTGAGGACCGGACAGGGTGCCGTCGGCCAAGGCATGGTCCGGCTGGGGGCCGAGGCCGATGCCGCCTTCAAGGACATCAAGTCTGAACTCGACAAGCCGGCCCTCCCGGGGCCCCCGCCGCCGATCGCGTTGAACCAGCCCGAGTTTCCCGAGCCGGTCATGACCCCACTCCCATCGACAGAGGCCGAGGTGGCGTCGGCCGCTGTGGCTGACGCCAGCCCGCCCAAGCGCGCCGCGAAGCCCCGCGCCGGCAAGATCGCGACGTCCGCGTCACCGCCCGTGCCTGGCAAGGCCCGAAAGCCCGCTTCCGCCAAGACGTCGCCCGCCACTCCCGCGCGGAAGCCGCGCAATCCGCGCACGCCGAAGACCGAAACGTGACCGACCACGACGAAGCCGAGATCGAGGCGTCGCGGGCGCCGCTGATGGATCATCTGATCGAGCTGCGCGGCCGGCTGATCTGGTGCGTGGCCGCGTTCGCTGTCGCCTTCATCGTGTGTTTTTTCTTTGCCGGCCCGATCTATGTCTTCCTGGTCAAGCCGTTCGCGGCGGCCAGCGCGCTTTATGCCGGAAGCGATGGGCACAATGTGTCGCCGATCCTGCTGATCCAGGTGACGGCGGGGCTCGCTCCGATGCCGCCCACCACGGCCGAGGCGGCCCAGCTGATCTATACGGCGCCGCTCGAGATCCTGTTCACCAAGATGAAGCTCGCGGGCTTCGGCGCGGTCTTCCTGGCGTTTCCGGTGCTGGCGTTCCAGCTCTGGCGGTTCGTGGCCCCCGGCCTTTACCGGAACGAGAAGGGTGCCTTCCTGCCCTTCCTGATCGCCTCGCCGATGCTGTTCATCCTGGGCGCCGCCCTGGTCTACTTCATCATGTTGCCGTTCGTGATGTGGTTCTCGCTGAGCCAGCAGATCAGCTCCGAGACCGTCGCGGTCGCCCTGCTGCCCAAGGTGTCGGAGTATCTGAACCTGGTCACGGCACTGATCCTGGCGTTCGGCCTGTGCTTCCAGCTGCCAGTGGTGATGACGCTGCTGGGCCTGGCGGGGCTGATCTCGTCCAAGCTGATGAGCGAGGGTCGCCGCTATGCCATCGTTGCTGTCGTGGTGCTGGCCGCCATCGTGACGCCGCCCGATCCGATCAGCCAGCTGATGCTCGCGATCCCGCTGGTCATTCTCTATGAGATCTCGATCTGGTGCGTCCGCGTGATCGAGCTGCGCCGGACGCGCGAGGACGAGGCCGGCGGCGTGGCCGCCTAGGTGTTCAGTCCCGACGGAGCAGCAGGACGATTTGTTCCGTCGTCAAGGCCTCGCGCGTGTAGGCGGTCAGCAGTTCCGCCGGTGGCTCGCGGTCGACGCGATCAACCTGGCGGCGGAGGGCGGTGAAGCCCGGGGCATGCAGCCGGGCGTCGAAATCCAGCGCGGTGAACCGGTTCAGCCGCAGGAACAGCTTCCAGTGCAGCTCGCGTTGCCGCTCGTTCAGGGACGAAGCCTCAAGGTCCTCCCGGACTTCGCTGAGCTCGCGGGTCAGATGCTGCCAGTCGGTGTAGCCAAGGGCCCAGAGGTGCGAGCCTTCCGGGCTGAAGAACAGGGGCGATACCTGCATGAACAGCAGCCCGCCAGGCTTCAGACGGGTCTTCAGTCCTGCCACGACCGCGTCGAACTGGTTGCGCTGGACGTGTTCGAACACCGACCAGCTGACGATCAGATCGAAGTCGTCCTCATCTCCAACCTCGCCAAGGGGCACCGTGCGGAAGGACAGGTTGGCGGGCGGGATGAGGCCGAGAGGCTTGAGCACCGCCGGCAGGCCATCGGGCTGGTCGGTGACCTCCAGACCGACGACGCTCGCCGTGGGCTCGGCATAGGCCAGACCCGCCGCAAGCTCGCCGAGGCCGCAGCCGAAATCCATGATCCTGCGACCGGCCAGGCCACCGTGCGGCTCGGCCCAGTCGGCGATGATGGCGGGCAGGATCAGCAGCTTCTGCCGCAGGTCCGGCGACGCGGTCTCGGCCAAGGATCGGAAACGGTCGGCGTCCATCCGTCCTAGCTGCCGGACGGCCGCCCAAAAGGAAAGGGCCGGGCGTCGTCGCCCGGCCCTTCCAGCTCATCTGCCGTCGGATCAGCAGCTATAGTACATGTCGAACTCGACCGGGTGGGGGTGCAGCTGCAGTCGCATCACCTCTTCCATCTTCAGCTCGATGTAGCTGTCGATGAAGTCGTCATCCATGACGCCGCCCTTCTTGAGGAAGGCGCGGTCCTTGTCGAGGCTCTCGAGCGCCTCTTTCAGGCTGCCGCAGACCTCGGGGATCGAGCCGCGTTCTTCTGGCGGCAGGTCATAGAGGTTCTTGTCGGCCGGCGCGCCCGGATCGATGCGGTTCTCAATGCCGTCCAGGCCCGCCATCAGCAGGGCGACGAACGTCAGATAGGGGTTGCCCATCGGATCGGGGAAGCGCGCCTCGATACGCTTGGCCTTGGGCGAGGACACCCACGGAATCCGGATCGAGGCCGAGCGGTTGCGCGACGAATAGGCCAGTTTGACCGGGGCTTCGTAGCCGGGGACCAGACGCTTGTAGGAGTTGGTGGTCGAGTTGGCGAAGGCGTTGATGGCCTTGGCGTGCTTGATGATGCCGCCGATGTACCAGAGGCAATAGTCTGAGAGGCCAGCATACTTGTCGCCCGCGAACAGGGGCTTGCCGTCGCGCCAGATCGACTGGTGGACGTGCATGCCCGAGCCGTTGTCGGCGTACATGGGCTTGGCCATGAAGGTCGCCGTCTTGCCGTAGGCCGCCGCGACGTTGTGGATGACGTACTTATAGAGCTGCAGCCGGTCGGCCATGGTCAGCAGGTCGGAGAACTTCAGACCCAGCTCGTGCTGGGCCGGGGCGACCTCGTGGTGGTGCTTCTCGGGCTGGAGGCCCAGGTCGCGCATGACGCCCAGCATTTCGCCGCGCAGGTCCTGGCCGCTGTCGACCGGGTTGACGGGGAAATAGCCGCCCTTGGGCCCCGGGCGGTGGCCCATGTTGCCCTCGGTGTATTCCGCGCCCGTGTTGGCCGGCAGTTCGGTCGAGTCATAGGCGTAGCCGGTGTCGTGCGGCTGGGTCGACCAGCGCACGTCGTCGAAGATGAAGAACTCGGCTTCCGGGCCGAAATAGACCGCGTCGCCCACGCCCGAGGACTGGACATAGGCCAGGGCCTTCTTGGCCATCGAGCGGCTGTCGCGGTTGTAGGGCTCGCCCGTGTCCGGGTTCATGACGTCGCAGAACAGGAACATCGTGGTCTGCTGGTAGAAGGGGTCGATATAGGCCGTGGTCAGGTCGGGCTTGAGCAGCATGTCCGACTCGTTGATCGCCTTCCAGCCGGCGATCGAGGAGCCGTCGAACATCGTGCCTTCTTCGAGGAACTCCTCGTCGATCAGGTCGATGTCGAAGGTGACGTGCTGCAGCTTGCCGCGCGTGTCGGTGAACCGGACATCGACGTATTTCACGTCCTTGTCCTTGATCTCTTGCAGGATTTTCTTGGCGCTCATGAGTTCGATGATCCTTTTCGCGTTTCTTCTGGGGAGGAAGCTTTACTGAAGTGGGCCAGCCCTAGACGGCCTGGGCACCGGTCTCGCCGGTGCGGATGCGGATGACGTCGGCGATGTCGGAGACGAAGATCTTGCCGTCACCGATCTTGCCGGTGCGGGCGGCGGTCTGGATCGCCTCGACAACGGCCGGAGCCAGGTCGTCGGCGACCACGACCTCGATCTTGATCTTGGGCAGGAAGTCGATGACGTATTCGGCGCCGCGATACAGTTCGGAGTGGCCCTTCTGGCGGCCGTATCCCTTGGCCTCGAGCACCGTCATGCCCTGGACGCCGATGTCCTGGAGGGCTTCCTTCACGTCGTCCAGCTTGAACGGCTTGATGACGGCTTCGATCTTCTTCATGGGCGACCCCGAGGCGGCGCGAACCCGGCCGTTCTCGGGCCGGACGCTCGGGAACCAAAGGGACACCGCATCGCACAATAAGGCAAGGGCCGGACTGAATTTTCAGGTGTTCCGACGACGGAGGATCGAATGGCTGAAGTGAACGACCCCGCCCTGTGGCGAGACGCCCTGCCTTGGCCGGGGGCGGAGACGCACAAGCATAACCGGGGACGACTGGGCGTGGTGTCGGGCGGTCCCCTGAACACCGGGGCGGCGCGTCTGGCCGCGCGGGCCGGGCTGCGGGTCGGTGCGGGGCTGGTCAAGGTGCTGTGCCCGCCGGATGCGGCCCCCATTGTTGCCAGCGCGCTGGAAGCCGTGATGGTCGAGGCGTTCGCTTCGCCGGACGGGTTGGAAACCCTGGCCGAGGCGATGGATGCCGTCGTCATCGGTCCCGCCGCCGGACTGAACGAGGCGACGGTGCAGAACCTGGCGGCCCTGGCCCGCACCGGAGCGGTCCTGGTGGTCGATGCCGACGCCCTCACGATCTTCAAGGGCCGGGGCGTGGATCTGTTCGCCAGCCTGGACCGCGACGACGTCCTGACGCCGCACGAAGGCGAGTTCGAACGGGTGTTTCCGGGTCTGCTGGCCCAGGGTCGAGAAGCGGCCGCGCGGGAAGCCGCGACGCGGGCGGGCTGTCATGTCGTGTTGAAGGGCGCCGAGACGGTGATCGCTGCGCCGGACGGTCGGTCGCGGGTCAACGGGAACGGTTCGCCGTGGCTGGCCACGGCCGGCAGCGGAGATGTGCTGGCCGGTCTGATCGGCGGCCTGGTGGCCCAAGGCATGGCCAGCTTCGAGGCCGCCAGCGTCGCCGTCTGGATACACGGCGCGGCGGCCGAAGCCTTCGGCCCCGGGCTGATCGCCGAGGACCTGCCCGACCTGATCCCCGCCGTCCTGCGCGGCCTGCGACCCTAGGCCACCTCGGCCAGGGCCTCCTCGGCCTGCATCCATGCGGCTTCAGCGGCGTCGAGGTCTGATTGCGACTTCGCGCGGGCGCGGGTCAGGCCCTCCAGCGCCTTGGGGTTGGACACGGCGGCGTTGGCCAGGTCGTCATCGATGCGGGCGATCTCGGCGGTGAGGGCAGCGACACGTTCCTCGGCTTTCCTGGCCGCATGGCGCAGGGTCGAGGGCGAGGGTCCGCCCTTCTTGCGTTCGTTCTTGGCGGCTGTGTGGGTCGGGGCGGCCTGGGGGGCCTCGGCCTTGATCTGGCTGGGCTTGACCGCGGCCTGTTTGGCGCGCTCCAGAACGAAGCGTGCATAGTCGTCCATGTCGCCGTCATAGGGCCGCACCGTGCCGTCTGCCGCCAGCCACAGGCGGTCGGCGACCAGTTCCATCAGCGACCGGTCGTGGGTGATGAGAATGACCGCGCCGGAATAGTCGTTCAGCGCGTCCAGCAGGGCCCGGCGGCTGTCGATGTCCAGGTGGTTGGTCGGTTCGTCCAGGATCAGGACGTGGGGCGCCTCCATGGCCACCATGTTCAGCAGCAGGCGGGCGCGCTCGCCGCCGGACAGGGCCTCGACCTTGGTCTCCTGTTTTTCGTAGCTGAGACCGAACTGGGCCAGCTTGGAGCGGCGGGCGCTCTCGGGCGCGTCCGGCATGGCGCGGCGGATGATCTCCAGCGGCGTGTCGGTCGGGTCCATGGCCTCGATCTGATGCTGGTGGAACCAGCCGACGCGCATCTTCTTGTCGCGATGCAGCTCGCCCTCGGACACGTTCAGGGCCCCGGCGATCATCTTGGCGAAGGTCGACTTGCCCGCGCCGTTGACGCCCAGAAGGCCGATGCGGTCGTCCAGATCCATGCGCAGGTTCAGATTGCGCAGGATCGGCTTGCCGGTCTCATAACCGACATTCGCCCGCTCCAGCCGGATCAGGGGCGGCGCCAGCGGGCGGGGCGGCGAGGGCAGGGTGAAGGGCGCGACGCGTTCCTCGATCGTGGTCGAGACCGGCTGCATCTTGGCCAGACGCTTCATGCGGCTCTGCGCCTGGGCGGCCTTGGAGGCCTTGGCCTTGAACCGGTCGACGAAGGCCTGGAGGTGGGCGCGCTCGGCGTCCTGCTTGGCCTTGGCCGACAGTTGCAGCCGGGCCTTCTCGGCGCGGGCCTGTTCGAACTGGTCGTAGTTGCCGGTGTAGATCTCCAGCTTGCGGTTCGCGAGATGCAGGATGTGGGTGCAGACCTCGTTCAGCATTTCGCGGTCGTGGGAGATGATCAGGGCGGTCGCGGGGTATTTCTTCAGCCGCGCCTCGAGCCAGAGAGCGCCTTCCAGGTCGAGGTAGTTGGTCGGTTCGTCCAGCAGCAGCATGTCGGGCTGGGCGAACAGGGCGGCGGCGAGGGCGACGCGCATGCGCCAGCCTCCCGAATAGTGCGACATCGGCCGCTGCTGGTCCTCGTGGTTGAAGCCCAGGCCCGCCAGGATCTCGGCCGCGCGGCTGGGGGCGCCGTCGGCGTCGATCTCGATCAGCCGGGCCCAGATCTCGCCCATCTCCTCGGGCTCCGCTGTCTCGAGGCGGCCCAGCAGGTCGTGACGCTCGGTGTCGGCCTCAAGGATGGTTTCCAGCACGCTGACCGGCGTGGCCGGGTGTTCCTGATCGACCGAGCCGATGCGGGCGGTCTTGGGCAGACTGACCTCATCGCCGTTGCCGGCCAGTTCGCCCAGGATGATCTTGAACAGGGTCGACTTGCCGATGCCATTGCGGCCCACAAGCCCGACCTTGGCGCCGGGCGGCAGGCTGACTGAGGCGTCGTCCAGAAACTGGCGACCCCAGGCGTTGAACGTCAGGTTGGTGATCTGGAGCATAGAAGGGTCAGACTGCGGGTTGGCGCGGGGGAGGGGCGTCGCTATAAGCCCGCGACCTTCAATCTCCCAAACAAGAAGTCACATCATGGCCGAACGTACCTTCTCGATCCTCAAGCCCGACGCCACGCGCCGCAACCTGACCGGCGCGATCAACGCCGTCATCGAGGGCGCGGGTCTGCGCATCGTCGCCCAGCGCCGGGTCAAGCTGAGCGAGGCCCAGGCCAAGAAGTTCTACGAAGTCCACGCCGAGCGCCCGTTCTACGGCGAACTGGTCGGCCAGATGACGGCCGAGCCTGTCGTGGTCCAGGTGCTGGAAGGCGACAACGCCGTGGCCAAGTACCGCGAAGTCATGGGCGCGACGAACCCGGAACAGGCCGCCGAAGGCACGATCCGCAAATCGTTCGCCCTGTCGATCGGCGAGAACTCGGTCCACGGTTCGGACTCGCCGGAGAACGCCCGGATCGAGATCGCCCAGTTCTTCACCGACGACCAGATCGTCGGCTAAGGCGGACAGGCTAAGCCCACGCTCAAGCAGCGAGGCTCCGCGAGCCGAGCGCCAGCGTCCAAGACAAGGGGCCCCGGATCGATCCGGGGCCCCTTATCCTTACGGCCTGAACCGGTCGATGCAGAAGCGCGCCAAAGCCTCAGGGTAGAGCGCGTGCTCGGCCGCGAGCACGCGCTGAGACAGGCTGGTGGGCGTGTCATCCTTGAGCACTGACACCTGTGCCTGGGCCAGGATCGGACCCTCGTCCACACCCTCGGTGACAAGGTGGACGGTGCAACCCGCCACGGAATCCCCGGCGGCCAGGGCGCGCGCGTGGGTGTCGAGGCCAGGATACCTCGGCAGCAGGCTGGGGTGGATGTTCACCAACCGATCCGCCCAGCGACCGACCAACCAGGGCGTCAGCAGCCGCATATAGCCGGCGAGGGCGACGATCTGGGTCTCCGCTGCCGCCAGTTGGGCCTGGACGAGGGCTTCATGGCCGGCCCGGTCCTTGCCGAAGGGTCGATGGTCAATCGCTACGGCCGCCACCCCCTTCGCCCGCGCGATCGCGAGACCGCCGGCGTCGGGATCGTTGGAGACGACCAGAACCACCTCATACGGCGCGTCCGGCCGCTGCCCGGCATCGATCAGGGCGGCCATGTTGGAGCCGGCGCCGGAAATCAGGACGGCCACGCGAACGCGGCCACGCGTGTCGTTCATCGTCAGTTGGCGGGTGCCGGGTCGCCGACCGAGACGAAGGCCCCCGCCGGGCCCGGGAAGACGACCGGGCTCTCGTAGCCGGCTTCCGACACGGCCGAGACGCCGAAGAAGTAGTCGTCGATGGGGATGCCGGCGAGCACCAGGCTGGTGGCGTTCCCGGCCCACCGGCTGTGGGTCCATTGCGGTGCCGTGGTGGAGCGCCACCAGACGCGGTAGCCCGCTGCGCCCGGAGCGGCGGTCCAGGTGAGCGTCGTGTCCGGTCGCACAGCCCCGGCGATCGTCACGCCCGACGGCACCATGGGCGCATTGGCCAGGGCCGCCATCGTCGCGATGTTCAGGCGGGCGACCTGGCCGAGGTATTCGAAGTCCATCTCGTCGATGGTGTCGCCATAGACCACGCCGTTCTCGGTCCGCAGATCCTGGTGCTGGTGATCGTAGTTCTCGGCTCCCTCCGAGATTCGAACGGCCGGGAAGCCGGCGCGCAGCATCTCGACCTGGTCACCGCCCCGGCCGAAACGGTCCGTACGATAGATCATGTCCACGTCGAAGTTGGTCAGATAGCGATCGGCGATGCCGTCGACGTAGCGCGCGAGATTGCGCGAGGAGCTGTCGACCTCGCCGCCGTTGTAGCGACGCCGGTCGGCTTGGGCGGTCGTTTCGACCGTCTTGGTGCCTTCAGAGAAGACGCGGACGCGGGTGGTGTCGCGAACACCGGACTGACCCTGGGAGTTGCCGACGATGTCGTTGTTCAGATTGGCCTCGACGACCCAGCCCTGGGCCTTGGCGTAGTCGGCCAGGATGCGGCCGCCGAACAGGCCCTGCTCCTCGCCCGACAGTACGGCGTAGACGAGAGTCGCGTCGAACCGGTGCTTCGAAAGCACCCGCGCCGCTTCCAGCACGGCGGCGACGCCCGAGGCGTCGTCGTTGGCGCCCGGCGCGTCGGAGGTGAAATCCATGACGTCGGAAACGCGGCTGTCGATATGGCCGGAGATGACGATGACGCGGTTAGGATCGCCGGTGCCGCGCTGGATGGCCACGACGTTGACGACCTCGACAGGCTCCGGGATGCGCGGACCCGTCACCATATCTGCAGGGAGGGCGATCTCGAGACAGTCGCCGCACTCGCTGGAGATTCGCCGGAACTCGCGCTCGGTCCATCGCCGCGCGGCACCGATGCCCCGCGTCTCGGACCGGGTCTCGGACATGGTGTGGCGCGTGCCGAAGCCGACCAGGGCCGTAACGTCGGCCAGCAGTCGATCCGGCGACACTTCGCCCACCACCTCATGCAGCAGCGGCTGTTCGACCGCCGCAGGGGTCTGGGCCAGGGCGGAGGCCGGCAGGGCGGCGAGAAGGGCGGCGAGGGCGATGAGGCGCATGCGAGACTCCGACGAAGCGGCCGGGACTTTGGAGCGGGGCCCCGCCGACTTCAACCCCGCCTCGGAGTCACAGGTAGAGCCGATCCACGCGCGGCCTGATCGAGGTCAAAAGTTCGTAGGAGATGGTGCCGGCCGCAGTGGCCGCGTCGTCCAGCAGCCGGTTGGCCCCGAACAACTCGATCCGGTCCCCGACGGCGACGTCCGCGCCAGTGACGTCCACGGCGATGACGTCCATGGAGACCCGCCCCAGAATCGGGCGCGGGGCACCGGCCGCCCAGACTTGCCCAACCTGGCTCTGGCTGCGCAGGACGCCATCCGCATAGCCCGCGCCGCAGGTGGCGATCCGGCGGGGCCTGTCCGCGACGAAGCCCCGGGAGTATCCGACGCTTTCGCCCGCTGGAACGTCGCGCAACTGGAGCACCTCGGCCGTCAGGGTCGCGACGGGCTTCAGGCGCGGATCGGGACGGCCTTCCGGCCCCCCGCCATAGAGACAGATGCCCGGTCGGACCGCGTCGAAGGCGAAATCGGCCCCCAGGAAACATCCGCCCGAGTTGGCGAACGACTTCAACGCGGCGGGATACCGTGCTGCGACGGCGGCGAAGGCATCGCGTTGACGGCGGTTCATGGGCTCGACGGGCGCATCGGCGCAGGCGAGGTGGCTCATCACCAGGTCGAGGCCGTCGAAGGCCTCGGGCGCGGCCTCGGGCCGGAAGCCGAGGCGGTTCATACCGGTGTCGATCTGCAGCCCGCAGGCTCCGCCCCCGGACCCGAACCAGGCGCGGAGTTGGTCGTAATGGTTCAGGACCGGCCGCAACGACGCCTCGCGTAGCGCCGCCGCCGCGTCGCCGACGCAGCCGTCCAGCACATAGATGGTCGGCACCGGTCCCAGGGCCGCCCGCAACGCTTCGCCCTCCGCCCGCCGAGCGACGAAGAAGGCCCGCGCGCCTTCCGCCAACAACCGCGTCGCGACGGCAACGGCGCCGAGCCCATAGCCGTCGGCCTTGACGACCGGATGCACAGGAACGCCGGTCACGGCTTCCAGCGCATGGAAGTTGTGCGAAAGCGCGTTCAGATCGACGGTCAACAGGGCCGGGGCAGTCATGGCCGCCTTATGCCGCAAGATCGTTGCGGGAACAGGCGAAATCTGGATCCCGCGCGGGTCGGGCTCGCCTTGACTTGGGCGGCGCGGCGGACGACCTACGCGCCTCGCTTCCTCGAAGGTCCGCCAACTCATGTCCGTCAAGGTCCGTTTCGCTCCGTCGCCCACTGGCAAGCTGCACGTCGGCAATGTGCGCACCGCCCTGGTGAACTGGCTGTTCGCGAAAGGGCAGGGCGGTCAGTTCGTGCTGCGGATCGACGACACCGACCTCGCCCGGTCGACGCTGGAGTATGAGCGCGGGATCGAGGAAGACCTGACCTGGCTGGGCCTGGTCTGGGACGAGCGGCACAACCAGTCCAAGCGTTTCGACCGCTATCACGAGGCCGCCGACCGCCTGAAGGCGGCGGGGCGGCTGTATCCCGCCTATGAGACCGCCGAGGAGCTGGACCGTCGGCGCAAGGTGCAGCTGTCGCGCGGCCTGCCGCCCATCTACGACCGCGCGGCGCTGGATCTGACCGCCGCCGACAAGGCCGCGCTGGAAGCCGAGGGCCGCAAGCCGCACTGGCGCTTCAAGCTGGACGGGCGCCGGGTCGCCTGGGAGGACCTGTCGCGGGGCCACGCCGAGGTCGACACGGCCTCCATGTCCGATCCGGTGCTGATACGCGAGGACGGGCTCTACCTCTACACCCTGCCGTCGGTGGTGGACGACCTGGACATGGGGATCACCCACGTCATCCGGGGCGAGGATCACACGACCAACACCGGGGCCCAGATCGAGATCTTCGAGGCCCTGATCGCGGCGGGCATGGGGAGCGAGGTCCCGCGCTTCGCCCACATGCCGCTGCTGGTCGGGGCGGACGGCGCGGCCCTGTCCAAGCGGTTGGGCTCGCTGTCGGTCGCCGAGATGCGCGAGCAGGGCTATGAGCCTCTGGCCATCACCAGCCATCTGGGGCGGATCGGCACATCGGACGCGCTGGAGGTGGGCGAAAGCCTGGAGGCGCTGGGCCGGGGCTTCAGCTTCGACAAGATGGGCCGCTCGCCCGCCCGCTACGACACCGAGGACCTGGATCGCCTGAACGCCCAGGCCCTGCACGCCATGCCCTATGACCGGGCGCAGCCGCGGCTGGCGGCGCTGGACTGCGATCTGGGCGAGACCGTGTGGAACACCCTGCGGCCGAACCTGGCCCGGTTCGACGACATCCAGGCGCTGACGCGGCTGGTTCGGGGTCCGGTCAGTCCTGTCGTCGAGGATCCGGCCTTCGCCGCCGCCGCGCTGGAGGTCTTGCCGGAGACGATCGACGACGGCGTCTGGGCGATCTGGACAGAGGCGGTCAAGGCCAGGACCGGGGCCAAGGGCAAGGCGTTGTTCATGCCGTTGCGCCACATCCTGACGGGACAGGAGCGCGGACCGGACATGGCGTCGCTGGTGCCCCTGATCGGCCGCGACCGGATCGTCCAGCGGCTGCGCGGCGAGACGGCCTGAGGAGGGCGGCGCACCGCCTCCCGTCAGAGGGGTCAGGCGTTGCAGGCCGCGATCTGTTCGGCGCTGAGGGCCGTTCCGCGCCAGGTGAATTCGGTCACAGTACCCAGGCGGGCGACCACGCGACGACAGGCGCGCGTCGCGGGCTGGTTCGCCCCACCGGTCGCCGTGCAGGCGGTGCCTTCACAGCGCCAGCTGGCACCATCGACGATGACGGGGCGGCCGGGCGCGCTGGCGGCGTCCGCGAGGACGAGGCGGGTGCCGCTTGGAGTCTGGGCGACCGCAGGCGCGGCGAGGGCAAGACAAAGCGCGGTGAGGGCGAGGATCGAGCGCATGGCAGTAGCTCCGGGTTCAGGGCCTTCGAAAGCCCGGCCCCCATAGTGCGTATCGTTTAAAAACTGTCAAGGCGAGTTTTTAAACGAGATGCAGTCGAGCCGCCGAGTGACCGACGATTACTTATCGCCGATCATGTTGCAAGGCCCGTCGTGTCTCCGGCGCGTCGATCGCCATCATCGCCGCCTCCACGGTGTCGCAAACCAACCATGCGTCGAGGAATGACGGCGGCGTGAAGCCGGTCTCCACGCTGTGGCGCATCAACCCGAAAAAGGTCTCCCAGAAGCCGTTGATGTTGAGGAAGATCACCGGTTTGCCGTGCAGGTCCAGCCGTTTCCAGCTCAGCAGTTCAACCACTTCCTCAAGCGTCCCGATCCCGCCCGGCGCGACGACGAAGGCGTCGGACTGGTCATACATGATCTGCTTGCGCTCGTGCATGGAGGTGACGACCAGGGTCTCCACCTCGTCGAAAAGCCGCTCGCGGCTGCGCAGGAACTCCGGCATGACGCCCAGCACCCGGCCTCCGGCCTCGTGGGCCGCGCGCGCCGAGGCCCCCATGAGGCCGACGCCGCCTCCACCATAGACCAGCCGCCACCCCGCCCGTGCCGCCGCCGCTCCGAAGTCAGCCGCAGCCTGGACATACACCGGATCGGCGGCGTCGGACGATCCGCAGAACAGACAGACGGAGCGGCCGTCGAAGGGCGCGATGGCGGGATTGGCTGGCGACATGAAACCTCTGCGAGAAAGGGGGACAGCCGACGACGGCCGCGCTATCTCCGACGGGGGTCATACAGACACGGCAAGCACGATGAAACGATCGATCGTCCTCCTGATAACGGCGGGCCTCTCCGTCGCCGCCTGCGGCGATGACGCGCCGGGTCCGGCGGCGTCGAACGCCGAGAAGGCGTGGGTGACCCCACCGGTTATCGAGACGGCCGAAATTCAGGGATCGTCTCTCGTGATCGGCGGCGCGGCGTCTCCCTCTGGGCGCATCGTGCTGGTCGCCCCGGGTGGCCGGGTCTTCGCAGCGGCGGCGGATAATCGTGGGCGCTTCAGCCTGGTGACGCCGAAGCCCGCCGCCGATACCTTGTTCACCGCCGAGGTGCAGGTCGGCCAGGCCCGATATCCAGCACCCGGCCGGCTTCTGGTGTCCGCCGGGCCGGGAGGTCCGATCGCCTTCGTCAGCGCCGGCGCGCCGACGCGTCGCTTCGATCCGGCTCCGGTGCTGGACGCCGTGGACAGTGACGGACGCGCAACGTTCCTGAGCGGCCGGGGACGTGCGTCGGCGGTCGTGACCGTTACGGCGGGTGTTCAGCGACCCATCGAGGTCGGAGCGGACGGTCGCTGGAGCGCGGCCCCAGCCGGACTGCCCTCTGTGGTCGTCGTCGATGGCCAGTCCTTCGTTCCCAGCATCGGCGCGGAGGGCGAGGACGGCCTGAGCGCCACGCCGGGCGGCTGGCGTCTGATCTGGACAGCGCCCGGTGGGGCGCGCCAGGCGACGTGGTTTCCAGCGGGACAGGCTGAAACCTCTCCTTAACCAAATCGGATCACCCACGAAGCCGTTCTCTTTGAGGACACCCACCACCAATCCACCTTCGCCCGATGCTCGCATCGGGCTTTTCTTTGCCAGTCGCGTCGGGCTAAGCCGCCCTGATGAGCGAGACGGAAATTCTGACACGCATCGACGGCCGGGTCGGTCGGATCACCCTGAACCGACCCAGGGCACTTCATGCGCTGAACCTCGCGATGTGCGAGGCCACGACCCACGCCCTGCTGGCGTGGCGCGACGATCCGGCCGTGGTCTCGATCCTGATCGATCATGCAGGTGAGCGGGGCTTTTGCGCGGGCGGCGACATCCGGATGATCGCCGAGAGCGGCGCGACCGACGGTGTCGAAGCCAGGGCCTTCTTCCTCGCCGAATACCGCCTCAACCATTTGATGTTCACCTACCCCAAGCCGATCACGGCCATCGTCGACGGGGTCGTCATGGGAGGCGGCGTCGGCATGTCGGAGCCCGCCGCCGTCCGCATCGCGACCGAGCGCACGACCTACGCCATGCCCGAGACCGGCATCGGCCTGTTCCCCGATGTCGGCGGCGGATGGTTCCTGCCGCGCCTGCCGGGCGAGACGGGGACCTGGCTGGCCCTGACCGGGGCACGGCTGAAGGCGGCAGACACGGTGGCGCTGGGGATTCACAGCCATTTCGTCCCGAGCGAAACGCTGTCGGATGTGATCGACGCGGTCATTCGCGCGCCGGAGCGACCGGATGTCGCGGCGCAAAAGGAAGCGGTCGAGCCCGCGCCGTCGCCCATCGCGCCTCATCGCCCGGCGATCGACCGGCTGTTCGCTTTCGACACTGTGGAGGCGATCTTCGAAGCCTTGGAGGCGGACGGAACCGAGTGGGCCCTGGCGCAACGGGCGATCCTGACGACCAAGTCGCCCCAGTCACTGAAGGTCACGCTGCGCCAGCTTCGGGCCGGGCGCAAGATGTCCGATTTCGCCGAGGTGATGGCCATGGAGTATCGGCTGGGCGGCCGCGTGGTGCGGACCCACGACTTCCAGGAGGGGGTCCGGGCTGTGATCGTCGATAAGGACAATGCGCCGCAGTGGTCGCCCGCGACGCTGAACGGCGTGTCCGACGCCGATCTCGACGCCCTGTTCGCGCCGTTGCCGGTTGGCGAGGAGTGGACGCCGCTGGATTGAGGCTTGCGTCCCGGTCCGATCGCGAGCGTAGCTGACGGCCAGCCGAGGAGAGACCATGTTCAAGCACCAGTTCGTCGCCGCCGCCCTTCTGACCGCCCTGTCGGCCTGCGCGCGGATGAACGCCGACGCTCCGCCGGCCGTCGTTTCGGTCGAGACCCTGATCGCGGCGGCGGTGGCCGACCCGCGTCGTCCCGCCGACGAGGTGGCCCGCGACGACCTGCGCAAGCCCGTCGCGATGCTGGCTTTCGGCGGTATCCGACCCGGCGCGCGCGTCGCCGACATCCGTCCGGAAGAGGGTTACTTCACCCGTCTGTTCGCGCCGGTGGTGGGCGAGACCGGTCGGGTCTATGCCTTCGTTCCCACCCGCACCGCGCCGCGCGAGACCCCGTTCGCGGAGGCTCTGGCGGCCGCCTATCCGAATGTCGTGCCTCTTTCCGGGCCGCTGGACTCAATGCGTTTTCCTGAGCCCCTGGACGCCGTCTTCATGGTCCAGGAGTACCACGACTTCCACATCCCGGCCTTCGACACCGACGTGAACCTGATGAACCGGGCGGTGTTCGAGGCGCTCAAGCCGGGTGGCCTCTATGTCGTGATCGATCACGCTGGCCGGGCGGGTACCGACGCGAACGAGGTCCAGACCCTGCACCGCATCGACGGGGATTTCCTCAGGGCCGAGGTCGAGGCCGCCGGCTTCGTTTTCGACGGCCAGAGCGATGCGCTCCGAAACCCGGCCGACGATCGTACCATCAATGTCTTCGACCCCGCCATCCGGGGGCGGACGGATCAGTTCGTCTATCGCTTCAGAAAGCCGCTTTAGGTTTCCGTCGTCTCGTACATCAGCATCGACGCCCCGCCGGACGCGAAGTTGGCAACGTCTGCGGCGGCCGCCTGACCCTCCGGGCTGGCGAAGGCGGCGCCGATGTCGGCCAGGCTGTCGAAATGCAGGATGGCGATCAGGTGGACGTCGGACGGTCCCTCGGGCGTCATGACCGGTCCCGCGCTCGTCTCGAAGCGGCGCAGACCGGGGATATTGCGCGCCAGGGGCGCGTGGATGTCGTGGTAGTGCCGGTCGAAGGCGGCGGTGTCGGACGGCGTGCGATAGGTGACGACGAGCTGGGCGGCCATGGACGTTTCTCCGGGTTGCGTCACCGCTAGCATGAATTCGGCGACAGGGTCGCGGTCGAGTCTGACCGGGGGCGTGAGGCGGCGTAAAGTGTCAGCGCGCCGCTGGGGCGCTCGAGGAGGTTTCGATGCGCGTCGCGTTCAACCGGTCCCTGATTCTCGCCGCTTCGGCGGCCATGCTGCTCTCGACCGCGGCTTTCGCGCCTCCGGTTCAGGACACGGGCAGCTACGCCGCCGTTCTGGCCGACACCGACCGGCCCGAGGCGGACCGGGCGCGGGACGGGTCAAGAAAGACCGCCGAGATCCTGGCCTTCGCCGAAGTCGCGCCGGGCCAGACGGTCGGCGACATGATCATCGGCGGGGGGTATTTCACCCGTGTTTTCGCCAGCGCCGTCGGTGAGGACGGCGAGGTCATCGCCTGGCAGCCGGCCGAGTTCATCGCCTTTCAGGCGAGCTACGGCGAGAGCCTGACGACGGTGGACGAAGAAAACGAGAACGTCTCCGCCATTCGCTCACCCATCGGCGCGCCCGCGTTTCCGCAAGCTCTGGACCTGGTGTTCACGGCCCAAAATTATCACGACCTGCACCTGGCACCGTTCCCGGCCGACACGGCGGCAAAGGTCAACGCGGCCGTGTTCGCGGCGCTGAAGCCGGGCGGCCTTTATGTCATCGTCGATCACGCGGCGACCTCGGGCGCGGGGCTGGGCGTGGCCGACACGCTGCACCGGATCGACATCGCCGATGTGCGGCGCGAGGTCGAGGCGGCCGGGTTCGTGCTGGAAGCGGAAAGCGGCATTCTGCTGGACCCGGCGGACCCGCTGACGACCAACGTCTTCGACCCGGCCATCCGTGGCCGCACCAGCCAGTTCGTGCTTAAGTTCAGGAAGCCCGCCTGACGGGTCTGGCGGCAGCGCAGGCCAAAGGCTAACCGGAGCGCAACCAGAAACGCACTCGGGAGACGCCGTGATGACCGCCAGAAAGATCGCCTTCATCGGCCTGGGCAACATGGGCGGGGGTATGGCCGCCAATCAGGCCGGCGCGGGGCACGTCGTGTCGGCCTTCGACCTGTCGCAGGCCGCGCTGGATCGGGCGCGGGCTGCGGGATGTTCCCCTGTCGCCTCGGTCGCCGAGGCCGTGAAGGACGTCGACGTCGTGATCACCATGCTGCCCGCCGGGCCGCATGTGCATCAGGTCTATTCCGAGCAGATCATCGGTGCCGCGCCGTCGTCCGCGCTCTTGCTCGACTGCTCGACCATCGATGTGGAGACCGCGAGAAAGGTCGCGGGTCTGGCCAAGGCCGCGGGCTATGCCTTCGCCGACGCGCCGGTGTCGGGCGGAACGATGGCGGCCGACGCCGGAACCCTGGCCTTCATGGTCGGATGCGACGAGGCGGACTTCGCGCGCATCGAAACCGCGCTGGAGCCGATGAGCCGGGCGACCTTCCGCGCGGGCGACCACGGAGCGGGGCAGGCGGCCAAGATTTGCAACAACATGATCCTCGGCATCACCATGCTGGGGACTTGTGAAGCCATCGCCCTGGCGGAGAAGCTGGGACTGGACCCGGTGAAGTTCTTCGATATCGCATCGAAGTCGTCGGGGCAGAGTTGGTCGGTGACGACCTATTATCCGTGGCCCGGCCCCGTGCCGACCGCGCCGTCGAACCGAAATTATGACGGCGGGTTCGCGACGGCGATGATGCTGAAGGACCTGAAGCTGGCGCAGGACGCGGCCGCCAGGGCGGGCGCCGCCACGCCGCTCGGCGCTCAATCAGAGGCGCTGTTCCAGTTGTTCGATCGTCTGGGCTACGGCGGCCGCGACTTCTCCGGCATCCTGCAGATGCTGCGAGGTCGGCTGGATGATCTTCCCAAGACCTAGATGAGAACCGTTATCGATTAAGGGCTTGCGACCTTTTTACCTTGCCCGGCGAGTGGACTTTGAGGTGTCATCGAGGCATCACCGCGCCGTTTCCGGTCGCCAGAGAGCCGCAGCCTTGTTCGACTACACCGCCGCATTCCAGTCCGCCGTCGACCAAGTGAAGGGCGAGGGGCGCTATCGCGTCTTCGCCGACCTGAAACGGGTCCGTGGCCGGTTTCCCAGGGCGGTGCGTCGCCTCTCGGACGGCTCCGAACAGGACTGCGTGATCTGGTGCTCCAACGACTATCTCGGCATGGGCCAGAACCCGGTCGTGCTGGAGGCCATGCAGGCCGAACTTGACGCCGTGGGCGCCGGCGCCGGTGGCACGCGCAACATCAGCGGCACGACGCGGTCGGCGGTCGATCTGGAAGCCGAGCTCGCCTCCTGGCACCAGAAGGAAGCCAGCCTGCTCTTCACCTCGGGCTATGTGGCCAATGAGGCGACGCTGACGACGCTGCAGCGCATCCTGCCGGGGCTGATCATCTTCTCGGACAGCCTGAACCATGCCTCGATGATCGCGGGCATCCGCAACGGCGGCTGCGAGCGGCACGTCTTCCTGCACAACGACCTGGCGCACCTCGAGTCGCTGCTGGCTGCCGCCCCCGCCGACGCGCCCAAGCTGATCGCCTTCGAGAGCGTCTATTCGATGGACGGCGACATCGCCGACCTGAAGGGCACGATCGCTCTGGCCCGCAAGTATGGGGCGATGACCTACCTCGACGAGGTTCACGCCGTGGGTCTCTACGGCGCGACCGGCGCGGGCGTGGCCGAGCGGGACGGGGTCCTGGACGGCATCGACATCGTCGAATGCACGCTCGGCAAAGCCATCGGCGTCATGGGCGGCTACATCGCCGCCGACGCGGTGATCGTGGACGCGGTCCGCAGCTGGGCCTCGGGCTTCATTTTCACGACGTCGCTGCCGCCGGCCCTGACGGCGGGGGCCCTGGCCTCGGTCCGGCACCTGAAGACCCACCCGGAACTTCGCGACGCGCACCAGGAGCGGGCCGAGACGCTGAAGCGCCGCTTCGCCGAGGCGGGTATCCCGGTCATGCCGTCCGAGAGCCACATCGTGCCGGTGTTCGTCGGCGACCCGGTGCACACCAAGATGATCTCGGACATGCTGCTGGAAGACCACGGCATCTATGTCCAGCCGATCAACTATCCGACCGTGCCCAAGGGGACCGAGCGCCTGCGGTTCACGCCGTCTCCAGATCATGACGACGGCATGATGGATGCCTTGGTCACGGCTATGGACAAGCTGTGGACCCACTGCAACGTGGCGCGGATGCCGGTCGCGGCCTGATGCCCGACGATCTCGGCGAGGTCATCGTCGAGGCGACCCGGAACGGGACGTATCTCAAGGTCACGGCCGTCCATGTGGCCACGGGGATCGAGGCCTCGGCGGTTGGTCCGGCGATGGAGCCGAAGGCCGTCGAAAGACTGGCCATAGCCAAGCTCAGGCGTCTGATCGCCACGTCCTGACACAAGATGTTGTGGCACCGACCGCGCGGGACTAGATAGAGCGTCTCCATTCTCGACAGCCCGGACGCCGCCCGTGACCGCTCATTTCATCCACGACGCCTATTTCTCGCGCGGCCTGGACCAGGCTGACCCCGACGTCGCCGCCGCTATCAAGGGCGAGTTGCATCGCCAGCAGGAACAGATCGAGCTGATCGCGTCCGAGAACATCGTCTCACGGGCGGTGCTGGAAGCGCAGGGGTCGGTCCTGACCAACAAATACGCCGAAGGCTATCCGGGCCGGCGCTACTACGGTGGCTGCGAGTTCGTGGACGTCACCGAGGATCTGGCGCGCGAGCGGGCCAAACAGCTGTTCGGCGCGGCCTTCGCCAACGTGCAGCCGCACTCCGGCGCCCAGGCGAACCAGGCGGTGTTCTTCGCCCTGCTGCAGCCTGGCGACACCTTCCTGGGCATGGACCTGGCGGCGGGCGGGCATTTGACGCACGGCAGCCCGGCGAACCAGTCGGGCAAGTGGTTCCGGCCGGTCACCTACAAGGTCCGCGAGGACGATCACCTGATCGACTACGACCATGTCGCCGAGATGGCGCAAAAAGAGAAACCCAAGCTGATCGTGGCGGGTGCCAGCGCCTACAGCCGCCACATCGACTTCAAGCGCTTCCGCGAGATCGCCGACAGCGTCGGGGCCTATCTGATGGTCGACATGGCCCACTATGCGGGCCTGGTCGCGGGCGGCGTCTATCCGAACCCCGTCCCGCACGCCCATGTCGTGACGACGACGACGCACAAGACGCTGCGTGGCCCGCGCGGCGGCCTTATCCTGTCCGATGACCTGGATCTGGGCAAGAAGATCAACTCGGCGGTGTTCCCGGGCCTTCAGGGTGGCCCGCTGGAGCACGTCATCGCCGCCAAGGCGGTGGCCTTCGGCGAGGCGCTGAAGCCGGAGTTCAAGGCCTATGCGGGCCAGGTGGTGAAGAACGCCCAGGCCCTGGCCGCTGTGCTGGTCGAGCGCGGCCTGGCCATCGTGTCGGGCGGCACCGACAGCCACCTGATGCTGGTCGACCTGCGGCCCAAGGGCGTGACCGGCAAGGCGACGGAGCTCCAGCTCGAGCACGCCCTGATGACCTGCAACAAGAACGGCGTGCCGTTCGACACCGCGCCCTTCACCGTCACCTCGGGCGTGCGGCTTGGGACCCCGGCGGGCACCACGCGGGGCTTCGGCGTCGCCGAGTTCCAGCAGGTCGGACACTGGATCGCCGACGTGGTCTCCTCGATGAACGGCGGGGACGAGGCCGATCCGGCCGTGGTCGCCGAGGTCTCGGCCAAGGTGCGCGAACTGACCGCGCGCTTCCCGATTTACGGATAGGTCGCTGAATGAAGTGCCCCTTCTGCGGCAACGCGGACAGCCAGGTGAAGGACAGCCGCCCGTCGGACGACGGCGCGGCCATCCGTCGTCGCCGATCCTGTCCCAACTGCGGCGGGCGCTTCACCACCTTCGAACGGGTCCAGTTGCGCGAACTGGTGATCCTGAAGCGGAACGGGCGGCGCACGCCGTTCGATCGCGACAAGCTGGAGCGGTCGCTGGCCATCGCCCTGCGCAAGCGTCCGATCCAGCCCGAACAGGTCGAGCAGATGGTGTCGCGGATCGTGCGCCAGCTCGAGAGCCTGGGCGAGACCGAGATCCCGTCCAGCGTCGTCGGCGACTTCATCATGAAGGCGCTGAAGGGCGTCGATGAGGTGGCCTATGTCCGCTACGCCTCGGTTTACAAGGACTTCAGGGCGACCGGCGACTTCGCTCGCTTTCTGGGCGACGAGGGGCTGGACGACGATCCGGGGGCGTCGCGCGGCTGATGCGGATCACCTGGAAGGTCGCGACGTCGCTGGACGGTCGCATCGGCACGTCCACGGGCGAGAGCCAGTGGATCACCGGCCCTGAGGCTCGCGCCCAGGGCCACCGCCTGCGCGCCGCCCATGACGCTGTTCTGGTCGGCGTCGAGACCGTGCTGGCCGACGATCCCCGCCTGACGGTCCGTTTGGCCGCGGAACCGGAGCTGGAGGCCAAACAGCCCTTGCGTGTCGTCCTGGACAGCAGGCTCCGAACGCCGTCCTTCGCCCGGATCGCCACAGCAAGCACGCTGATACTGACCACCCGCGATCCGATGCCGATCGGCGAGGCCGAGGTCGCGCGGGTCGCCGGTGACGGCAACAACCGCCCCGCCTTGGAGGCGGTGCTCGAGACGCTCGTCTCGCGGGGCGTGAAGAGCCTGATGATCGAAGGTGGAGGGCGGGTCGCGGCCTGCTTCGTGTCCGCCGGCCTGGTCGATGCCATCGAGTGGTTTCGCGCGCCGATCCTTCTGGGGGGCGACGGTCGTCCCGGCGTGGCGGCCCTGAATCTGGCCCGCCTGGCCCATGCACCGCAGTATCGGCGTCTTGCGGTCGAGGCCTTGGGTGACGACCTGTGGGAACGCTACGAAAGGCGTTCCTGATGTTTCTCTTCGTCCTGTCCGAAAATCGGCGTCCACTGTTCGGGACGGCGAGCTGATGTTCACCGGCATCATCACCGACATCGGCCGCGTTCGCTCGGTCGTCGAGACGGCGCGCGACCGGCGCTATGAGATCGAGACCGCGTGGGACACCGCTGGGATCGACCTTGGGGCGTCCATCAGTCACTCGGGTGTCTGCCTGACCGTGGTCGAGAAGACCCCGGGCTCGTTCGCGGTGGAGGTGTCCGGCGAAACCCTGTCGAAGACGACACTGGGCGCCTGGGCGGCGGGGACGAAAATCAATCTTGAGCGCGCGACCCGGGCTGGGGATGAATTGGGCGGGCACATCGTGTCCGGCCACGTCGACGGCTTGGGAACCGTGGTCGAGATTACGCCCGACGGCGGGTCGCACCGGCTGACGATTGAGGCACCCCCGCCGCTGCACCGGTTCATCGCCACGAAGGGCTCGATCACGGTCGACGGCGTGTCCCTGACCGTCAACAGCGTCGACAGTCGTCGCTTTGGTTTGAACATCATCCCCCACACCTGGCGGGCGACGACGCTCGGCGACCTCACGGTCGGCGACACGGTCAATCTGGAGATCGACATGCTGGCCAGATACCTCGCCCGGTGGCAGGAGACCGCGTGATGCGCAGTTTCTCTGAGGCCATTGGGGCCGCCACAAACCTCGACAGTCCGATCAGTCCGATCGAGGACATCCTGGAGGATGCCCGCAACGGCCGTCCCTATATCCTGGTCGACGCCGAGGACCGGGAGAACGAGGGCGACGTCATCATTCCGGCCCAGTTCGCCACGCCCGACCAGATCAACTTCATGGCTCGCCACGCGCGCGGCCTGATCTGCCTGGCCATCACCTCGGAGCGGGCACGGGCCCTGCGCCTGCCACCCATGGCCGCCGAGAACCGCACCAGCATGGGCACGGCCTTCACCGTATCGATCGAGGCGCGGGAAGGCGTCACGACGGGCATCAGCGCGGCGGACCGCGCGCGCACGGTTCAGGTCGCGGTTGATCCCCTGAAGGGTGCCGACGACATCGTTTCGCCGGGCCACGTCTTTCCGCTGGTCGCCCGCGACGGCGGGGTGCTGGTTCGCACCGGCCACACCGAGGCGGCCGTCGACATCAGCCGCATGGCTGGTCTGCACCCTGCGGGTGTGATCTGCGAGATCATGAACGACGACGGGACCATGGCCCGCCTTCCGGACCTGGTCGCCTTCGCCCAGTTGCACGGGTTGAAGATCGGAACCATCGCCGACCTGATCGCCTATCGCCGGCGCACCGAGCGGTTCGTCGAGCGGGTGATGAACACGCCGTTCGACAGCGTCCACGGCGGGCCCTTCCGCCTGATGCTGTACCGGAACACCATCGAGGGAGCCGAGCACGTCGCCCTGGTCCACGGCACGATCGAGCCGGGCAAGCCGACCCTGGTGCGCATGCACCAGGTCGATTTCGCCGCCGACCTGCTGGGCCACGTCGAGGCGCGTCAGAGCTATATTCCGTCAGCCCTGCGGACCATCACCGCGCACGATGGGCCGGGCGTCGTCGTCTTCCTGCGCGATCCGGCGCTCCAGGGGCTGGCGGAACGACTGTCGGGGGCGGACAAGCCGATCGCCCTGGACAGATCCCTGCGGAACTACGGCGTGGGCGCGCAGATCCTGCTGGACCTGGGCGTTCGCGACATGATCGTGATGAGCTCCACCCGACCCGAGCCCGCCGCCCTTGAAGGCTATGGGCTGAACATCGTCGGTTGGCGCACCATGGACGGAGAAGTCCCATCCTGAACGAACCGCCCCGCATCCTCATCGTCGAGGCGCGCTTCTATGACGATCTGGCCGACGCCCTTCTGGAAGGGGCCAAGGACGCCCTGACGGCGCGCGGCGCGGCGTTCGACGTCGTCACCGTGCCAGGGGCGCTGGAGATCCCGCCGGCGATCGCCCTGGCCGACGAGGCGGGCAAGTTTCCGACCGCGCCGCGCTATTCCGGCTTCGTGGCCCTGGGCTGCGTCATCCGGGGCGAGACCTATCATTTCGAGATCGTGTCCGATCAGTCGGCGGCCGGCATCATGGCGTTGGGGACACGCGGCCTGATCATCGGCAACGGCATCCTGACCGTCGAGGACGAGGCTCAGGCCTGGGCCCGGGCGCGTCTGTCCGAGGGCGACAAGGGCGGTGGGGCGGCACGGGCCTGTCTCGATCTGATTGAACTGAAGAAGCGGTTGCGGCTAGGGCTGGGCGGATGACCGATCCGACACCGACCGCGCCCAACTCCATCGCCGCCGTGCTCGAGCAACTCGCCGAGGCGGAAAAGGCGCGGGCCGAGCCCCAGCTGACCAGCCGGCAGCGCCGCGCGCGCACGGTGGCCCGTCTGGCCGCCGTCCAGGCGCTGTATCAGATGGAACTGGCTGGGGAGGGGGTCGAGACGGTCATCTCCGAGTTCGAAAACCACCGCTTCGACGCGCCCATCGAAGGCGTGATGATGGCCGAGGCCGACGAGGACTGGTTCGCCGAGATCGTGCGCGGCGTGGTCACGGGCCAGAAGGACGTGGACACGGCGGTGAAGGCGCGCCTGGCGTCCAACTGGCGCATGGAGCGGCTGGACGCCACGCTGCGTGCCCTGCTGCGCTGTGGGGCGTGGGAGCTGAAGGAGCGGCCCGAGGTCCCGCGCGAGATCGTGATCGACGAATATGTCGAACTGGCCAAGGCCTTCTTCGACGAAGCCGAGGCCAAGTTCGTCAACGCCGCTCTGGACGGCGTCGCCCGCGACGTTCGACCCAAGGCCTGAAGCCATGCCCGCCGTCGACGCCGCCGGCGAGTTCGAGACCATCCAGAAGCTGCTGCGTCCGTTGGCGCACCCGGACTATGCGCGGGGCCTGGCTGACGATGTGGCGGTCCTGCCCTCCCGGCCGGGTTTCGATCTGGTACTGACCAAGGACGCCATCGTCGAAGGCGTGCACTTCCTGCCGGACGATCCGCTCGACACCGTCGCCCAGAAGCTGCTGCGGGCGAACCTCTCCGATCTGGCGTCCAAGGGGGCGGAGCCGTTCGGCTATCTGCTGGCCTGTCATTGGTCGCCCCGTTGCGGCTGGCCGGAGCGGGAGGCCTTCGCCGAGGGGCTGGCGACGGATCAGGCCGCGTTCGGCGTCCAGCTGCTGGGCGGAGACACGGTTCTGACGCCGGGGCCGGCGTCCTTTTCCGCGACTCTGCTGGGCTGGTTGCCCAAGGGCGAGGCGGTCTCGCGGGGTGGAGCGCGTCCGGGGGACGCCGTCTATGTCACCGGCACGATCGGCGATGGCTGGCTGGGGCTTCAGGCGGCGCAGGGGCGGTTGTCGTTGGAGCCGGAACGCGTCGAGGCTCTGGCCGAGAGATACCGGCGACCGGTGCCGCGCGTGGTCTTCGGACGGGCGGTCCGCGGTCTGGTCACCGCGATGATGGATGTGTCGGACGGCCTGGTCGGCGATCTGGGCCATGTTGCGCGCGCCAGCGGAGCCGCCATCACGCTTGATCTGGAGTTGACGCCGCGATCGGCCGCGGCACAGGCGTGGTTGGAGAGCCGAACCGATCCGGAGGCGGCGCTGGAGAGGCTGGTCACCGGCGGTGACGACTATGAGCTGGTCCTGACGGTGTCGCCCAGGGACGAGGCCGCGGTGAAGCGCGAGGCCGATCGGCTACATCTGCGGCTGACCCGGATCGGCGAGGTCCAGGCCGGGGCCGGCGTTTCCGCGCGCTACCTTGGCCAGGCGCTGACCCTGTCGCGGACAGGCTGGACGCACGACTGAGGGCTGCCGGAAACGGAATCCTAAGCGATCTCCGTCACGCTCGGCCCATGAAACGCAGAGACCTGATCGCCTTCGGAACCCTGGCCGTCGCCGGCGCGGCCGCGTCTGCGGCCAGCGCAGCCGGACCTACAGAGTCGGCCCCCACCGCCAATCCGTCGTTGAACATCGCCGGGGTCGGCCTGCCGATCATCGCGGACGGACGCATCCGCAACTATGTCTTCGTGACGGTCCGCCTGACGCTCGGCACCGGCCAGACGCCCGAGATGCTGCGGGCCAGGGAGCCTTACTTCCGCGATGCCCTGGTCCGGCAGGCGCATCGGACGCCCTTCGTGCTGGCCGACGACTGGACGCGGGTCGATTCGACCGCGATCGCCGCCTGGCTGATGCGGGCCGCGCCCGCGATCGCCGGGCCGGGTTCGATCTCCGCGGCCGAAGTGGCTTTGCAGACGCCGCGCAGACGCACCGGCGTTCGCCGGGCCTGAAAAGCCCGTCGTTCCTGAAAATGGCCGTTGCGCCCCCTGCGCGCATTTGGCACGGTTCCGCCGCAATTCCCGCGGGACGCACTCAGGCGTCCGGACTGCGCACGGGGGGACCGGAAGGCGGAAAGAGGCGATAAACGCCCGCCGCGCCAAGGGTCCGCGCGCCTAATGCTTTAGGGTTGGAAACGCCAAAATGACGAATGTTCTGTGGCTAGTGATAGCCGCCGGCGCGCTGGGGGTCCTGTACGGGCTCATCCAGACCGCCAGTCTGATGAAGGCCGAGACCGGCAACGACAAGATGCGCGAGATCGCGGCCGCGATCCAGGAAGGGGCCTCGGCCTATCTGAAGCGCCAGTATACCACCATCGGCATGGTCGGGGTGGTCATCCTGATCGCCGCCTGGCTGCTGATCGGACCCTATGCCGCGATCGGCTTCGTGATCGGCGCGGTGCTTTCGGGCCTGGCCGGGTTCGCCGGTATGCTGATCTCGGTGCGCGCCAACGTCCGGACCGCCCACGCCGCCTCGCAGAGCCTGGCCAAGGGTCTGGATCTGGCGTTCCGCTCGGGCGCCATCACCGGCATGTTCGTGGCGGGTGGCGCGCTTCTGGGCGTCGCGGGCTACTACGGCGTGCTGACCGAGGTGCTGGGGCTGGAGAGCACCGGCCGCGAGGTCATCGACGGTCTGGTGGCGTTGGGCTTCGGCGCGTCGCTGATATCCATCTTCGCGCGCTTGGGCGGCGGCATCTTCACCAAGGGCGCCGACGTGGGCGGTGACATGGTGGGCAAGGTCGAGGCCGGTATTCCCGAGGACGATCCCCGCAACGCCGCGACCATCGCCGACAATGTGGGCGACAACGTCGGCGACTGCGCCGGCATGGCCGCCGACCTGTTCGAGACCTATGCGGTGACCACGGTCGCCACCATGGTGCTGGCCGCGATCTTCTTCCGCGACCAGCCCTACGTCGAGACGATGATGCTGCTGCCGCTGGCGATCTGCGGCATCTGCGTGGTGACCTCGATCATCGGCTCGTTCTTCGTGCGTCTGGGCAAGTCCAACAACATCATGGGGGCCCTGTATCAGGGCCTGATCGTCACAGGCGTGCTGTCGGTCGGGGCGGTCTGGTGGGTCATCACGACCATGGTCACCGGTCCGGTCGTGACGACCAGCGGTCTGCAGATCGAGCCCATGGCCCTGTTCTGGTCCGGCCTCGTGGGCCTTTTGGTCACCGCGGCCATCGTGGTGATCACCGAATACTACACCGGCTCCAACTTCCGGCCCGTGCGGTCGGTGGCCAACGCCTCGGTGTCGGGTCACGGCACCAATGTGATCCAGGGTCTGGCCGTGTCGCTGGAGTCGACCGCGCTTCCGGCGCTGGTGATCATCGTCGGCATCGTGGCCAGCTTCCAGCTGGCAGGCCTGTTCGGCATCGCCATCGCCACCACGACCATGCTGGGCGTGGCGGGGATGATCGTGGCGCTGGACGCCTTCGGTCCCGTGACCGACAACGCCGGCGGCATCGCCGAAATGGCGGGGCTGCCCAGCGACGTGCGTCATGTGACGGACGCCCTGGACGCGGTTGGCAACACCACCAAGGCCGTGACCAAGGGCTATGCGATCGGTTCGGCGGGCCTCGGCGCGCTGGTGCTGTTCGCGGCCTATACGTCGGACCTGCAGTATTTCGCCGCCAACCCGGCGGACTATCCGTTCTTCGCCAACATGGGCACGGTCGCCTTCGATCTGACCAACCCCTACGTCGTCGTCGGCCTGCTGTTCGGGGGGCTGCTGCCCTTTCTGTTCGGCGGCATGTCGATGATGGCCGTGGGTCGGGCGGCCGAATCGGTCGTGGAAGAGGTTCGTCGTCAGTTCCGCGAGAACCCCGGCATCATGACCTATGAGGTCAAGCCGGAGTACGGCCGGGCCGTCGACATCCTGACCAAGGCGGCGATCCGCGAGATGATCGTGCCGTCCCTTCTGCCGGTGCTGTCGCCGATCGTGCTGTTCGTCGCGATCCTGTTCATCTCGGACAAGGCCAACGCCTTCGCCTCGCTGGGGGCCATGCTGATGGGGGTGATCGTGACCGGCCTGTTCGTGGCCATCTCGATGACCTCGGGCGGCGGGGCTTGGGACAACGCCAAGAAGGTGATCGAGGAGGGCTTCACCGACAAGAACGGCGTCGTCCACGGCAAGGGCTCCGAGGCGCACAAGGCCGCGGTGACCGGCGACACGGTCGGCGATCCCTACAAGGACACGTCCGGCCCGGCGGTGAACCCGATGATCAAGATCACCAACATCGTCGCGCTTCTTCTGCTGGCGGTCTTGGCGAGCGGAAATCTCGGCTAGCCCTCGCGCAGGCCGAAATGAAAGACGCCCCGGAGAGCGATCTCCGGGGCGTTTCTCATTCTCCCCCTTTGGGCGAGGGGGACCACGAAGTGGTAAAGGGGGTCAGCCACGCATGCGGTGTTCGGGGCGTTCCCCCTCCGTCACTTCGCTGCGCCTCGTGCTACCTCCCCCTACGGGAGAGGACTTTAATCCGGGCGGCGCTGGCCGGGGACGTCCTCGTTGGTGCGGGGCAGCTGGCCGCGGCCGACGTTGCCTAGAAGCTGCTCGATAACGGTCAGCTCGCGGCCGCGCGTCGGGGTCTCGCGCTCGTTCATGGCGATCTGCTGGCCGTCTTCCAGTCCAAGGTTGCGCACCTCGGCGACCGTGTCGTCGGCTTCGTTGAAAGTGATGGCGGTGATCGACCGCTGCGACACCTGGGGGCGGTTGTAGGTGTACCGCTCGGTCGTCTGGCTGATGTAGTACCAGATGTTCTCTTCGAAGGTCGACGTGGCCGACGGCGAACCCAGCTGGGCCAGGACGGTGGACTTGGTGTCCTCGCCGACCTTGATCTCGGCGGGAGCGACATCGACGGTCTGGAAACCATGGGTTCCGACGACCGGGGCGCAGGCCGAGGCCAGGGCCGCGACGGCCGAGACGAGGGCCAGACGGGTGACGAGGGTGGTCATGAAATCGGCTGCCTGCGACGAAACAAGGTCTTTGACCTAGACGGACCCGCGTCCTAGTTCAACGGCGCGGCGGAAAAGGGGCCGTTGATCATGCTGCAGAACCTGTTCAAGAGCCGCCCCCCGGAGCGTATCGGGCTGTCGCTGTACTCCCAGGCGGTCGATCAGGCCCGTCAGCCGGGGTTCTATACGGCGCTGGGGGTGACGGACGAGATCGACGCCCGGTTCGAACTCTATACCCTGCATGTGCTGCTGCTGATCCTGCGGTTGCGCGACGAGGGCGAGCGGGGCGCCGAGATCGCTCAGGATCTGTTCGATGTCTATGTTTCGGCGCTGGACAATGCCTTGCGCGAGTTGGGCGTGCACGACGTCACCATGGCCAAGAAGATGCGGAAGCTGGGCGAAGCCCTGTACGGCCGCATGACGGCCTATGAGACCCCGATCCGGGCCGCGGACCGGCCCGCCCTGGCCGAGGCCCTGGCCCGCAATGTTTATGAGGGCGCGGACGCCGCCGTGGCCGAGGGGTTGGTGGATTACGCGCTGCGCGCGCGTTCCGGGCTGGCGTCGCAGTCGCTGGATGAGGTGCTGGCCCGGCCCGCCTGGGCGGAGGTCGCGGCATGAACCCGGATCATCGGCTGCCGTTCAGCGAGGTCGTTCGCGTCAACGAGATCGGCGCGGGCATCACCCGCCATCTGGCACCGGACGAAGCCGCGCGCGCGCGGATCATCAAGGCTCTGGACCTGGCGTCGCTGGCCTCGCTGGAAGCCACGATCACCGTCGCGCCGGCCCATGTCGGCTGGACCCTGTCCGGGCGGGTGACCGCAGATGCCGAACAGGTCTGCGGCATTACTCTGGAGCCCCTGCCCGTCACCGTCGACGAGCGGTTCTCGGTGCATCTGGTCGAACAGGTCGAGGCGTTGCCCGAAGTCGAGGTGACGCTGGACGATGACGCGCCCGACGTCATCGAGGAGGGGCGAATCGATCTGGGCCAGTACGTTGTCGAACAGTTCGCCCTGGCGCTGGATCCGTTTCCGAGAAAGCCGGGGGCCCAGTTCGTTCAGCCCGAAGAACCCGCCGAAATCTCACCGTTCGCCGTCCTGAAGGCGTTCCGGCCGTCGGGTAGCGACGGAAAAAGCTGACCCTGCGTCGGGCGTCATTGCATCCGCCCGGCGGGGCGGTATCCTGAACGAACAAGATCGCGTCCTCGGACGACGCGCCGGAGCCTTTCGACCCCTTGCCCATCCCGACCGTGATCTCGCTTGATGCCATGGGCGGAGACCATGGTCCGCCGGTCGTCGTGGCCGGAGTGCGCGACTATATCCGCCGTCACGGCGGGGAGGGCGTCCGCTTTCTGCTGCACGGCGACGAAGCGGCCATCGTCGCCGAGATGGCCCGTCACGATCTGACGGGCGACGTCTGCGACATCCGGCACACCGACAAGAAGGTCGCGTCGGACGAGAAGCCGGCCCAGGCCATGCGACGCGGCAAGGGTTCCAGCCTGTGGAACGCCGTCGAGGCGGTGAAGCTCGAAGAGGCCGGCGCGGCCGTGTCGGCGGGCAACACCGGCGCCCTGATGGCGATCTCCAAGCTGATCCTGCGCATGTCGGCGCCCGGGCTGGAGCGTCCGGCGATCGTGGCCAGTTGGCCCACGCTGCGCGGTGTGACCGCCGTCCTGGACGTGGGCGCCAACATCGAGAGCGATGCCGAGCAGCTGGTCGAGTTCGCCATCATGGGCGAGGCTTTTCACACCGCCGTTCACGGCGGCGTCCGACCGACGATCGGCATCCTGAACGTCGGGTCCGAGGACGTGAAGGGCCACGACGAGGTGCGCGAGGCGGCCCGGATCCTGCGCGAGGGCGGGCTGGGGCTGAACTATCACGGCTTCGTCGAGGGCGACGACATCGCCAAGGGCACGGTCGATGTGGTGGTCACCGACGGCTTCACCGGCAACATCGCCCTGAAGACCGCCGAGGGCGTGGCGCGGTTCATTTCGACCCTGCTGAAGCAGGCGCTGACATCGAGCCTGCAGGCCAAGGCCGGGGCCTTCATCGCCATGCCGGCGCTGAAGGAAATGAGCCGCAAGATCGACCCCAGCGCGATCAACGGCGGTCCGCTGCTGGGGCTGAACGGAATCGTGGTGAAGAGCCACGGCGGAGCCGACGCCAAGGGATTCGGCAACGCCATCCGCATCGCGGTCGACCTGGCCCGAAGTGATTACATGAAGACCGTCGGGGCCAATCTCGGGCGGCTCGACAGCGTCATGCACGCGGCCCCGGCTGGAGTGCCCAGTGAAGAGACTGTTTCGTGAGCGTCATCCGTAGCGCCGTGACCGGCGTGGGTTCCTTCCTGCCCGAGCAGATCGTCACCAATGACGACCTGTCCAGAATCGTCGATACCTCCGACGAATGGATCATCGAACGGACGGGCATCCGGCAGCGGCACCGCGCCCGGGACGACCAGCCGACCAGCGAACTGGCCACCGAGGCCGCCCGCCGCGCTCTGGCCGACGCGGGCCGGGTGCCCGCCGACGTGGACATGATCATCGTGGCCACGACGACGCCCGACATGACGTTCCCGGCGACGGCCTCGATCGTGCAAAGGAAGCTGGGCGCGCCGACCTGCATCGCCTTCGACGTCCAGGCGGTCTGTTCGGGCTTCGTCTATGCGCTGAGCGTGGCCGACGGCTTCGTGGCGCGCGGGCTGTCGAAATGCGCGGTCGTCATCGGTGCCGAGGAGATGACCCGGCTGATGGACTGGACCGACCGGTCGACCTGCGTGCTGTTCGGCGACGGGGCCGGCGCCTTCGTGGTCGAGCCGCGCGAGGGGCAGGGCACCAGCGCGGACCAGGGCGTTCTGGGTTTCGCGCTGCGCTCGGACGGGACCAAGACGGACCTTCTCTATGTCGACGGTGGCCCGTCCAGCACGGGGACGGTCGGCCACCTGCGGATGGCGGGCAACCAGGTGTTCCGCCACGCGGTCGTCAACATCGCCGAGGCCATCACCGCCGCCTGCGCGGCCTCAGGCATCACGGTGCCGGAGGTCGACTGGTTCGTGCCGCACCAGGCCAATCAGCGGATCATCAAGGGCGTCGGTGACCGCTTAGGGCTTGACGAGAACAAGGTGATCTCGACGGTGGCGATGCATGCCAACACCTCGGCGGCGTCGATCCCGCTGGCCATGGATACGGCTATCCGAGACGGGCGGATCCAGCGAGGCGACCTGATCCTGCTGGAGGCCATGGGCGGCGGCCTGACCTGGGGCGCCTGCGCGCTGCGGCTCTGAAGGGCCCTTAACGACGCTCGCGCTTTGACTTCGTGGCCTTTTCGCCTCTTTATGGAACGGGCTGGACCTTGGGGGACCGATCCGTGGGCGAACTTCAGACATTGACGCGTGCCGATCTGTGCGAGGCGGTCCATGACGAGGTCGGGCTGTCGCGACAGGAGTGTTCGACCTTGGTGGAGCGGACGCTGGACCTGATCGTCGAAGCCCTGGAAAAGGGCGAGACCGTCAAGCTTTCCGGCTTCGGCGTGTTTCAGGTTCGCGAGAAGCGGGCCCGGATGGGGCGCAATCCCAAGACAGGGGAGCCCGCCGCGATCAATCCGCGCCGGGTCATCAGTTTCCGCGCCAGCCAGATCATGAAGGCCCGGGTCCACGGCGCGAACGGCACCTGAGGTGGCCAAATCCCCGCAGGCCTTCCGCACCATCTCGGAAGCGGCAGAGGCGGTCGGTGCGCCGCAGCATGTGCTGCGTTTCTGGGAGACCAAGTTTCCGTTCGTCACCCCGGTCAAGCGGGCCGGCGGACGGCGGTTTTATCGGCCGCAAGACATCGTGATCCTGAAGGCGATCCGGCGTTTGCTGCACGATCAGGGGCTGACGATCCGGGGCGTTCAGCGGCTGCACAAGGAGCAGGGCCTCGCGGCGCTGGCGGCCTATGGCGAGCCGGGCGCGGCGTTCACGCTTGAGGCGGGCGAGGGCAACGCGCCCGCCAGCGCGCCGCGAGACGCAGTGGCGATCGGGGGCTCGTCGGGCGGGCGGTTGCGCGCTGTCCTGGCCGAAATCGAGGCCGCCCGGTCGCGGCTGGACGCGGTCCTGGCCGGCTGACAGACAATCGGTCCGAGCCCCGCTTTTAGGGTTTGCGACGGCGCGGTCCCGCCGCTATAGGACCGGCCTCTCGGAGCGTGGCGCAGCCTGGTAGCGCACTTGACTGGGGGTCAAGGGGTCGCAGGTTCGAATCCTGTCGCTCCGACCAGGGAAATCAAGGGGTTAGGCGAGAGCCTGACCCCTTGCATTCTCTCAGAATCTGATTTGGTCACAGATTTGGTCACAATGCGGGGCGATCGTTACGCATCTAGGTGAAACCGCCTGAAGCGCCATGAAGGTAGTTATCGAACGCTCGGTCGTGCTCTGAACGTACAAGCGGCCGACCGCCCGCAGTCCAACGGATGGTTCCTGCGTCCTGCCGACCAAAAGGGACAATGTCCGCCGCGCCCCGCAGTAATGGTTTGGAATGTCTGCCTGGCCTCTCACAGCCGCATCTTTCCCGTGTGCCTAGCTCGCGCGATGCACGTGCGGTAGGGTCCGTTAATCCGGGGGAACGGGCTGTTGGTACTGATCACAATCTGCGTTCTGGTCGCGGTCGTATGGCTGGCGTTGAACGCCCAGGCGCAGAAACGAAAGCGCACTGCGGCAAGCCCGCCGCCGCGGGTACCGCTCTACGACGATGAGCTAGTCTTCCCAACCCGGCATATCCGGCTTGAACTGCCGCTCGTGCGGTTGGACACCAAGCCCTGTCCGTCGTCGGACCCGCCGATGCCAGCACCCACGGCTCCGGACGTCCCGCCGGATCCGCGCGGTGAATTGATGAACGCCCACGGCATCGTCCTGACTGGTGGGCGCTACGTCGTGAAGGGCTACGGCTTCTCGGAGTTATCCCAGGCAGTCACCTACGCCCGGAGGCTGGCCGCCAACGGTAAGGCCGATCCCAGAGGAGGGGCCTCCGTCTCCGCGGTGTCGGCACCTTCACTCGCCGCTCTACCGATTGCAACAGCGTCCGCTTCGCGCGCCTCGATCCTAGCGCCATCGCCGGATGCCGCGCGCATGGCGGAACATGGAGTCACCTATCACGATGGCCGCTACGTCGCCGGGACCTACGGGTTCTCGACCCTTGATCAGGCCGTAGCCTTCGCGAGCCGGAAGGGAGAGGGGCGGCCGGACCCCTCACCCTCAGTGGAAACCCGCACGGTCGCGCCGATGCCCGCACGGGCACTGGCCCCGTCAGCGGCTCACGCACGGCGGTCCCCAGGCTGGATCGCGGCGGGCGATGGCTTTCAGATCGGGCCCGTGTGCGTGCCGGGAGGAATGTTCTACGCAGGCCAGGCCGGAGCGTCCGCCGAGTGGCTGAACGAACGCAGTCTGGTGGACCCGTCATTGCAGGTCAGCTTGTCGGGCCACGATCCGCTCGGATCAAGCCTGCCGTATTGGCCGTCCTACAGAGACCTCACTCCGAATGCGCGCCGGTCCTATCTCGACTGGCTGGCCGCCGGGCGGGTCGATCCCGTCGGCATCGGCTATGTCTTCCTGTTCTTCTACGGCCTGGAACGCCGGTTGTTCGTCGATAAGGCGTTCGAGGAAGCTGAGAGCATCATCGCCGAGGTCGCCCGGCTCAGAGCCGCCTACGGCGATAACTATTCCTTCGATGGGTATGCGCGCCGTTTTCTCGAAGCAGCCGAGCTCGTGCGATCCGGCGTGGTTGAACGGCCGATCCTGTCTCCGAGGATGGGCAATGGAGAGTTTGAGATCCCGCTTCCGGCGAGGCGTTATCTCGGCGCGCGCCTCGCGGAACAGATTCCGTTCGACGCCGACGACTGCCTGGTCTGGGCGCTCTGTCTGCCTGACACCTATCTTCGCACTCCTGGCTCGCGATGTTTCGAGGAACTCGGGGTGCTGTGGCGCCTCCGCTTTGACAGGCGCCACCCTGAAGGGCTGAAGGTCCGTGCGCCAAAGCGTAGGCTTACGGGCCAGTACCGTAGCGCCAGCAGCGCGTTCGAGCTGACCCTTGATCTCGGGGACCTGCCCGACATCTCGGCCGTCGCCGCGCCGCTGAGCGGTCTTCGCGACCTCCTGTCGGAATGCCAGACTGATATTGAGGCCTACAGCCGGCTTCTGGGTCGGAAGCCCGAGGCTCGAGGCACACTAGAGGCTGCGCTGTGCCTCCCCGACGACCTGATCGAAACCGATTGGGGGCTGAGCGCACGGGCCCTCAAGGCCGAGTTCGACGCCATCATCGGCGACCAGACTATCGTCCCGATGGCGGTCACCCGGCTCTGCGACCTTATCGGAATGGACCAGGTCGAGGGCAAGGTGCCGGTCGGCATCCATCGCCAGTTCGGCGTCGTCCTGGATCGCCTACAAATCGCGTTCGAACCGGATCGCCGGTACGGAGACGCCGGCCTGACGTCGGACAGCCAGGTGGTCCTTTACCGGGCGGCGGGCGGCGGTCCGATCGACGGCGAACAGCCTGCCTACCGATCGGTCCGCACAATGGCGGAGATTTCGGCGATCGCGGCCAGTTCGGACAGCGAAGTAGTCTCGGCCGAGCTCGACCAGATTGAGGCCGTGATTCGCGCGGCTATTGACCTCCGGCCTGAAGAGCGGACGCGGCTCTCGGCCTATGCGATGTGGCTGCTCCAGGATCGCCCGCGCCAGCTGGCGGCGTTTACCAAGCTGTCCAAACTGCCGGTGCCGCAAAGAACTGAGGCGGCGCGCGTCGCAGTGGCGTCAGTGCTATCCGACGGTCGGGTCCAGCCCGCCGAGATTCGTTTTCTCGAGAAACTCTACAAGGCTTTGGGCCTGCCGCAGGACGAGGTCTACGCCGCCCTCCACCGGGGCCCGGCATCGCGCGACGAACCGGTCACGGTGGCCGAGGCCAGGGTCGCTGCCGAGGACGGCGTCGCCATACCCCAGGAACCGGTCGTTCCGACCAACGTACAAATCGATCCCGCCCGCCTGGCCCGCCTGCGCCTGGAAACGGCGGAGGTGTCCAGTCTCCTGGCTGGCATCTTCGCGGATGAGGAGGCCCCGATCGCTCCGCCGGCGGTCGTGGCGACGACTTCGGCGCGCTTCGAGGGCCTGGATGTCGCCCATTCTGAACTCCTGGGGGCCGTCGTCGACGGCGGCGGGCTTGACCGCGGCACGTTTGACGCCCGCGCCAAGGCTTTGAAGCTGCTCCCGGACGGCGCGATCGAGACGATCAACGACTGGGCCTTCGACCGCTTCGATGAGCCCGTCCTGGAGGGCGATGATGGCCTCACTTGCCCTGAACATCTCCGACTTCAACTCCTCGCCCTGGATCTGGCCGCATGACCTCCGCACCAACGCTCAAGCCGCGTGATCGCGACATCATCCTCCAGGCCCTTGCAGCCGGCGTCGTTCCGAGGTCGGGCCTGCCGCATATCCAGGTCGGCCGATCCGCTGAGATCAATGCCCTCGTGCGCGACGTGGACCGGATTGCGGACGGCGGATCGGCCGTCCGGTTCGTCATCGGAGAGTACGGCGCCGGCAAAACCTTCTTCCTCAATCTCGTCCGACTGATTGCTCTCGAACGGCGATGCGTGACCATCCATGCGGACCTTGCGCCGGATAGGCGGATCCACGCGACCGGCGGGCAGGCGAGGGGGCTTTATGCCGAGGCCGTCCGCAACATGGCGACCCGGACCAAGCCCGACGGCAATGCGCTCGCCTCGATCGTCGAGAAATTCGTCACCGAATGCGTGCGCGACGCCGAAGGACGCGGAGCGGGTGTCGAGGCGGTCATCGATGAGCGTCTCGCCCCGCTGCAGGATCACAACGGAGGCTACGATTTCGCGGCTGTTCTGAAAGCCTACTGGCGTGCGAGCGAAGACGGCGACGCTGGCGGCAAGGCGGCGGCTCTGCGTTGGCTGCGCGGGGAATTCACGACCAAAACCGAGGCCCGGCAGGCACTCGGCGTCCGCAACATCATCGACGACGGCGACGTCTACGACAGCCTTAAACTGCTCGCGGCCTTCGTCCGGCTGGCCGGATACGCCGGGCTCGTCATCGTCTTCGACGAGATGGTCAACCTGTACAAGCTCCAGAGCGCCCAGGCGCGCAACCAGAACTTCGAGCAGATCTTGCGCATCGTGAACGACGTCCTGCAGGGTAACGCCTCCGGTATCGGCTTCGTCTTCGGGGGCACGCCGGAGTTCCTGATGGACAGCCGGCGCGGCCTGTACAGCTATCAGGCCCTGCAGTCGCGGCTGGTCGAGAACGCCTTTGCGACCAATGGGCTGATCGATCTATCGGGACCGGTCATTCGGCTCCAGAGCCTGACCCCCGAAGATCTGCTGATCCTCCTGTTCAATCTGAGGACCGTGTTCGCCTTGGGCGACCCGGAAAAGTACCTCGTGCCCGACGAGGCCCTGCCGCTGTTCATGACCCACTGCAACAAGCGGATCGGGGAAGCCTACTTCCGGACGCCGCGCAATACGATCAAGGCGTTCGTTCAGTACTTGTCCGTGCTCGAACAGAACCCCGGGCAGGAGTGGGGCGAGCTGATCGGCGCCGTTGACATCGCCAACGACACCGACGGCGGCGCGGACCTGGAGGTCGAGGGCGAAGGCGACGACGAATTGGCTACGCTGCGGCTTTGACCGAGACGAGTTTCGATCGGCTGCATCCGGAGGTCCGCCGCTGGATCCGCGACGAAGGCTGGAGCGAACTGCGGCCGGTGCAAGACCTGGCGATCCGGACGATCCTGGGAAGTGACAGAGATGTCGTGATCGCGGCGGCGACCGCGGCCGGCAAGACGGAAGCGGCCTTCTTGCCGCTCCTCACCCAGGCCGCCGGCCGCGAGGAGAGGGGCGTCTCGATCCTCTATGTCGCGCCGCTCAAGGCCCTCATCAACGATCAGCACCGGCGGCTTGACCTTCTGTGCGAGCGCATGGAGGTCGGCCTCGTGCGCTGGCATGGCGATGCGCCTCAGGGGCCCAAGCAACGGGTGTTGAAGGCGCCTCGCGGGGTGGTGATGATCACTCCGGAATCGATCGAGGCGCTTCTTCTTCGCCGCTCAACGGATGCGCACCGGCTCCTGGGGTCTCTCGACGCCATCGTCGTCGACGAACTGCATGCCTTCCTTCAGGGGCCGCGCGGGCTTCATCTGTTTAGCCTGCTGCGTCGGCTTGAACTCATGTCGGCGCGCCGTCCTCGACGGATCGGCCTGTCCGCCACCCTGGGCGACATGGGCGTCGCGGCCGCCTGGCTCAACGCGCAGGCCCCAACGTCGGTGGAGATCATTCAGCCTGAAGGTGCCGCGCCGGAGTTGAGGCTCCAGGTCCGGGGTTACCTCGAGCCCGCGGAAAGTGGTCCGTCGGGAGACGACCTGGAGGTCGATGGCGGCGATGAGGCCCTCGACCGGATCGCGGACCATGCCTTCTCCGTTCTCCGTGGCGACAACGCCCTTTTCTTTGGAGGATCGCGCCGCAACGTCGAGGCCCTATCTGACCGACTCCTGCGTCGGTCAGAGCAAGCAGGCGTGCCCAATGAGTTTTTCCCCCACCACGGCAGTCTGTCGAAGGAATTGCGCGAGGAGCTCGAGACCCGCCTGAAGGTCGGAACCCTGCCGACGACGGCGATCGCCACCACGACCCTCGAACTCGGCATCGACCTCGGATCGGTGAAGTCGGTGGCTCAGCTCGGTGCCCCGCGATCCTTGGCCTCGCTGCGTCAAAGGCTCGGCCGAAGCGGTCGGCGCAAAGACACACCAGCCATTCTCCGCATCTACACGCGGGAGCGGCACCTCGGTCGGGTCTCGGATCCGATCGACCGCCTGAGGCCCCAAGTCGTACGGGCGGTCGCCGCAGTCCGTCTGCTCCTCGGTCGGTTCGTCGAGACGCCCGGTGAGGATCCGGCTATCGTGACGGTGGCGATCCATCAGATCCTATCGATTATCACCGAACAGGGGGGCGCCCGAGCGGATGCTCTCTACAAGACGATTTGCGGCGCTGGCCCTCTGGCGGCGCTGACGCCGGGCGATTTCGTCGAGCTTCTAAAGTGGATCTCCGGGCCCGAGGTTGGATTGATTGAGCAGGCTCCGGATGGAACGCTGATGCTGGCCGCAGTGGGCGAGGAGCTTACTGCCGCCCGCGACTTCTATGCCGTGTTCGAGACCGATCAGGAGTGGAGGCTGATCCACGGAACCCGCGCCCTGGGCTCCATCCCGATTTCAAATGTCCTGGCGGTCGGCAGTCTTCTGGCTTTCGCGGGCAGACGGTGGCGGGTCACGGATGTGGATGATCGCGCCAAGGTGTTGACGGTTGCGCCGCACCCTGCCGGGCGCTTGCCGAAGTTCGACCGTCAGTCGGTAGAGCCGATCGATGACCGGCTCGCGGCGGAAATCCGTTCTGTCTATTTGGACGACGATCTTCCTGCTTTTCTGGACGAGACCGCTGTGCAGCTGTTGAAAGAGGGGCGGGCGGTGTTCCGCGCGCTCGACCTAGCTGAAAATTCCCTCGTCGCCAGCGGCACCGACACCCACATCCTGACCTGGAGGGGCACGGCGATGAACGATGTCCTCGCGGTCTGTCTGGCGGCTGCCGGACTCGACTGCGAGGCCCACGACCTTGGCGTGACAGTGTCCGGCACAACCCCTTTGGAGGTGGCTGGTTTCGTGAAGAAAATGCCGGGAGCGCTCACGGCGGCGGATCTCAGTGAGTTTGTCGCCAACTTGCAGAAGGCGAAGTACGACAGGTTCTCTTCTCCCTCGCTGTTACGCAGAATGTGGGCGCGACGACATGAGGGCGCGGTCAGTCACTTGAGCAGCTTGACCGTATCTGTCTCTCCACAGGCAAGCTTGATCGAGCGAAAGGTCCATTCTGATGAAGGTTGATAGAGGCCGTTCGCCTCAGCCTCTATGACTGGGACCGAAGCGCTCGCGGCCGCCGCAATGCGACAGCAATAATCGCGCGGGGCACACTCTGACCCAGGGTCAGTCGGAGCGCGACCGAGGCGAAAATAGCAGGACATGGTTGCAGTATGGCCCCAATAGCTCTCTGTTTGCTCGATTGGCGGGGATGTCGGCGGTGACTGGATGGAAGAAGCAGTTTTCAACAAGCTCGGTGACGATCGGATCACGTCCCGTCAAATCGATGAGCTCATCGGTCTCGCGCGAGGGTTGGCCGCGGACGGTGACCTGAATCACAGTGAAGTTGAGTTCCTGCAGAAGTGGTTGGCAGCTAACCTGGCCATCAGCCAACAACCCCTGATCCGCACTCTATACCATCGCATCAATGCGGTCCTCGCTGATGGTGTCGTTGACGAGGAGGAGAAAAGCACCCTCCTCGATACGCTGAACAGCCTCTCCAACCGCGATTTCGAACTTGGCGAGGTTATGAAGCCTGCATCTTTGCCGCTATGCGATCCGGCTCCACTGCTCAGGTTCGAAAGGCAAGCCTACTGCTTCACGGGGACTTTCATCTTTGGGCAACGCAAGGACTGCGAACAAGCAGTCGCCGAACGCGGCGGTTCTGCCGGCTCGCTCACGCAAAAGACCAACGTCCTGGTTGTTGGCGCGTACGCCACCGACTCGTGGAAACACTCCAGCTTTGGCAACAAAATTCTGAAGGCGAGTGACTGGCGGGATCAAGGACGATCCATTGCTATCGTCTCAGAGCAGCACTGGTCATCATACCTCTAAGCAACAATCAGCCCAACCAACAAGGTCCGCTTCTGGGGACCATGACGTTGTCCGCTCTTGGCTCATAGCGGCGGTTCAGATCGTCCGCTCTCGGCACCAGGTCTGGCCGCTGCCCGATAGGCCCGAACCTGACTCAAAGCTGACCTTCGAAGTGCGCGCATTTCGCTTTGTTGTTTGAGACGACAAGCACCACGCCACGGCCGGGTATTGGCAGTTCGATAATAGGCGGCCAATGCACGCTTGAGGCTCTCGCTAGGCGGGCGGGTAGGGATCGGGAAGCGTTGCTCCAAT
>NZ_JBEGDD010000007.1:0-5000 GCF_040195595.1 Brevundimonas aurifodinae
CGGCGGAGCCGCCCTTGGGGGTCGGGCTATTGGGGCCAAGCGGTCGGAGACCTGGCCGCCTGCTCGGTCCCGTTGTGTCCGTTGTGAACTCGTTGTGTTCGCTGTGATGAATCCCTGCGGCTGCCCCTCATCGCTTCAGCATGAGACAAAAGAAAAGGGCCGGCGTTTCCACTGGCCCTTTTCAGATCGGGATTTCGAAACTGCTCAGGCGGCGGCTTCGGCCAGCTTGGCCTTGACCTGGCGCTTGATTCGCTGGGCCGTCAGGGACAGCTGCTCGTCCTTGGCCTTGACGATGAAGGGGTCCAGGCCACCCTTGAAGTCCAGCGTCCGCAGGGCCGCATTGGAGATGCGCAGGGTGTAGGACTGGCCGAGCGCCTCGGACGCCAGCTTGACCTTCTTCAGCGACGGCAGGAAGCGGCGCTTGGTCTTGATGTTCGAGTGGCTGACCGAGTGGCCGACCATCGGGCCGACGCCGGTGAGTTCGCAACGACGAGACATCGTCAGATCCTTGGGCAAGCGCCGCCGGGATCATGGCGGGCGCAATAAACAGAAGCGCGCGGAAGGGACGCCCTCCGCGCGAGAGGGGGCCGTATAGTCGAAGGCGCTCGCCGTCGTCAAGGCTTTAGGGCCCGGCCGGCGCCCGGTTCATGTGTCGTTCAATCGCCGTGATTCATTGACTAGGATGACCGGACTGTCCGGGGGAAGAGACGACCATGACCATGCCCGCCCTTGTTCTTCGCACGCTCGCCATCGCCGCGCCCGCCCTGGCGGGGGCCGCCCTGCTGGCCGCGCCGGCGTCCTCGCCCCAGGCCCAGGCCTCGGCCAGCGAGGTTCTGCCGGGCTATTGGGAATACACCACCAGCGCGGTGGGCATCCGCGACACCGAGCAGAAATGCGTGCGGCCCAGCGAGATCAACCGCTTCTTCGGCGGCCTGTCGACCCGGCGCTGGCGGTGCGAATACCCGGTGCGTGAGGTCGGCAACGGGCGCACCCGCTTCGAGGGCGTCTGCACGGACCCGCGCGGGCGTCGCGTCAATGTGCGGCTGAGGGGGACCTATGAGCCCGAGGCGTTCCGGTTCAGCGGCGGGGCCCAGCTGGCGCGGGGCACGCCCTATCTGCCGGCCAGCATCACCGCGCGCCGTCTGGCGGCCCAGTGCCCGGCCAACGCCGAGTATTTCTGACCGGGAAGGCCCCCCCCTACTGGGGGCGCGAGACGTAGAAGGTTGCGGTGTTGCCGGTGGCCGTCGCGCGGGTGACCACGCTGCGGGCCGAGCCCTGGATGGTGGTGGTCGAGCGGGCGCTGACCGGGCCGGAGTTGGTCTGGTCGTTGGTCACGACCATCTGGCCCTCGCATTCGGAACAGGCATAGCCGGTGACGGCGTTGCCGGTGGCCTCGGCGCCGACGCGGACGTCATAGCCGAAAGCGCCGGCGAACTCCGACGTGACCTCGACCCCGCCGGAGTTCACCTGGGCGTTGTCGATCTCGACGTAGCGGTCGTTGTTGCCGATCGAGACCTCGTTGCCCGTGCCCGCCGCATTGGCGGTGGCCGCGCCGTAGTCGTAGGCGGTGACGACGGTGGAAGACCGGACCTGGGACAGGTTCGACTGGTCGGTGGTGACGACGACCGAGCCGCCCTGATTGTAGAGCACAGACTGGTTGGCCGTGGCGCGGGCGCGACCGGCGAGATCCCAGGCATTGCCGGCATTGGCGCTGACGTTGGCGGTCACGGCGTCGCCGGCCTGGCGCTGGCGCAGGGTCAGGCCCTGGCTGGAGGCGGCGTCGGAGTTGACGGCGATGGCGTTGCCCAGGGACTGGGCGATGACCTCTGCGGTCGCTGGGACGTACTGGCTGGCCAGGAAGGTCTCGGAGCGGACGCCGGCGTCGGAGCCCTGGATGACCGTTCCCTCCACCCGGGCCCCCGTGCCGCCGAGGGCGGTGGTGTTGGCGATGGCGGTCGAGCCCATGGAGGCGCCGCCCAGAAGCCGGGCGCCTTCGTTGGTCTGGGCGTTGGTGGCGGTGACCTCGGTCGGACCGACGACCTGATTGGCCTCGATCGTCAGGTCGGCCCCGTAGGCACCGGCGGCCAGAGAGTTTCCGCGCGCCTGGGTCGTGGTGTTGAGCGGGCCCTGGGTATCGCCCGTGGCGACGACGGTCGTCGAAGCGCGGGTGTCGCCGTTCATCGTCTGGGAGGACGACAGGTCCAGCGTGCCGTTCTGGACCGCGCCGGACAGGCTGTTGCCCTGGGCGGCGTTGTCGACCGCGACCTCGCCCTCGGCGTCCTCGACGTTCAACGTCACGCCCGAGATGACGTCGCCGAGCTGAAGCTGGTTGTTGAGGACGCGGCTGTCCTGCTCCTGAGCGAAAGACTCAGTAGCGGCTGCGACGCACATCGCCGTCGCGGCGATCGTGCCAGCGAGACGGATCGGCGCGAGTCTGGCCATTGTTCGTTCCCGTGTTGTCGTAGGCGGGGTAGTAGCCCCCGGTCGCGCCGACGGTGTTGAGCGGATCGTTCTCGGCGCTGAGGCAGACCTCCGGGCCCGGCGCGCCGTACAGATTGGCCATCATCTCCAGCGTCGCCCGTTCGATCAGGGCGCGGACCGCCAGCTGGACCGGCTCCATCCCGCCCGTGCCGGCCGAGACGTCGAAGACGTTGCCGTTCAGGAAGTCGAACACCCCGGCGGAGATCTCGCGGCCGATGATCTGCTTTTGATACGAGATGACGTCGACCACCTCGAGCGTTGTGGTCTGGACCAGGCGCAGGTCCATGGCGACGTTCATGACGTAGATCTTGCCCTGGATCAGGCCCGAGCCCGGCGTGTCGGTGTCGGTCTCGCCCACGCCCGCGTCGAAGCCGGCCGAGCGGATGTTGTAGTTCACCTCGGTGATGCCGCCGATCAGATAGAAGTCCGAGCCGGGCACCTGGCCCGCCAGGATGCGGCGATAGTTGGGGTTCTCGGGCGTGCCGCCCTCGTCGGCGATCAGGCGGTTGTTGGCGTAGCGGAGTTCCAGCTCCGAGATGGAGGTGTCGTAGCGTTCCACGATCTGGGCGCCCGCCTTGGCCAGGGCCGAGGTGGCCATCAGGGAGGCGCCCTGCGTGATCTGGCGTCCGCCGTCGGCCGAGACCGAGCCGGTGTAGTCGCTGATCCGGCCGATCGCCATGCGCGGCGAGGGCAGGCCGTAGCGCCGGGCATAGTCGGCCATGCAGTAGAGGGCGGTTGAATAGGGGGTCGGGTTCGCCGTGACCGGAGCGTTGCCGATCGGGCGGGCATAGAGGCCGCCCGGACCCGCCGTCGGGCTGACGCAGGCGCTGAGCGCGAGGGCGCAGGCGGCGAGCGCGGCCGGGACCCGGGCGCGAAAGAGGGGGCGCAACGTCATTCGAAGCCTGTCAGGGTGCCGGTCAGGTCGGTGCGGGCGGTGACGTCGCCCGAGTTGGTCTGACGCGAGTTGACGATGACCGTGTTGTGGCTGCCCTGGACCACGACGTTCAGATTGTTGCCGATGGCGGTGGAGCCGGCGATGGTCGACCCTTGGCCGCCCGCGCCGCTGTAGCCCTGGCTGACGCCGCCGGACTGGCGCGAATAGGCCGTGGCCCCCGCCTGGATGATGCCGTCGACGATCAGGCGGTTGCCGTTCTGATCCCGCGTCGAGCCGGTCTGAGCCGTGGTGACCGACTGGCGCGCGCCGCCATAGCCGTTCTGGAACGGGGCCATGCTGGCGGAGCCCGATACCTGAGCGACCGCGGAGGATGCGGCGAGAGCCAGGGCGATCAGGGCTCCGGTTGTCCGGATCAGGCGCATTTCGACAGGTCCCACGCGAACTCTAGACACGACCGCAGGGCGCGGTCCGCGTGCCAAAATGGGATAGGGTTATTAAGAAGCGCTTGATGTGACCCAGGGGGCTGCGCATTTGGAGGCCATGGAGCCGTCCGACGGCCGATTCGACGGCCCACCCCCCAGAGAGCGAATCTTCAACGTCCCGCTGGTGGCGCTGAGTCTCGGTGCATCGATGCCGGCGCTCTACTGGTTTCAGGAGCGGGCCCACACCTATTGGCTGGAGCTGGCGTTTCGCCCGGTCGACCTGGCCGAGGGACGGTATGCCGGGCTGGTGACCTCCATGCTGGTGCACGGCGGCTGGGCCCACGCCCTGATGAACGCGGTCGGGGCCCTGACCTTCGGCGCGCCCCTGGCCCGGCTGTTCGGCGGCGGAACCGGGGTCGGGGTCTTCCTCGCCCTATATATAGTGTCGGGCGCCGCCGCGACGCTGGGATATGGTCTGCTGCACTGGGGAGGCCTGGATCCCCTGGTCGGCGCGTCGGGCGGCGTGTTCGGCCTGATCGGGGCGGCGAGCCGGCTGCTGGGCGGGCGGGGAAGGGTACTGCCCCTGACCGACGGGGGGGTGATCCGGTCGGCGATCGCGTGGATGGGCGTCAATGCCGTGATCGGTCTGATCGGGTTCGCGCCGGGGGCGGAAGGCGCGCGAATCGCCTGGGAAGCGCACGCCTTCGGCTTCCTGTTCGGCATCCTGGCCATCGGTCCTCTCGCACGCGTGTTCGCCCGGCCCGACGAAAGGTTTGATTCGGCGGCCGGAACGGGTGATCCTGTCCCCTGAAGCGGCTTCGGCTCTTCGGCCGTCGGCCGCTCCCAAGAACGACTTATGGGAAGGAGGCCTGATGTGCTGGTCGCGGAGATCCTGAAAACCAAGGGCGGGGAGGTCTTCTCCATCGCGCCCGAGACGACCGTGGCCGAGGCGTGCGCCGAGCTGGACAGCCGAAGGGTGGGCGCCCTGATCGTGTGCGACGGCGACCGGGTGGCCGGCGTCTTCTCCGAACGGGACGTGGTGCGGGCGGTGACGGCCGACGGGGCCGAGGCCCTGAGCAACGCGGTATCCACCTATATGACGCGCGAGGTGGTGTTTGCCGAGCCGGGCGAGACGGTCGCCATCCTGATGGGACGGATGACCGACCGGCGGATCCGGCACCTGCCGGTGCTGAAGGACCACC
>NZ_JBEGDD010000007.1:10000-174004 GCF_040195595.1 Brevundimonas aurifodinae
ATAGCTTCGCCTTGGCGTTAGCGACCGTATGTGTAGGATAGGTGGGAGGCTATGAAACCGGGGCGCCAGCTCTGGTGGAGCCATCCTTGAAATACCACCCTTACTGTCGTTGACGTCTAACCGAGGGCCGTTATCCGGTCCCGGGACATGGCGTGGTGGGTAGTTTGACTGGGGCGGTCGCCTCCTAAAGTGTAACGGAGGCGCGCGATGGTGGGCTCAGACCGGTCGGAAATCGGTCGTCGAGTGCAATGGCATAAGCCCGCCTGACTGCGAGACTGACAAGTCGAGCAGAGACGAAAGTCGGCCATAGTGATCCGGTGGTCCCGCGTGGAAGGGCCATCGCTCAACGGATAAAAGGTACTCTAGGGATAACAGGCTGATTTTGCCCAAGAGTCCATATCGACGGCAAAGTTTGGCACCTCGATGTCGGCTCATCACATCCTGGGGCTGGAGCAGGTCCCAAGGGTTCGGCTGTTCGCCGATTAAAGTGGTACGTGAGCTGGGTTCAGAACGTCGTGAGACAGTTTGGTCCCTATCTGCCGTGGGTGTTCGAAGCTTGAGAGGATCTGTCCCTAGTACGAGAGGACCGGGATGGACATACCTCTGGTGGACCTGTCATGACGCCAGTTGTGCAGCAGGGTAGCTAAGTATGGAATAGATAACCGCTGAAAGCATCTAAGCGGGAAACTAACCTCAAAACAAGGCTTCGCTGAGGATCGTGGAAGACTACCACGTTGATAGGCCAGGTGTGGAAGCGCGGTGACGCGTGAAGCTTACTGGTACTAATAATCCGATCGGCTTGATCGTTTCTCAGCAAAACTCATTCGATTTTTCGAATACGACAATGTCTTCTCTCATCATCTGCTGTCCGCCTGGTTGACCTGGTGGCTATGTCGGAGGTTCCCCACCCGATCCCATTCCGAACTCGGTCGTTAAGCCCTCCAGAGCCAATGGTACTTCGTCTCAAGGCGCGGGAGAGTAGGTCGCCGCCGGGTCTACCAGGCGGACAGTCGATGATGAACTCTCGAACATTCTTCCTTCACGCCTACCGTTTGCCGCGGGATGGAGCAGCCCGGTAGCTCGTCAGGCTCATAACCTGAAGGTCGCAGGTTCAAATCCTGCTCCCGCACCCAAATCTCAAAGCCCCGATGGTTCGCCTCGGGGCTTTTTGCTGTTCTGCGCGCCGATGGAGCAGCCCGCGTCGCGTCGCCGTATACGGCTCCGCTCCACTCGTCAGGCTCATAACCTGAAGGTCGCAGGTTCAAATCCTGCTCCCGCACCCAAATCTCAAAGCCCCGATGGTTCGCCTCGGGGCTTTTTGCTGTTCTGCGCCGGCGAGGTCCCTCCGCCGGCGTCGTCATCGTCCACTCCGGCGATGTCCTTCGGTTGCGCGGAGCGGGCTTTCCGGGCCAAGTGGGGCGGGGAGACTGCGGTTGGACGTCGACGCCTTCATCGATCGCTGGAAGGACGCGCGAGGCGGGGCCGAGCGCGCCAACTACCAGATGTTCCTGTCGGAGATGTGCGAGGCCCTGGGTCTGCCGCGCCCCGATCCGGCCAGCGCCGACACCGCCAGCAATGACTATGTCTTCGAGCGCGGGGTGAAGCGGCGCGAGTCCGAGGGCACGGCCTCGACCACCCGGATCGACCTGTACAAGCGCGGCTGCTTCATCCTGGAGGCCAAACAGTCGCGCGCCGACCAGCGCCAGGCGGCGGCGTCCCTGGCGTTCAGGCCCGAAGAATCCGCCTCGACCGCCGCCGCCGAGGGCCGGTGGGACGACATGATGCGCAGCGCCCGGCGCCAGGCCGAGGACTATGTCGTTCGCCTGCCGACCGACCATGCGGCCCCGCCGTTCATCATCGTCTGCGACGTCGGCTATGTGTTCGAGGTCTTCGCCGACTTTTCGGGCACCGGCCGGGGCCACTCCGAGTTTCCGGACCGCAAGGGCTATCGCATCCGGCTGGAGGACCTGCGGCGCGAGGAGATCCGGGACCGGCTGCGCGCCATCTGGAGCGATCCCCAGTCGCTGGACCCCACGCGGGAATCCGCGCGCGTCACGCGTCAGATCGCCGAGCGGCTGGCGGCCGTGTCGCGCCGGCTGGAGAGGAACCACCCGGCCGAGGAGGTGGCGCATTTCCTGATGCGTTGCATCTTCACCATGTTCGCCGAGGACGTGGACCTGCTGCCCAGGGGCGAGTTCACCCGGCTGCTGGAAGACTCGCTGGACGGCCCCGACAGCTTCGCGCCTCTGCTGCAGGAGCTGTGGCGCAAGATGGACGCGCGCGATCACGCGGACCGGTTCTTCTCGCTGTTCCGCACCCATCTGCGCTGGTTCAACGGCAATCTGTTCAAGGAGGCCAGGGCCTTCGCCATGACGCGCGAGGAGATCGGCGAACTGCTGGCCGCCAGTCGCCACGACTGGCGCTATGTCGAGCCGGCCATCTTCGGCACCCTGGTGGAACAGGCGCTGGACCCGGCCGAGCGCAGGAAGCTGGGGGCCCACTATACCCCCCGGTCCTATGTCGAGCGGCTGGTCGAGGTGACGGTGATGGAGCCGCTGCGGGCCGACTGGTCGGATGTGGAGGTCAAGGTCGGCGACGCGCGGGAGCGGGGCGACATGGCGGACGCCGTCGCGCGGGTGCGCGCCTTTCACCACCAGCTGTGCGCCACCCGGGTGCTGGACCCGGCCTGCGGGACCGGCAACTTCCTGTATGTGGCGCTGGAGCTGATGAAGACCCTGGAGGGCACGGTGCTGGAGGCGCTGGCCCAGCTGGGCGAGACCGAGACCATCGGGCTGGAGACGGTCGATCCGCACCAGTTCCTGGGCATCGAGCTGAATGTGCGGGCCGCCGCCATCGCCGAACTGGTGCTGTGGATCGGCTATCTGCAGCAGCACTATCGCAACCGCTCCGAACACCCCGCCGAGCCGATCCTGAAGGCGTTCGGCAACATCCAGCAGAAGGACGCGGTCCTGACCTGGGACGGCTATCCGGAGCTGCAGTTTTCAATCCTCCCCCGCGACGCGGGGGAGGGGGACCGCGGAGGCCGCTTGGCCGACGGGGTGGAGGGGGCGACCCCAGACACCGCGTCCGCCTCCGCCCCCTCCACCGCTTCGCGGTCCCCCTCCCCCGTGAAGAACGGGGGAGGATCGTCGCCGGTCCCCGTCTTCCCGAACGCCCGGCGGCCGGAGTGGCCCGAGGCGGAGTTCATCGTGGGGAATCCGCCGTTCATCGGCGGCAAGGACCTGCGCTCCCGAATGGAGCCCGGCTATGCCGAGGCGCTGTGGAAGGCGCATCCGCACATGAACGAGAGCGCCGACTTCGTCATGTACTGGTGGGACCGGGCGGCCGAACTGCTGACCCGCAAGAAGACGCCGCTGCGCCGCTTCGGCCTCGTCACCACCAACTCGATCAGCCAGGTGTTCCAGCGCCGGGTGATGGAGCGTCACCTCAACGCGAAGGCTCCGGTGTCGATCATTTTTGCCGTGCCGGACCATCCGTGGACCAAGGCGACCAAGGACAGCGCGGCGGTGAGGATCGCGATGACGGCCGCGCGGGCGGGGGCGTTCGAGGGCGAATTGCGCGAGGTGATGACGGAAGCTGGGCTGGACACGGATGAGCCGACGCTGTTCTTCAGCGATAGCCGCGGAAGAATCAACCCGGACCTCACTGTAGGTATCGACGTTGCTAGCGCAGGAAAACTTGTGGCCAACGCCGGCTTGTCCTCGCGTGGCGTTGTCCTGCATGGGGCGGGATTCATCGTAACGCCGGCAGAAGCTGAGCAACTCGGGCTCGGTCGGCGCGACGGTCTTGAGCATCATATTCGACACTATCGGAACGGCCGTGACCTCACGGCCTATCCGCGTGGGGTGATGGTGATCGACCTGTTCGGTCTATCTGCAGAACGGGTGCGCCAAGACTATCCGGAAGTTTACCAGCACGTTCTTGAGCACCTGAAACCGGAGCGAGACAAGAACGCACGCGCTTATCGCCGAGAAGGGTGGTGGCTGTTTGGCGAGAACGTCCCTGAAGCTCGCACCGCTTGGCGCGACCTGACGCGTTACGTCGCGACCGTTGAAACTGCTAAGCACCGGATCTTTCAGTTCCTCGAGACGAGCATCCTTCCCGACAATATGCTCGTGGCCATAGCAAGTTCGGACGCGTGGCATCTGGCGGTCTTGTCGAGCCGGGTCCACACGTCTTGGGCCCCGATTCTTGGCGGTTGGCTCGGTTACGGCAACGATCCCCGCTACTCGAAGTCCCGCTGCTTCGATCCCTTCCCCTTCCCCGACCCCGACGAGGCCACCCGCGCTCGCCTCCGGGCGCTGGGCGAGGAGCTCGACGCCACGCGCAAGACGGTGCAGGGCGAGCATCCGGACCTGACGCTGACCGGCCTCTACAATGTGCTGGAGAAGGTCCGGGCGGGGGCCGAGCTGACGGCCGCAGAGGCCGATGTGAAGGCGCGCGGGCGGGTGCTGATCCTGAAGGACCTGCACGAGCAGATCGATCGGGCGACCCTTCAGGCCTACGGCTGGGACGACCTGATTCCCCTCCTGTCCCCTTCTCCCCTTGCGGGAGAAGGTGGCGCGGAGCGCCGGATGAGGGGTACGGAGCCGCGCCCCGATACGGCGCAGCGGTCGCACCCGGTTGACACCGAGTCTCACCCCTCATCCGACCCGCTTCGCGGGCCACCTTCTCCCGCAAGGGGAGAAGGAAAGAACTTGGACGAGCTCATTCTCGAACGCCTGGTCGCCCTGAACGCCGAGCGGGCGGCGGAGGAGGCCGCCGGCCACGTCCGCTGGCTGCGCCCCGACTATCAGATCCCCCGCTTCGCCAAGGGCGCCGCCGCGCCCAGGACCGGCGAGCTGGACCTGGGGGCCCAGGTCGTCGCCATCGGCTCGAAAAAGGATGGGGGATTGCCCGCCTTTCCCAAGGACAAGGGCGAACAGGTCATGGCGATCCGCGCCGTGCTGCAGGCGTCGTCCGCGCCGATGGACGCCGCCGCCGTGGCGCGCGCCTTCAAGGGCGGGGGCAGGAAGATCGAGCAGCGGGTGGTCCAGGCGCTGAACACCCTGGTCCGCTATGCGGAGATCACGGCCCTGGTGGACGGTCGCTTCGCCGCGCGGCGGGCGGCGTGAGCGGGCCACCGCGCGGGATCACGCCGGGGCGCTGACCGCATCTCGGTCGGGGGGCTCGGCGGCCATGAGGGCCGACAGCATCTCCATGGCGTCCGCGAGCGCCTGCTTCTGGTCCAGCGGCAGGGCCGACCAGCGCGCAAGGGCGTCCGCGCGCAGAAAGCCCGGGGCCGTGGTCAGGGCGTCGCGACCCTGATCCGTCAGCCGGGCGTGGACGATGCGGCGGTCCGTCGTCGAGCGGTAGCGGACGATCATGCCGTGCGCCTCCAGCCGGTCCAGCACGGCGACGACGGTGGGCGGCGACATCGACACATCGCGCGAGATCGCGCTGGTGCTGACTTCGCCCATGGCGCGGATCGACTGAAGCACCAGCAGCTGGGGCAGGGTCAGACCCGTCAGGCGCGCGATCTCGCGGGACCGCACATCGATCGCCTGGGCGATCCGCCGGACGGATCGGACCAGGGACGCCGTGGGATCGGGCGGTTGTTCGGGAGAAAAGGCCGTCATCGGGTTGAAACTCTTTCGCACACGAACCATTTGTACACGCTGCTTCCACGTTTCAAGGAGGGCCCATGTGCGGTCTGAGCGGCGAGATCAATTTCGACGGACGACCGGCCGATGCCGGCGCCGTGCAACGCATGACCGATGCGCTCTCGCCACGGGGACCGGACGGGTCGGGGATCGTCATGCGCGGGCCGGTGGGCCTGGGTCATCGCCGTCTGAAGATCATCGACCTGAGTGAAAAGGCCCAGCAGCCGATGGTCGACGCCGATCTGGGCGTCACCCTGGCCTTCAACGGCTGCATCTACAACTATCCCGAACTGCGCGAGGAGCTGATCGGGATGGGGTTCCGGTTCTTCTCGCACGGCGACACCGAGGTCATCATCAAGGCCTGGAAGGCCTGGGGCGAGGCCTGCGTCGATCGGTTCAAGGGGATGTTCGCCTTCGTAATGCACGAGCGGGACACGGGCCGGACCGTGATCGCCCGCGACCGGTTCGGGATCAAGCCCCTGTATCTGGCAGAGCAGGGCAAGCGGCTGAGGTTCGCCTCGACCCTGCCGGCGCTGCTGGCGGCGGGCGACGTGGACAGGACGATCGATCCGGTCGGCCTGCACCACTATATGACCTTCCACGCCGTGGTGCCGCCGCCGCACACCCTGCTGAAGGGGGTGAAGAAGTTCCCGCCGGCGACCCTCCGCGTGATCGAGGCGGACGGGACGGCGAGGGACCGGCTGTACTGGCAGCCGGACATGACCCGTCACGCCGAAGACGCGTCCCTGAGCGCCGAGGACTGGCGCGACCGGGTGCTGAACAGTCTGCGCGCGGCGGTGAAGCGGCGCATGGTCGCCGATGTGCCTGTGGGCGTGCTGCTGTCGGGCGGCGTGGATTCCAGCCTGATCGTCGGCCTGCTGGCGGAACTGGGTCAGACCGATCTGATGACCTTCTCGGTCGGGTTCGAGGCGGCCAACGGCGAGCAGGGCGACGAGTTCGTCTATTCCGACCTGATCGCCAAACACTACGGGACCAAGCACCACCAGATCTTCGTTCCGCACGCCCGGCTGATGGAGGCCCTGCCCGGGACCATCGGCGCGATGTCCGAGCCGATGGTCAGCTATGACAACGTCGGCTTCTATCTGCTGAGCCAGGAAGTCTCGAAACACATCAAGGTGGTGCAGTCGGGACAGGGCGCGGACGAGGTGTTCGCCGGCTATCACTGGTATCCGCCGATGCTGGAGACCAACGACCCGGTCGAGACCTATGCCAGGGCCTTCTTCGACCGCAGCCACGTGACGCTGAAGACCCAGTTGAACGGCGCATACATGGCCGACACCGACGTCAGCCGCGCCCTGGTCGAGGCCCATTTCGCGCAAGGCCGCGCCGATACGCCGGTCGATCAGGCCCTGCGTCTGGACAGCCAGGTGATGCTGGTCGACGACCCGGTGAAGCGGGTCGACAACATGACCATGGCCTGGGGTCTGGAGGCGCGCGTGCCCTTCCTCGATCACGAACTGGTCGAGCTGGCGGGGCGCATCCCGCCCGAGCACAAGCTGGCCCAGGGCGGCAAGGGGGTGCTGAAGGAGGCGGCGCGTCTGCTCATCCCGTCCGAGGTCATCGACAGGAAGAAGGGCTATTTCCCCGTGCCCGCCCTGAAATACATTCAGGGGCCCTACCTCGACATGGTGCGCGAGGCCCTGACCAATCAGGCGGCGCGCGACCGGGGCCTGTTCGACCCCGAATATCTGGACACCTTGTTCGCCGATCCGACGGCGCACATCACGCCCCTGCGCGGGTCGGAGCTGTGGCAGGTCGCCGTGCTCGAGATGTGGATGCAGCAACATGGCGTCTGACGTCCGCCCCACCCGGACCAAGGCGCACCGGCTGAAGCGGCTGCGCCACGAGGGGCTGAAGCCGCCGGTGCGCTCGGGCGAGGGACCGTCGGCCAACGCGGTGCTGGACTGCGGCTGGGGGCGGCTGCTCTTCGCCCAGACCTTCGCCACGGCCGAGCCCCTGATCGAGGCGCTGCGGGCCGAGGGGCCGGACCGGCGCGACATCGCCTTCTATGTCCGCAATCCGCACGTCCTGCTGGCCCAGGCGCCGCAGGAGGTGTTTCTGGACCCGTCCCACACCTATCGGCTGGACCTGGCCATCTATCGCGCCAGCCGTCGCCAGCCGAGGGGCTTCACCGTGCGCCGGCTGACGTCCGAGCGCGACGCCGAGGCGGTCAACGACATCTACGCCCGGCGCAAGATGGTGCCCGTGCCGCCCGACTTCTTCTGGTCGCGGCGCGACGACCGGACCCTGACCTATTTCGTGGCCGAGGACACCACCACCGGCCGGGTGATCGGGACGGTGACCGGCGTGAACCACGTCCGCGCCTTCGATGATCCCGAGTGCGGATCGTCCCTGTGGTGCCTGGCCGTCGACCCGCAGGCGACCCAGCCGGGGATCGGCGAGGCCCTGGTGCGACGGCTGGCCGAGCACTTCAAGACCCAGGGGCTGGCCTACATGGACCTGTCGGTCATGCACGACAACGACCAGGCCATCGCCCTCTATGACAAGCTGGGTTTTCGCCGGGTGTCGTTCTTTGGGGTCAAGCGCAAGAACCCCATCAACGAGGCCCTGTTCGTCGGGCCGACAGACGACCACGACCTGAACCCCTATGCCCGGATCATCGTCGATGAGGCGCGCCGGCGCGGCATCCACACCGAGATCGTCGACGCCGAGGGGGGCTTGTTCCGGCTGAGCTGGGGCGGGCGGACGGTGCGGTGTCGCGAAAGCCTGTCGGAGCTGACCTCGGCCGTGGCGCTCAGCGTCTGCGACGACAAGCGGATGACGCGCCGGATCGTCGAGGCCGCCGGCGTGCGGGTGCCCGCCCGGATCGACGCCGACGACGACGAGGCCATCAAGGCGGCGCTGGAGCAGTACGGCAGCCTGGTGGTCAAGCCCGCGCGGGGCGAGCAGGGGCAGGGGGTCGCCGTCGGCCTGTCCAGCGCGGAGGCGGTGCGGACCGCCGTCGAGCGCGCGCGCCGCATCTGTCCGCAGGTGCTGATCGAGGAACAGGTCGAGGGCGAGGATCTGCGGCTGGTGGTCATCGACTACAAGGTCGTGGCCTGCGCCCTGCGACGTCCGCCGCGCGTCGTCGGCGACGGGCGCTCGACCCTGCGGGCCCTGATCGAGCATCAGAGCCGGCGACGGGCGGCGGCGACGGGCGGGGAATCGACCATCCCCATCGACGACGAGACGGAGCGCACCCTGGCCGAGGCGGGCCATCGGCTGGACGACGTGGCGCCGGACGGGGCCGAGGTCATGGTGCGCAAGGCCGCCAACCTGCATCTGGGCGGGACCATTCACGACGTCACAGACGAGGTCCATCCGGCGCTGATCCGCGCCGCCATCGCCGCGGCAAGGGCCATCGACATTCCCGTGACCGGCATCGACCTGATGGTGAAGTCGCCGCGCGAGCCGGACCATGCCTTCATCGAGGCGAACGAGCGCCCCGGCCTGGCCAACCACGAGCCCCAGCCGACGGCCGAGCGGTTCATCGATCTGCTGTTTCCCCTGTCCGCCCCGACTTCGGCGCGCGCCGCGCCCCGGTCCGAAGCCTGAAGGAGGCCCTTTGGCCCGCCCCGAGATCGATCTCGACTACCTGAAGGCCCGTCTGGCCGACCTGCTGAACACGCCCAGCCCGACGGGCTATACGGACGAGGCCGTCTGGCTGCTGTGCCGCGAGCTCGGCCGCCTGGGGCTCGACTACGAGTTGACGCGGCGCGGCGCGATCCGGGCCCGGTTGCCGGGCAGCGCCGCCAAGCCGGCCCGGGCCCTGGTCGCGCACGTCGATACCCTGGGGGCCCAGGTCAAGGCGGTGAAGTCGAACGGGCGGCTGGAGCTGGTCGCCATCGGCCACTGGTCGTCGCGCTTCGCCGAGGGGGCGCGAGCGACCGTCTTCTCCGAGGGCGGGTCCTGGCGCGGGACCATCCTGCCGCTGAAGGCGTCGGGCCACACCTTCAACGACGAGGTGGATACCCAGCCGGTCAACTGGCAGCAGATCGAACTGCGGATCGACGCCGTCACGCATGGGCGCGAGGACACCCTGGCGCTGGGCGTCGACATCGGCGACATCGTCGCCATCGACCCGCAGCCGGAGTTCATGGACACGGGTTTCATCGTCTCGCGCCACCTGGACGACAAGGCCGGCGTCGCCACCCTGCTGGCCGCGCTTGAGTGCATGATCCGCGAGGAGCGCACGCCGACGGTCGACACCTGGTGGCTGTTCACCATCGCCGAGGAGGTGGGGTTGGGGGCGTCCTCGGTGCTGATCCCCGACGTCGCCGCCATGGTGACGGTCGACAACGGCACGACGGCGCCCGGGCAGAACTCGTCCGAGTTCGGCGTCACCATCGCCATGGCCGACCAGACCGGGCCGTTCGACTGGCACCTGACGCGAAAGCTGGTCCAGCTGGCCCGCGATCACGAGATCCCGCACCAGAAGGACGTGTTCCGATACTATCGCTCGGACTCGGCCTCGGCCCTGGAGGCGGGGGCCGATATCCGCACCGCCCTGATCACCTTCGGCATCGACGCCAGCCACGGCTATGAGCGGATCCACGAGAGCGCCCTGGTCGATCTGGCGCGTCTGATCGTGGCCTACGCCGAAAGCGAGGTCGAGATCGGTCGTGACGCCAAACCGCTGGGCGGCGTCAAGGGTTTCACCCACCAGCCCGTGGATGACCACTAGCGCCTGACCGACGGATCAAGGGTGCCACCCGCCCGCTGGTTCTGCCTGGGCGCTTGCCAGAACCCCTCCGCTGTCGGACTGTCCCGTCCTGGTTTGAGGGGTGGTTCAAATGGTCTTCGATCTCCGTAGTTTCGCTGTCGCCGCCATGGCCTCGGCGTCCGTCCTGGCGCTCACGGCCGGCAGCGCCGAGGCCCAGAGCGCCATCCTGCAGCAGCCGACGATGAGCGCCTCGCAGGTCGCCTTCGTCTACGGCGGGGACCTGTGGACGGTGCCACGGGCCGGGGGCCGGGCCCAGCGGCTGACGGTCGGGGTCGGGGTCGAGTCCGGGCCCGTCTTCTCGCCCGACGGCCGGACCCTGGCCTTCACCGGAGAATACGACGGCAACATCGACGTCTATACCGTACCGGTGGCCGGCGGCCTGCCCCGGCGGATCACCTACCACCCCGGAAATGACGCCGCCGTCGGCTGGTCGCCCGATGGGGCGAAGGTGCTGTTCCGATCCAACCGATCGGCCGCCAGCCGCTATACACAGCTGTTCGCCGTGGACGCCGAGGGTGGCGCGCCCGAGGCCATGCCTCTGCCCTATGCCTATGCGGGCCACATGTCCGGCGACGGCCGGGCGATCGCCTACAGCCCGTTCCAGGCCGCGTTCGGCTTCGACTTTTCCAGCTATGTGGCCTGGGGCAACTATCGTGGCGGGCGGGCCTCGACCATCAATGTGACGACGCTGGACGGTCTGGACACGATCGAGATCCCGCAGGTCGACGGCTCCAACGATCTGTCCCCGGTTTGGATGGGCGGGATGATCTATTTCCTGTCGGACCGCGATGGGCCGATTTCCATCTACAGCTATGACCCGGCGAGCCAGGCGGTGGCGTCGGTCTGGACCAATGACGGGCCCCAGATCCGGTCGCTGTCGACCGACGGCACGGCCCTGGTGTTCGACCGGCTGGGCGAGATCTTCACCCTGACGGCCGGAGGCCAGCCGCAGGCGATCCGCGTCGATGTGGCCGGCGACATGCCCGATGCCCGTCCGCGCATCCTGAACGTCGCCGACCAGATCCAGTCGGTGGTGCTGTCGCCCAGCGCGGCGCGGGTGGCGGTCGAGGCGCGCGGCGAGATATTGTCGGTGCCGGCGATGCGGGGCGCGGTGCGCAACCTGACCAACACCCCCGGCGTCATGGAGCGCAGCCCGGCCTGGAGCCCGGACGGTCAGAAGGTCGCCTATTTCTCGGACGAATCGGGCCTGTACGCCCTGCATGTCGCGCCCCAGAACGGCGAGGGAGAGGTCCGCAGATTCCCGCTGGCGCCGGAGCCGACCTATTATTTCGAGCCGGTCTGGTCGCCGGATTCGCGCAAGGTCGCCTTCTACGACAACGCCCTGCGCAACTGGGTGCTGGACACCACGACCGGACGTCTGACGCAGGTCGGCCAGGCCCAGACGCACGGCGGCTTCACCGAAGTGTCCAGCGACATGGCCTGGTCGCCGGACTCGCGCTGGCTGGTCTATTCGAGGAATGGCGAGAACCGGCTGACGGCGCTGCATCTGTTCAACGTCGAGAGCGGGTCCTCGACCCAGATCACGTCGGACATGGGCGACGCGCGCTTCCCGACCTTCGATCGCGGCGGGGACTATTTGTATTACGTCGGGTCGAACAATTTCGGGGCGGCGACCTATCGGCTGGACATGTCCAGCAACCTCTATACCCCGACGCATTCGATCTATGCGGTGGCGCTGAACGCCGGGACGCCGTCGCCGGTCGCGCCGCTGAACGACGACGAAGGCGCAGCCCCGCCCGAGACGCCCGAGGCCCCTCCGTCCACCGGCCCTCAGCCCACCCCGCCGCCCAGCGGCCCGATCGCGGTCGATCTGGCCGGTCAGTCGCTGGACGCCATCCAGCGCCGGACCGTCGCCCTGCCGATCCCGGTGCGGCCCTATGCGGGGCTTACGGCGGGCAAGCCGGGCGTCCTGTTCTTCCTGGAGGAGACGACGCCCGCCGGGGCGACGGGGCCGGCGGACATGGCGCTGAACCGCTTCACCCTGAAGGACCGCAAGGTCGAGCGTCTGGCCGAGCGGGTCATGTCCTTCGACCTGTCGGCCAATGGCGAGACCATGCTGGTCGCCACCCGCGCCGGGGGCGGGGAGGCGGCTCCGGGCACGCCGCCGCGCCCGCCGACCTATGCCGTCGTGCCGGCCAATGCGCCGATCAAGGCCGGGGAGGGGGCCGTCAGCTTCGACCAGTTGGACGTCCGCATCGACCCCCGCGCCGAGTGGGCCCAGATGTATCGCGAAGTGTTCCGCATGCAGCGGGCCTATTTCTATGACCCCGGCTTCCATGGCTCGGACCTGGCGGCGGTGGAGCGCGAGCTTCAGCCCTTCGCCGACGCGGTGCTGTCGCGGACCGATCTGAACTATGTGTTCCACGAGGCCCTGACCGGCATGTCGGTCGGGCATCTGCGCGGCGGGGGCGGCACCATCGCCACGGCGAGGCGCGTGCCCGGGGGGCTGCTGGGGGCGGATTACGCCGTCCAGGGCGGCCGTTGGTGCATCACCCGGATCTATGGCCCGACGGTCTTCTCGCCCGACGTGGTCGGACCCCTGGCCCAGCCGGGGATCGATGCGCGGGTCGGCGACTGCGTGCTGTCGGTCAATGACATGGCGGTAACGACGGACATGGACATCCAGCAGGCGCTGGAAGGCACGGCCGGGCGTCTGGTGACCCTGCGGCTGGGCAGCGCCTCAGGCGCGGGCGCGCGCGACGTCAGCGTCCAGCCGATCGCGAGCGAGGCACGGCTGCGGTACCTGGACTGGATCGAGGGCAACCGACGGCGGGTCGACGAACTGTCCGGCGGGCGGCTGGCCTATGTGCATCTGCCCGACACCGGCCAGGGCGGCTTCACCAGCTTCAACCGCTACTTCTTCGCCCAGTCCGATCGCCAGGGCGCCGTCATCGACGAGCGGTTCAACGGCGGGGGCCAGATGGCGGACTATATCATCGAGGTGCTGGGGCGTGATCTGCAGAGCTGGTGGTCGCCGCGCTACGGCGCCATCGACCGGACCCCTGCCCACGCCATCCTGGGGCCGCACGTCATGATCGCCAACGAGGTGGCGGGATCGGGCGGCGACGCCCTGCCGTGGATGTTCAAGGAGGAGCGGCTGGGCACCCTGGTCGGCAAGCGGACCTGGGGCGGACTGGTCGGGATCGGGCCCATGCCGCCGCTGATGGACGGCGGACAGGTGACCTCGCCCAACGTCGGCTTCTTCAACCCGCGCGGCGAATGGGAGGTCGAGAACGCGGGCGTGGCCCCGGATGTCGAGGTCGATCAGGACCCGGCCGCCGTGGCCGCCGGTCGCGATCCGCAGCTGGAAACCGCGGTCGCGATCGCGCTGAGGGCGCTGGAGGCCCAGCCACCGGCCCAGCCGCGGCGACCGGCCTATCCGGTCTATCCGCAGCGATAGGGGATCAGTCCCGGGCCGCCGCGCTGGTGGCCCGGGCCGTGGCGAACTCGGACGTCGGCTGCCACTGGGGCCAGTCGCGGCCGTTGGCCAGGTCGCGGGCGATGGTCCAGTAGACCTCCAGGTCCTGAATCTGGCCGCGATAGTCCCAGTCTGCGGACCATTCGTCGTTGGCCTGATGATAGCGGTCGGCGGTGTATTCCGCGCGCGCCGCCGTGCGCTCGGCGATCGGCTCGTCCACGAAGGCCCCGGAAGAGTCGGCATAGACCATCGGCACGCCGCGCTTGGCCAGCGGGAAGTGGTCGGAGCGGAAGTAGAAGCCGGCCTGGGTCGACTGGTCCGGCTCGAGGGTCCGGCCCTGCGCCGCCGCCACCGTCTCCAGCCGGGCGTCGAAGTCGGACTGGCCGTAGCCGATGACGCCCAGATGCCGGGTCCGGCCATAGACGTTGGCCGAGTCCATGTTGAAGCCGCCGACGGTGGTCTCCAGCGGATACAGCGGGTTGGCGGCGTAGTATTCCGACCCCAGCAGGCCGCTTTCCTCGGCGGTGAAGCCGATGAAGACCAGGGACCGTTCGGTGCGGGGCGCGGCTCCGGCGATGCGGGCCAGTTCCAGCAAGCCGGCGATGCCGGACGCGTTGTCGACCGCGCCGTTGAAGATGGCGTCGCCGTCGGCGTCCGCCGTGCCGACGCCGATGTGGTCCCAGTGGCCGGTGAACAGGATGGTCTCGTCCGGGTGGGTCGTGCCGGGCAGGCGGCCGATGATGTTCTGGGTCTCGATCCGCTCGGAGGCCACGTCGAAGGTGGCGTCCATCGTGGCGCCGGTCAGGGGCACGGGCTGAAAGTCGCGGCTGCGGGCCTGGACTTTCAGGGCGTCGAAATCGAGCCCGGCGCGGCGGAACAGCTCGACGGCGACATCGCGCTGGATCCAGCTTTCGACCGGCACCCGCTCATTGGCGTTGTCGCGGACGATGTCGAACTGGGGCCCCGACCAGCTGTTGCGGACCGTGGTCCAGCCGTAGGAGGCCGGCGCGTCCTCGTGCACGATGATGACGCCGGCGGCGCCCAGGCGGGCCGCCTCCTCATATTTGTAGGTCCAGCGGCCGTAGTAGGTCATGGCCCGGCCGCCGAAGGTGTCCAGCCCCGGCTCCTCGAAGTCGGCGTCGTTGACCAGGACGACCAGGATCTTGCCGGTCATGTCCTGGCCCTTGAAGTCGTCCCAGTTCCGCTCGGCCGCCTTGATGCCATAGCCGACGAAGACGAGCGGCGCGTCCGCGACCGTCACCTGGTCCAGGCCCGGCCGGCGGGTCGAGATCACGGCCTGCTCGCCCTGGGTCAGGGGCAGGGTCCAGTCGCCGACCGACAGCGCGGCCTGGATGTTGGAGGCGGAGAAGCGGTTCAGGGCGACGGCCTGGGTCCAGCCGCCGTTCTCGCCGCCGGGTTCCAGGCCCGCGGCGGCCATCGCGCCCGCCATATAGCCGATGACCCGTTCCTCGGCCGGGGTGGCGATGCCGCGACCCTGATAGTCGTCGGCGGACAGGGTGCGGATGTGCTGATCCAGGCGGGCCGGATCGAAGGCGGTCTCCTGGGCGGCGGCGGGCAGGGCGAGGGCCCAGACACTGGTCATGGCGGCGACGGCGGTGACGAAACGCATGGGCGGACCTTCGTGTGACGAGAGGGAAGAAGGTTAGGGGGTCGATCCGTCCGTGTCGACGGTGGCCGGGTGGCCGCTCGCCTTGCGTTCCTCGAGCCAGGAGGCGACGCCGATGGCCAGGGGGATCAGCATATAGACCATGCCGCCCGCCCAGACGGCGATCCGGGGCGGCGCCAGAGCGGCCGTCAGCACCGACAGGAGCGCGACGCTCATCAGAATGGTCCAGTTGATCAGCCAGGATCGCCCATCCGACGCCTGGGCCCGGGTGATCGGCCTGAGCCGCAGATGATGGCCGTAGAGAGCCGCGAACAGGCCCGAGAGGACCAGGAAGCCCGAGCTGTAGATCAGATAAAGGTCGCGGACCTCGACGAAGCTGCCCGCCAGTTCGCCTCCGGGCAGGCGACCGCCCGACAGGGCGTGAAACGCGGACTCGACCATCAATCTGAGCGGAAAGACATAGAGCAGGACCAGGAAGACGACGCCGAGGCTGAGCGCCGTCGACAGTCGATCCCGCGTCGGCCACAGGCGCCCGAGATCGCGGTAGCCCAGCCAGAACATGGCGATCAGCGCGAAGCTGGCGGCATAGGCCGGGGCGCGCAGGGCGACCGCCTTGAGCTCCGTCAGGCTGCCTGGCGGGTCTCCACCGCCGGCGATCAGAAGGGTCACGGCGAAGGCGAAGGCGGCATCGACGAAGGCGTCGAGCCGTCGGGCCATGTCCAGTTTCGCGTCCGCCATCCTTCGTCCCTCGCGGCTCAGGGTCGGAAAACTAGCAGAGGATCGGCAAGCCGTCGCATGGCCTTCGAGAGCCCGCCCTGGACAACGAAAGGCCCGCCGGAGCGAACTCCGGCGGGCCTGGTCGGACTGGCTGGAAGGCGACCCTAGTGGGCCACGTTCTTCCAGATCTTGCGATAGCTGGCGTAGGTCAGGCCGGCGAAGATGGCCAGGAAGGCGAGGACGCCCATGCCGGTCTGCTTGCGCTCGGTCGCCCGGGGATCGGACGCCCACGAGATGAAGGCCGCGACGTCCTTGGCCATCTGATCGACGCTGGCGACGGTGCCGTCGTCGAAGGTCACCTGGCCGTCCGACAGGACCGGCGGCATGGCGATGAAGCCGCCATAGGGCACCTTGTCCGGATCGCCGTCCCAGAAGGGCGTCATGTCGCCGGCCATATAGGGGTTGTAGTACTGGCCGACGCCGACGCGCAGGCCCGCGGGCGGGTCCACATAGCCGCTGAGCAGCGAGTAGATGTAGTCCGCGCCGCCGGCGCGAGCCTTGGTCATGACCGACAGGTCGGGCGGATAGGCCCCGCCGTTGGCGGCGGCTCCGGCCGTGCGGTTCGGCCACGGGCTGGGGAAGCGGTCGGCGGCGATGCCGGGACGCATGATCGGCTCGCCGGTCTCGGTGTCGATATCGGCGATCTGGGCTTCGGCCGCGATGGCGCGGACGAAGCGGTTCTCGGCCGGGCTCGCCGCATGGGAATCATAGAAGGGGCCGCCGCGCTCGCCCAGGGTGCGGAACGACAGGAGGTCCATCGAGTGGCAGACCGAGCAGACCTCGCGATAGACCTTGTAGCCGCGCTGCAGCTGGGCCTGGTCGTGGGTGCCGAACGGGCTCTCGAAAGAGAATCCGCCCGAGCGGGGGTGCTTGGCCTCACCGGCCGCGAAGGCCGGAGAGGACAGGGTGGCGAAGGCCAGGACGGCCACTGCGATCTTGCGAAGGGGCATGGCTTTGTGAAGGAACTGGGTCATCGGTATCAGCCCTTCTTCTCGGCCGAGGCGGGGACCGCGCCGCTCATGGCGTCGGGACCCTTGAGCACGGGTTCGGAAATCGACAGCGGTATCTTCAGCGGCGTTTCCCTCAGCCCCACGAGCGGCAGGACCACGACGAAGAAGGCGAAGTAGTACAGCGTCGAAAGCCGCGTCAGCCACAGGTAGGAGTTCAGCTGGCCGTCGATCAGGGTGAAGCTGGGCATGCCCGGCACCACGGCGGCGTCCGGCAGCTGGGCCCCGCACCAGCCCAACAGCAGGCCGTTCAGGACGAACAGGGCGTAGAAGATCTTCATGGTCGGGCGATAGCGCATCGAGCGCACCTTGGACGTGTCCAGCCAGGGCAGGACGAACAGGATGCCGATGGCCGCGAACATGGCCACGACGCCGCCGAACTTGTCCGGGATCGCCCGGAGGATGGCGTAGAAGGGCAGCATGTACCACTCGGGCACGATATGCGCCGGCGTCACCAGCGGGTTGGCCGGGATGTAGTTGTCAGCGTGGCCCAGGGCGTTCGGCATGAAGAAGACGAACACGGCGAACATCATCAGGAACAGGATCAGGGCGAAGCCGTCCTTGACCGTGTAGTAGGGGTGGAAGGGAACTGTGTCCTTCTTCTCGCGGTCCTTGGGGATCAGGATGCCGACCGGGTTGTTCTGACCGGCGGTGTGCAGGGCCCACAGGTGCAGCACGACCACGCCGAAGATCACGAACGGCAGCAGGTAGTGCAGCGAGAAGAAGCGGTTCAGCGTCGCGTTGTCGATCGCCGGACCGCCGCGCAGCCAGATCAGGATCGGCTCGCCGATCAGGGGGATGGCCCCGACCAGATTGGTGATGACCTCGGCGCCCCAGTAGGACATCTGGCCCCAGGGGAGGACGTAGCCGAGGAAGGCCGTGGCGATCATCAGGAAGAAGATGATGCAGCCCAGGATCCAGATCATCTCGCGCGGCGCCTTGTAGGAGCCGTAGTAGAGACCGCGCAGCATGTGGATGTAGACGGCGACGAAGAACATCGACGCGCCGTTGGAGTGGACGTAGCGGATCAGCCAGCCGCCGTTCACGTCGCGCATGATGCGCTCGACCGAGGCGAAGGCCATCTCGGTGTTCGGCTGATAGTGCATCGCCAGGAAGATGCCGGTGACGATCTGCACGACCAGGCAGATGCTGAGGATCGCGCCGAAGGTGTACCAGTAGTTCAGGTTCTTGGGCGTCGGCAGCGACAGATAGTCAGCGCCGAACCGGACGATCGGAAGCCGGCTGTCCAGCCACTTCTCGACGCCGGTCTTGGGAACGTAGGTGGATTCGTGTCCGCTCATCGATGTGTGCCTCAGCCGATCCGGATGGTGGAGCCGGCGGTGAATTCATACTCCGGCACGACCAGGTTGATGGGCGCCGGACCTTTGCGGATGCGGCCCGACACATCGTAGTGCGAGCCGTGGCAGGGGCAGAACCAGCCGCCGTAGTCGCCGGTGCCGAAGGTGGGGATGCAGCCCAGGTGGGTGCAGCTGGCGAGGACGACCAGGGTGGACTGATGCCCCTCCTTGGTGCGCTCGGTGTCCGTCTGGGGATCCTTGAGGTCGCTCAAGTTGACGGAGGTCGCCTGCTGGACCTCGGCGGCGGTGCGGTTACGGATGAACACCGGCTTGCCCTGCCAGGTGATGACCAGCTGCATGCCCTCGGCGACCTTGGACGTGTCGAACTCGACCGTCGACAGCGCCAGGGTGTCGGCGGCCGGGTTCATCGAGTTGATGAGCGGCCAGGCCGCCATCACGCCGGCGCCGGCGGCCGCGGCGCCCGCCGCGATGTGGATGAAGTCCCGACGGGTGGCTTCGCCCTCGGGCGCCTCGCCATGGGGGCCTTCTGGATTCACGACCGATTCGGCCACGGCTCACCTTTCCAAAAACTGCGAAGGCGGGTGCCCGAACAGGGCCCCGCGCACGAGAGCGTTCCTATAGCGCCATCCGGCGGACATGACCCGATCCCGCTTTGCGGCGCATCGCCGCAAGATTTCGCCGCTCAATGAAACGATCGAAAACCGGTACCGCGACAGGACCCCTTCCCGCGCCTAATGAGGGCCTTAGAATGCGTCTCGCCCTTTTTCAACCGGCCATCCCCCAGAACGTCGGGGCCTGTATCCGCCTGTCGGCCTGTTTCGGCGTGTCCCTGCACATCATCGAGCCCACCGGCTTCACCTTCGACGACCGGGCGATGAAGCGGGCGGCGCTGGATTACGGACCACTGTCGCACATGACCCGCCATGCCGGTTGGGACGCCTTTCAGGAGGCGCGGGGGCCGGGGCGGCTGGTCCTGTTCACGACGAAAGGGGCGACGCCGCTGACCGACTTCGCTTTCCGGCCGGATGACACCCTGTTGTTCGGCTCCGAGCCCTCGGGCGCGCCAGATGATGTCCACGCGGCGGCCGACGCCCGCGTGGTGATTCCCATCCGGCCGGAGGCCCGCTCGCTGAACCTGGCGGTCAGCGCCGGGATCGGCCTGTTCGAGGCGCTGCGTCAGACAGGGCTCAGGCGCGGCGGGCGTTAGGGTTCAACTGGATCATCCGCCAGTTCAGCAGCGCGGCGATGCTGACCCAGAGCAGGTAGGGCAGGACCGGCAGGGCGGCGATCGGACGGATCATCCAGAAGACGGCCACGATCGCCGCCAGCGACACCCACAGGAAGGCCACGTCGATCATCGCCAGATCCATCCGGCGGCGGCCGAAGAACAGCCACGACCAGGCGGCGTTCAGGATCAGCGACAGGATGTAGAGGATGAAGACGCGCGGCCGCGTCTCGCCCGCGACCTCCCAGATCATCCAGCCGGCCCAGGCGTTCAGGGCGAACAGCAGGCCCCAGACGACGGGAAAGGCCCAGTTCGGCGGGGTCCAGGAGGGCTTGTTGAGGCCGGCATACCAGACCCCCGGCTTGAACATGCCCCCGCTGGAGGCAGCGGCCAGGTTCAGGCCCGCGAACACGGCCACGGCGATCCACATTTCGGTGCTCATGCGGGCATCCTAGCGGAAGGCCGCGCGGACGGCGCGGGTGAAGTCGTCGTTAGACGATACGCCAGATCATGACGGCGAGGCCCGCGACGGCGGCCGCGCCCACGATGTAGCTGAGGCAGCCGACGGCCTGGACCAGGCGGCGGCGCTTCGGATCGGTCGGTGTTTGCATCGCCCGGCCTTGGACCAGAGCTTATGGCCAAGCCAGCGGCGACGATGTCGCGCGTCCGGCTGTCACGCGGCTCCACGCCGCAGGGCGGACGCTCGGCATTGTCAGGGCGTAGGCGCAGTGGTCCTGTCGGGCGACGAGGGAGGCCCGGATGATCTATATCGTACTGAACGCCCTGCCGATCGCGGTGGCAAGCGGGTGCGGGCTGGCGGCCGGATTGCTGGTCCGTGGGTTGATCGGGCGGGTGGGGCGCGGGGCGGCGGGTCCGGCGCTGGCACCCGCCGTCATCGTCGCCATCGTTCTGGCCCAGGCCTGGCTGTGCGCGATCCTGGCCGGGGCGCTGATCCTGGCGCCATCCGAGGCCGGGGCATGGACCATGGCGATCGGCAGCGCCGTGGTGATCTGGATCGGCTTCGTCGTGCCCGCCACGGTCGTGAACCACGCTCAGCGCGGCCTGCCGTCGGGTGCCATGGCCACCGACGGTCTGAGCTGGCTGGCGATCATGGTCACCCAGGCGGTGGTGCTGAAGTCGATCGGCCTGGTCCCGCCGCCGGTCTGAGGGCCCTACTCCGGCGTCTCGTCCGTCTCGATCGCCGCCAGCGAGGGGCGCTCGGCCGCCCTGGCGCGGGCCACCGCCTCGGTGGCGCGCATGACGCGCAGGACGTTCTCGCCGGCCAGCTTGCGGATATCGGCGTCGGTCCAGCCCTCGGCCATCAGGGCGGCCAGCAGCCGGGGATAGGCGTCGACCCCCTCCAGCCCGGTCGGCAGGCGCGGCACACCGTCGAAGTCTCCGCCCAGGCCGACGTGGTCGATGCCGGCCACGGTTCGGACATGCTGGATGTGGGCCACGACGTCGGCGATGCCGGTGGCGGGCACGGGGTTGGCGGCGTCCCAGGCCTGGATCCCCGCCGTCACGGCTGCGGGATCGCCGGGCTCCAGCGAGCCCAGCCGGGCCTGTTCGGCGGCGCGGGCGGCGCTCCAGGCGCGGAAGGTCTCGGAGACGAAACCGGGCACGAAGGTGACCATGACGACCCCGCCGTCCTCGGGCATCGCGCGCAGGACGGTGTCAGGGACGTTCCGGGCATGGTCCGTCACGCCGCGCGCGGACGAATGGGAGAAGATCACCGGGGCGTCCGACACCCGCATGGCGTCCAGCATCGTCTCTTCCGAGACGTGGCTGAGGTCGACCAGCATGCCCAGCCGGTTCATCTCGCGCACCACCGCCTCGCCGAAGGGCGACAGGCCGCCGTGGCGCGGGGCGTCGGTGGCGCTATCGGCCCAGGACGTGGTCCGCGAATGGGTCAGGGTCATGTAGCGCACGCCCGCCTCGTGGAACTCGCGCAGCAGGCCCAGCGAATCGTCGATCGAATAGCCGCCTTCGATGCCCATCAGCGACGCGATCCGCCCGGCGCGATGGATGCGGACGACGTCGTCGGCGGTGGTGGCCAGTTCGAACACGTCCGGATGGGCGTCGACCATGCGGCGGACGACGTCGATCTGTTCGAAGGTCGCCTTGGCCGCCTCGACCGGGGTCAGGCTGGCGGGGACATAGACCGACCAGAACTGCCCGCCTACGCCGCCGGCCCGCAGGCGCGGAATGTCGGTGTGCAGACGGGTCGAACCCGCCAGATCGGTGGTCAGGTTGACCGCATAGGGGTCCGAGCCGTGCGCCTGACGCAGGGCCCAGGGCAGGTCGTTGTGGCCGTCGATCAGCGGCGTGCGCTCCAGGATACGCCGGGCACGGGCCTCTCCCGCGTCCTGGGCAGCGGCCGGCAGGACCAGGGCGAGAGAACATGCGGCGAGGGTCAGGGCGCGGATCATGGGGTGGTCTCCGGGTATCGATACGCCACTGTTGCAGACCTTGAGGAGGCCCGTCACTCCCCCAGGCTCAGCCGCCCGATCAGGACGGCCGCGCGCTGGGACTGGCGGATCAGGCTGTCCAGATCGACCCACTCGCCCTCGGCATGCGCCAGGCCACCGGCGATGCCGAGGCCGCCCAGGGTGTCGACGTCGGCCGCGACGAAGCCGCTGTCGGCCGCGCCGCGTCGGGCGGGGTCGAAGGGCGACATCTGGGGCAGGCCGAGGTCGCGATTGACCGCGTTCAGCCGCTCCAGCAGGGCCAGATTGCCGGGCGTCGGCGCCATCGGCGGATAGCCGTCGTCGCCGAAGACCAGGTCGGCGGTGGTCCGGGCCAGGTTCTGGCCGACGATCGCCTCCATCCGCGCCCGGGCCCGCGCGTCCTGCTCGGGCGTCAGGGTACGCAGATCGCCCCGGGCGATGGCCGTCTCGGCGACGATGTTGGTCTTGCCCGAGGCCTGGACGCGGAAGCCGTCGGCATCGATCTCGGCCGGCGTGCCGCCGGCGAGGACACCGACGTTGTAGGTCAGGTTGGGCTCGGGCAGCTCACGTCGGAACCCGTCGAGGATCCGCGCCATCTCATAGATCGCGCCATAGCCGAGGGTGTCGTTGAACACCCCACTGGAATGGCCGGTCACGCCGCCGGTCGTCAGCGTCCAGCTGGCGGCGCTGCGCCGGGCGATGGTGCCGAACTCGGCGCCGCCTTCGGTCGCCAGATTCTCGAACTCCAGCGCATAGTCGGCGACGCGCCCGGCCTCGATCAGGTCGCGCCGCGCGACGTCGAGTGGCACGCCCGGCCGCTCCTCGTCGCCGGTCAGGAAGACGGTGACGTTCGACCCCTCCAGCGTTCCCGCCGCCTGCATGGCGCGCAGAGCCGCGATGATCACCACCACTCCGCCCTTGTCGTCGCCGATGCCTGGGCCGGTCGCGCGCGCGCCGTCGCGCACGAAGGTCTGGAACGGGCTGTCGGTCTCGAACACCGTATCCAGGTGACCGATCAGCAGGATGTTCCTGCCGCCGCCGTCATGGGTGGCGACCAGATGGCCGGCCCGACCCGTCTCGGCCATGTCGATCCAGCGGACGTCGAAGCCCAGAGGCTCCAGCTCGGCCCGGACCCTCTCGCCGGTCGCGCGCACGCCCGCCAGGTTCAGCGTGCCCGAGTTCTGGTTGACGATCCGCTCCAGCAGATCGATGTGCCGGTCGTGCTCGGCGACCACGGTCGAGACGATGGTCCGCTCGGCCTCGGGCGTCTGGGCGAGGCCGGGGCCGCACAGGGTCAGGCCGAGCATGAGGGGCAGGATGAAACGCATGGCGGGCTCCGGGTTCGGCAGAGCTTGGCCCGGCGTCCGCGCGGCGTAAAGCATCGGCCCCGGTGACGCGCTGGGCGAAGCATGATTGAACGTGGTCATGAGCCACGCCCACGCCTCCGACGCCCCCTCGCTCGACCAGAAGAAGGTGGAGACCCGCGCCTGGTTCGAGACCCTGCGCGACCGCATCCACGCGGGCCTGGAGGCGCTGGAGGACGCGGCGCCGGCCGACCTGTTTCCGGGCGAACCCGGCCGGTTCGCGCGCACGCCCTGGTCGCGGCACGAGGGCGGCGGCGGGGTCATGGGCATGATGCACGGGCGGCTGTTCGAGAAGGTCGGCGTCCACGTCTCGACCGTCCACGGCACCTTTCCGGCGGACTATGCCAAGACCGTTCCCGGCGCGGAGGAGGACCCGCGGTTCTACGCCACCGGCATCAGCCTGATCTGCCACCCGGTCAGCCCCCGGGTTCCGGCGGTGCATATGAACACCCGCTTCATCGCCACGACCAGGAGCTGGTTCGGCGGCGGGGCGGACCTGACGCCGGTTCTGGATGGCGAGCGCACCCAGGAGGCCCCGGACACGGTCGCCTTCCACGCCGGGATGCGCGCTCCCTGCGACGCCCACGACCCCGCCTGGTATCCCAAGTACAAGCAGTGGTGCGACGAGTATTTCATGCTGCCGCACCGCAACGAGATGCGCGGCATCGGGGGCATCTTCTACGACCATCACGACAGCGGGGACTATGCCCGGGACTTCGCCTTCACGCGGGACGTCGGGATGGCGTTCCTCGATACCTACGCCGCCATCGTGCGTCGTCGCATGACCGAGCCCTGGACGCCCGAGGAGCGTGAGGAACAACTGATTCGCCGGGGCCGCTACGTCGAGTTCAACCTGCTGTATGACCGGGGCACGACGTTCGGCCTGAAGACCGGCGGGAACGTCGAATCGATCCTCAGTTCGATGCCGCCGGTGGTGAAGTGGCCGTGATGCCCGCACGGGTCAGGTTGCCAGAAACCGTCTGATCCAGTCGCCGACCACCGCCCGGTCATCCTCCGCCCTCAGGCTGGAGACCGCCCGGTTCACCACCACATCCTCGATCCGCCCGCGCCGGCCCTCGACCAGGGCCCCGGTGAAGGCGCGGGTGAACTCGGGGTGGGGCTGGAGCGACATGGCGTCGTCGCCCCAGGCCAGGCCGGCGAAGGGGGTGAAGTCGCTGGCCAGGATCACGCGGGCGTCGGCCGGCCGGGCGACGACCTGATCCTGATGCGAGGCCGACAGGGCGATCTCGGCCGGGGCGAGTGCCATCCAGGGTTGGACCTCGACGACCCGGTAGCGATGCAGGCCGACGCTCCAGCCGCTGCCGGATTTCTCGACCCGGCCGCCCAGAGCCTGGGCCATGGCCTGGTGGCCGAAACAGACACCGACCAGCCGGGTCTGTCCGCGTGCGTCGCGGATCCAGTCCAGCAGGGGTGGGATCCAGGCGTGATCCTCGTACACGCCGGCGGCCGAACCGGTGATGATGGCCCCGTCGAAGGCGGCCGGTTCGGGCAGGTCGCCGGCCTGGACGTCGAAAGACCGGGTCTGGAACGCGTCACCCAGCAGGTCCGCGAACATCGAGGGATAGTCGCCATGGTCGGGTTGAAGCGCCGACGGCGGGCGACCGGTCTCGAGCACGGCGATAGTCGGCATGGGGGCTCCGATCGGCTGGGGATGAACGCCGCTCACATGGGGTGTCGCCCGGCGGAATGCGCTAGAGGGCACCCGTCGGCCTTGTTCGTCGACAGCCGCCAGCGAGTTTCGCCATGGACGCCGACGCCGCACCCGTCGTCCTTATCAACGTCTTCAAGGTCCAGCCCGAGAAGCAGGACGACCTGATCGAGATGCTGACCAGCCTGGCCCGGGCCCAGGTCGGGCTGCCGGGCTTCATGTCCGCCACCCTGCACCGCGGCCTGAACGGCAAGACGGTGGCCAACCACGCGGTCTGGCGCTCGGTCGAGGACTGGAAGGCGATGACGCGGAACGAGGCGGTGGCCGCCGCCATGCGTCCGATCATGGCCATCGCGACCTTCGAGCCCAATCTGTACGAGGCCGGCGAGGTCATCGACTGAGCCTTGGTCGTGAGAGTCGGAAAGGGGTGTGGGAGTGACTCTCACTTCTCTCATTCGGCCTCCTGAGCCTGCCGCGCGAACGCCTGCCTAGCACCGTGGTGCGTCAGAATCGGACGTGGTGACGGTCGTTGTCAGGCCCGCCAGACCTCGGCCCTGGCCCCGGCGTCGCCCAGGGTCCCGGCCACCCAGCGGCAGATTTCGGTGGCCGCCGCGTCCGCGCCCTTCGGCGGGTTGACCACCACCATGGCGCAGCCGTTCATCTTCATTGGATCGGTCAAGGGCCGCAGTCGGGCCTCGGCCACCAGGGTGGGCGCCGCCGTCGCCGACGCGAGCCGTCTGAGGAAACCGTCGAAGGTCTCCATGTCTTTCAGCGGCGTCCAGATCGCCACGGTGGCATCCGGATCGGCCCGGACGATCCCGCCGGCGGTCTCTGCCGCGCGCAGATAGTCGTCGGGGCGTTCGAACGGCGGGTCGATCAGCACCAGCGAACCCCGCGCCTGTTTCGCCTCGGCCCGGACCATGTCGTAGCCGTCGCCGATCTCGCCCCGGGCGCCGGGGAAGGCTTTGAGGCTGTCGCGCAGCAGACCGGCGACCTCCTCGCGCAGTTCGAAGCCGACGTAGTGGTCGGCGGTCTTCAGGGCCCGGGCGATCAGGACCGGCGACCCGGGGTAGAAGCGGACCCGGCCGTTGGGATTGAGCGCCGCGACCTCGGCCGCCAGGGCTTCGATCAGCGCGGGTCGGGCCGCGGCGGCCATCAGCCGCTGGATGCCCGCCTCGGCCTCGCGCGAGCGGGCGGCGTCGCCGGTCAGGTCGTAGAGACCCGCCCCCGCGTGGGTGTCCAGCACGGTCACCGGCCCGGCCGCCTGACGCGTCGTCAGCAGCCACAGCACCAGGGCGTGCTTGACCAGATCGGCGAAATTCCCGGCGTGGAAGCTGTGGCGATAGTTCATGGCGTCTGCGTCCTCCGGTCGCTCGTCCGGGTCAAGAGGAACCGGCGATCCTCACGCGACGTTCGCCGTCCATGATCCGGACTTTCGATTGATGCCCGACGGTAGTCACGCCTTCGTCGCCGAGACCGAGGTCCCCAAGGGCCTGACCTATTGCAGCGATCGCTTCCCCGGCCTGACGCGGGTGCGTTCGGGCAGGGGCTTCCGCTATCGCGACCCCGAGGGGCGGCTGGTCGGGGACAAGGAGACCCTGGCGCGCATCCGGGCCCTGGCCATCCCGCCGGCCTGGACCGACGTCTGGATCTGCCCTCAAGGAACCGGCCACATCCAGGCGACCGGCCGCGATGTGAAGGGGCGCAAACAGTACCGCTATCACAACGACTGGTCCGAACATCGCTCGGGCGGAAAGTTCGATCGGATGCCCGCGTTCGCGCGGCGACTGCCAAAGCTGCGAGAGCGGGTCGAGGCGGACCTGGGATCGCGCGGGCCCAGCCGCGAGAAGGTCCTGGCCACCGCCGTCCGGCTGCTGGAGATCACCCTGATCCGGGTGGGCAACGCCCAGTACGCCAAACAGAACCGCAGCTACGGCCTGACGACCCTGCACAAGCGGCACCTGGAGGTCGACGGCGCCGGCCTGGCCTTCGCCTTTCGCGGCAAGTCGGGGGTCGAGCACAAGGTCAGCGTCCGCGACCGTCGCCTGGCGGCCGTGGTGCGGACCCTTCGCGAACTGCCTGGACAGCAGCTGTTCAAGTATCGAAACGCCGAGGGCGACCTGTGCCCCGTCACCTCGGACGACGTGAACGCCTATATCCGCGAGGCCATGGGCGAGGATTTCTCCGCCAAGGATTTCCGCACCTGGGCCGGCACGGTCTCGGCGGCGCGGGCCCTGCGCGACATGGAGCCGCCGACCTCGGCCACGGACACGAAGCGCAAGATCACCCTGTGCGTGAAGGCGGTGGCGGGACTGCTGGGCAATACGCCGACGGTGTGCCGGTCCAGCTATGTCCATCCCACGGTGTTCGACCTGTACGAGACGGGGCGGATCGCCGAGGTCCTGCCCGGGGCTGACACCAAGGGATTCGAGGCGGCCCTGATCAAGGTGCTGAAAGCGTAGAGCGGCTCTCCCTCCCCATGAAGGGGAGGGAGACATGCCGCGCTCAGGCGTTTTCCCAGTGCTGGCGGCTGCCCATGCTGACGGGGCGGCCCGCGCGCTCGTCGAGGCGAAGGATCAGCTGGCGGAAATCCTCGGCCTCGCCGGGACCGCGCAGGAGGCGCAGCGACCTGATGATGCGGGTGATCCGCAGGTGGTTGTGATCCTGGGCCACCCGCCAGTGGCCGTTGGACTGATAGAAGGCCGCCATCCGGTCGGTGCCGGCCGCCAGCGCGATCTGGGCCAGGCCGGAAGCGTGGATCGCCTGAACGTCGTCGGCCGTCAGGACCGGGGCGCGGCGGTTGGCGCCGGACGGCTGATCGAGGGGGAAGAGCCACTGGATGAAGTCGTGGGTGGTCTCGATCTGCTGGTCGGACATGGCCACGACCTCGAAGACGTTGCGGCCCGCCTCGTCGTCGCCGGCGCCCTTGAGGAAATCGACGATCGCGCTCATCGGCGCGACCGGACGGTCGTCCGGACCTCCGCGATGGAATCAGTCCCGAGCCCCATGATGCGGGGTGGTCGGGGATCGCCGTTACGAGGTCAAGCCCGGGGGACGATCAGGCGGCCTTGTCCCAGTCCAGCACGACCTTGCCCGACTGGCCCGAGCGCATCGCCTCGAAGCCCTCGGCATAGCGGTCGTAGGGCAGGGTGTGGGTGATGAGGGGCGTCAGGTCCAGGCCGGCCTTCAAGAGGCCCAGCATCTTCCGCCAGGTCGTGAACATCTCGCGGCCGTAGACGCCCTTGATGGTCAGGGCCTTGAGGATGATCGCGCCCCAGTCGGTCTCCATGGGCCGGGACGGAATGCCCAGCATGGCCATGCCGCCGCCCATGATCAGGGTGTCGACGCACTGTTTGAAGGCGATGGGCGACCCCGACATCTCCAGCGCCACGTCGAAGCCGACCTTGAGCCCCAGCTCGTGCATGACGTCGTGCAGGTCCTCGCGGGTGGTGTTCACGGTGCGGACGCCCGGCGCGACCCTGGCCCCCAGCTCCAGCCGGAAGTCGTTGATGTCGGTCAGGACGACGGTGCGGGCGCCGGCGTGGCGCGCCACGGCTGCCGCCATCATGCCGATGGGACCGGCGCCGGTGACCAGGACGTCTTCGCCCAGCAGGTCGAACTGTTGCGCCGTGTGGACCGCGTTGCCGAAGGGGTCGAGGATCGAGCCGATCTCGTAGGGCACGTCCTCGGGCAGCTCGATCACGTTGAAGGCCGGGGCCACGACGTATTCGGCGAAGCCCCCCTGGCGGTTCACCCCGATGCCGCGCGTGGCGGGGTCGAGGTGGAAATGGCCCGCGCGGGCGGCCTCGGAGTTCAGGTCGATGACGTGGCCCTCGACCGAGACGCGCTGGCCGACCTTCAGCCGGCGATCCACGTCCTTGCCGATGTGGACGATGTCGCCACTGAACTCGTGGCCCGTGATCATCGGGACCGGCACGTTCTTCTGGGACCACTCGTCCCAGTTCCAGATGTGGATGTCGGTGCCGCAGACCGCCGCGCGCCGGACCTTGATGAGCACGTCCTCGGGTCCTGCCTCGGGGATGGGGGCGTCGATCAGGTCGAGGCCGATCTCGGGCCGCATCTTGGCCAGGGCCTTCATGGTGGTGGTCATGCAATAACTCCCAGTTCCTTGCCGGCCGTCGTGAACGCCGCGACCGCTTGATCGATATGTTCGAAGGTATGCGCCGCCGACATCTGGGTGCGGATGCGGGCCTGGCCGCGCGGCACGACGGGGAACGAAAACCCGATGACATAGACGCCGAGTTCCAGCATGCGGGCCGCCATGGTCTGGGCCAGCTTGGCGTCGCCCAGCATCACCGGAATGATCGGGTGCTGGCCGGGCAGGAGGTCGAACCCGGCGGCCTGCATCGCGCCCCGGAAGCGCTCGGCGTTGGCGAACAGCTGGGCGCGGAGCGCATCGCCCTCGGGACCCTGGGCGATGCGGATCGCCTCGAGGCTGGCCCCGCAGACGGACGGGGCGAGGGCGTTGGAGAAGAGGTAGGGGCGCGCCCGCTGCTTCAGCAGTTCGACGACCGGCCTGGTCGCGCAGATGAAGCCGCCCATGGCCCCGCCCAGGGCCTTGCCGAAGGTGCCGGTGACGAAATCGACCTTGACCCCGCAATGGGCGTAGGAGCCGCGACCCTGCGGTCCGAGGAAGCCCGTGGCGTGGCAGTCGTCGACCATGACGAGCGCGCCGTACTGGTCGGCGAGCGTCCTGATCTGGTCCAGTTTGGCGATATAGCCGTCCATGGAAAACGCGCCGTCGGTGGCGATGATGATGTCGCGCGCGCCGTCGGCCCGGGCCTGCTTCAGCTGGGCCTCCAGATCGGCCATGTCGGAGGTGGCGAAGCGATAGCGTTTGGCCTTGCAGAGCCTGACGCCGTCGATGATCGAGGCGTGGTTCAGGCTGTCCGAGACGATGGCGTCCTCGGCCCCGAACAGGGGCTCGAACAGGCCGCCGTTGGCGTCGAAGGCGGCGGCGAACAGGATGGTGTCCTCAAAGCCGAGATAGTCGGCGATGGCGCGCTCGAGCTCCTTGTGGATATCCAGGGTGCCGCAGATGAAGCGCACCGAGGCCGTTCCGCCGCCCCAGCGTTCGGTGGCGGCATTTGCGGCGTCGACGATGCGCTGATCGCCGCCGAGGCCCAGATAGTTGTTGGCGCAGAAGTTCAGCACGCTGCGACCGCCGACCTGGATCACCGGGCCCTGGCGCGACTGGATCACCCGTTCGGGCTTGGTCAGGCCCTGGGCGTCGATGTCGGCGAGTTCGGCGGCGACACGGTCATGAAAGGCGGCTGTCTGCATGGGCCGCCTCTTAGACCCTGGCCGGGGACGATGAAAGCGTCAGGTCGACGCCGGAGGGGCCGCGACCTCCTCGGTCGCCCGCAGCGGATTGACGCGGATGCGGCCACCGCAGGGCGTCAGGGCCAGGGGTGTCGTCATGGCCGAGGCGTCGCCCGCGATGCGAATGCTGATCCGCGCGGCCGAGGGGCAACTGGTCTGGCCCTCGGCCTCGTTCGGCACGACATTCCAGGCGATGTCGAAATAGGCTCGGCCGCCTGCGGGAACGGCGACGGGCGTCGCTGTGCCAGGGTTCTGGTCGGAGCGGACGGTGGACAGCGGGCGACCCTGGGTGTCCAGCAGCGACACCGCCGGATAGCCGGACACGGCGCAGGGCGTCGCCCCGGTGTTGGTCAACCCGAAGACCTGGGCCCGGTTGCCGGCACCGGCGTCGGCGGTCTCGACCGACAGCCGCAGGTCGGCGACCCGGCAGGGCGTGGCGACCGCGCCCGTGGTCGACGCCGGGTCGGACCCCGGCGGCGGCAGGTCGGGGTTGGCGGATGGGCGGCTGCAGGTCTCGAGCACGGTCGTGCCGACCTGATCGTTGGGGCCGATGCGGCTGAGGGTGGCGTTCTCCTGGCCGTTTCGGCTGGCCGTCCACCACTCGAGGCCCGAGCCGACGTAGCGCGCGCCGCTGCCCGAGGGCGCGATCCGCAAGGTGTAGGCCTGGCCCCGCCAGGTGATTTGGGCGGTCTCGGTGTCGGGATACTGGACCTGGATGGCCTGGTCGCTCTGGCAGGCATAGGCGATGGGCGGGGGCAGGGGGCCTGTCGGGGCGGCGACGGGGGTGACCGGCGGCGCGACCACGGCGGGGGTCTCTTCGGTGCCCTGGCCGCAGGCGGATAGGGCGAAGGCGCCCATCAGGGCGACGGCGAGCGGACGGTGGCTGGTCATGGCGATCCCCCTTGAATGCCTCAGCTTAACGCGGTTCGGCGGCAATGGCTCCGCTTGACGGTGGCGCTTGGCCAGTGGCGCTGCGTCCGGTTAGGGTTCCGGCCAAGGAGCCCTCATGATCGATCGCGACCTCTATCCCGTCTCGCCGGAGTGGGCGGCCCGGGCCCATATGAACCGCGAGGCCTATGAGGCCGCCCGCGTCGCGGCGCGCGAGACGCCGGAGGCCTTCTGGGCGGAGCAGGCGCGGCGTCTGGACTGGATCACACCGCCGACGGTCATCAAGGACGTGTCGTTCGACAAGGACGACTTCCGCATCCGCTGGTTCGCCGACGGGGCTCTGAACGTCTGTTTCAACTGCGTGGATCGTCACCTGCCGGAGCGGGCGGACCAGATGGCCATCCTGTGGGAGGGCGACGAGCCGGACCAGTCGGGCGGCCTGACCTATGTCGAGCTGCACCGCGAGGTGTGCCGGATGGCCAATGTGCTGAAATCACTGGGGGTCAAGAAGGGCGACCGGGTGACGATCTACCTGCCCATGATTCCGGCGGCGGCGGTGGCCATGCTGGCCTGCGCGCGGATCGGGGCGATCCATTCGGTGGTGTTCGGCGGGTTCAGTCCCGACAGCATCGCCGGGCGGATCGAGGACTGTGGATCCAGGCTGGTCATCACCGCCGACGAGGGCCTGCGGGGCGGCAAGCGGGTGCCGCTGAAGGCCAATGTCGACGCGGCGCTGGAGAAGGTGGCGGTCGAAACGGTGCTGGTCATCAGCCACACGAACGCCGACGTGCCGATGACCGGCGGTCGGGACTTTCGCTACGGTGAGCTGAAGCAAGGCGTTTCGGACGACTGTCCGTGCGAGCCGATGAACGCCGAGGACCCGTTGTTCATCCTCTACACCTCGGGCTCGACGGGTAAGCCCAAGGGAGTGCTGCACACCACGGGCGGATACCTGTTCTGGGTCAGCTGGACGCATGAACTGGTGTTCGACTATCGGCCCGGAGAGGTGTTCTGGTGCACGGCGGACGTGGGCTGGGTGACCGGCCACAGCTACGTCGTCTATGGCCCCCTGGCCAATGCGGGCACGACGCTGATGTTCGAGGGCGTGCCCAACCATCCGACCGTCAGCCGGGTCTGGGAGGTGGTGGACAAGCACAGGGTCGAGATCTTCTACACGGCGCCCACGGCGCTGCGGGCGTTGATGCGCGAGGGCGACGACCCGGTGAAGGCGACGAGCCGGGCGAGCCTGCGGCTGCTGGGGACTGTCGGAGAGCCGATCAATCCGGAGGCCTGGCGGTGGTATCACGAGGTGGTCGGTGAGAGCCGGCTGCCGATCGTGGATACCTGGTGGCAGACCGAGACGGGGGGCGTGCTGGTCTCGCCCCTGCCGGGCGCGACCGACCTGAAGCCGGGATCGGCGACGCGGCCCCTGCCCGGGGTCGAGCTTCAGCTGGTCGATGCCGAGGGTGGGGTGCTGGAGGGCGCGACGAGCGGCAACCTGGTCATCACCGACAGCTGGCCCGGGCAGATGCGGACGGTCTGGGGCGATCCCCAACGGTTCTTCGACACCTATTTCAGCGCCTATCCGGGCAAGTATTTCACGGGCGACGGTTGCCGCCGGGACGAGGACGGCGACTACTGGATCACCGGCCGCGTCGACGACGTGATCAATGTCTCGGGCCACCGGATGGGAACCGCCGAGGTCGAGAGCGCCCTGGTCCTGCACCCGGACGTGGCCGAGGCGGCGGTCGTCGGGTTTCCGCACGACATCAAGGGCCAGGGCATCTACGCCTATGTCACCCTGAACGCCGGGGTCGAGGCGACCGAGGCCCTGCGCGCCGATCTGGTCAGGCACGTCCGGGCCGAGATCGGGCCCATCGCGGCCCCCGATGTGATCCACTGGGCCCCGGGCCTGCCCAAGACCCGATCGGGCAAGATCATGCGGCGCATCCTGCGAAAGATCGCCGAGGGCGAGACGGGCGCGCTGGGCGACACCTCGACCCTGGCCGATCCGGCCGTGGTCGAGGCCCTGGTGGCCGGGCGAGGCTGAGCGACGCCATCCGAAACATGACGGAAACGTAATGCGGCATGGTCGCGCTGTCCTCCTAGGGTGCGCGCCGAAATCTGGAGAATGACCCCTTGACCCTGCGTGGACTGTTCGGCGGCGCGGCCGCCCTGGTGCTGATAGCGAGCGCGGGCCTGGCCCAGGCGCAGGACTTCACCGCCGAGCGGCTGTCGGAAAGCATCCGCACGATCTCGTCCGATGAGTTCCAGGGCCGTTATCCGGGCACCGAGGGCGAGCGGCTGACCCTGGCCTGGCTGCAGGCCCAGTACGAGGAGATGGGTCTTCAGCCCGGTGGTCCGGACGGCCAGTGGCTGCAGGTCGTCGACCTGAAGCGCTATACCCCGGTCGAGGGCGCGGCTTCGGCCAGCTGGACCGGGCCGGACGGCACCGTCCATCCGCTGACCATCGGCCAGGACATCGCCCTGCGCGCCGTCTCGAACGACGGTCGGGCCAGCGTCGAGAACGCCGGCCTGGTGTTCGCGGGTTACGGCATCCATGCGCCCGAGCGCGGCTGGGACGACTACGGCGACATCGACGTGCGCGGCAAGATCGTCATGGTCGTCGGCGGAGAGCCGACAGCCGAGGCCGTCACCGAGCGGTTCAACGGGGCCTATGCGACCCACTATCAATCGGCGGCCTTCAAGTCCGACGAGGCCTTCCGTCGCGGCGCCGTGGGCATCATCACCGTCTTCACCGTGCCCGCCAGCGATCCCAACTGGCAGCGCGCGGCCCAGTTCAACAATCGCCAGCGCACCCTGACGCCGGGCGCGGCGGATCTGGAAGTCTCGGGCGGCATCAACATGGACGTGGCGCATAGCCTGGCCATGGCGGCGGGTCTGGGCAACGAGGTGCTGACCTCGCTCCAGAGCGGTGAGTTCAAGGCGGTCGAACTGCCGGGCGTGACCCTGTCGGTCGCGACCGAAGAGACCATCGACACCCTGCGCACCCACAACCTGCTGGCCAAGATCGAGGGGACCACCCATCCGGACGAGGTCATCGTCTATTCCGCGCACTGGGATCACGTCGGCGTCGGTGCGGATCACGTCAGCCCGGTCTCGACGACCGAGGACAACATCTACAACGGGGCCTGGGACAACGCCTCGGGCACCGTCGGCATCGTCGAGATGGCCCGCCAGCTGTCGGCCGCGCCGCGCGCCGAACGCACCTTCGTCTTCGCCCATATGGCGGCCGAGGAGATGGGCCTGCTGGGGGCCTATGCCTATACGGCCGACCCGGTCTATCCGCTGGCCAAGACGGTGGCCGACATCAACATCGACATGCTGCCCCTGTCGCCCCCCACGCGCGACGTGGCCATCTTCGGCCAGGGTCAGAACGATCTGGAGGACCGGCTGGCGGTTCTGGCCGAGTCCGAGGGCCGCTACGTCGGCGGTGACGGCATGCCCGAACAGGGCTTCTACTATCGTTCGGACCACTTCCCGTTCGCGCGGGCAGGCGTGCCGGCCCTGATGACCTGGCATGGCTGGGACTGGGACGAGGGTGGCCGCGAGGCCGGCGAGGCGGCGTGGAAGGCCAAGTTCGCCGCCGACTATCACCGTCCGTCCGACGAGTGGTCCGAGGACCTCGACTTCCGTTCGGCGGTGGAGAATCTGACGCTGCTCTATCGGCTGGGTCTGGAACTGGCCAACAGCAGCGACTGGCCCGGCTGGAAGCCGATGTCGGAGTTCGGCAGCGTGCGGGAACGGACGGCCGGCGAGCGTCAGTAGAGCCCACACGCCGAGCACCCCGGCGAGATGAGGCTCTTTTCAGTGTCCTCGCGAACGCGGCAGTAGCCCCCACTTCCGTGCACCCCGGCGAAGGCCGGGGTCCAGATCGCGGACTCTTTGCTGACCGCTTGGCCACCAGGGGGAACTGCCGCAACCGAGTGCGCCTCTGGACCCCGGCCTTCGCCGGGGTGCACGGAGATTATCAAGGTGCCGCCGTCGATTCCGCGATCAGCGCCCGGGCCTGGTCCACGGCGGCCCCGGTCGTCACCGCGCCCTCGGCGATCTGATCGGCGAGGTTCATCAGGACCGGGCCGGTGATGGCCCCGGCCTGCGGTTCTTCCTCCAGACCGATGCCGCCGTGGCGCGCGATGGTCTCGTCCCAGGCGGCGCGGACGGCGGCCCAGTAGTCGGCGGTCGCGGCCCAGTAGGCGTCGCCCGGCGCGGGGTCGTAGTCGGTCGAGACGCGGTAGGTGTTGACCACGTCCTCATGCACCACGGCGACCACGCCGGTGTCGTCGCCCTCGGCCGGGGCCAGCTTCAGATTGTCCTGGATATGGACCCAGCCGCCCGGCAGCAGGGCGTGGCGGTTGGTGCCGACGTAGCGGTCGTAGATCGGGTCGCGCGTGGCATCGCGGCGAGCCAGGGGACGGGCGGTCGGATCGCTGGTCCACTGGACCAGGCCCTGCTCATGGCTCCAGCGGCCGACGCCGCCGTAGCGGGGACTGTCGTCGGTCTGCCAGACGGTCTGGGACCAGGCCCCGGCGCGGGTGCCAGCCGGAACCTCGCTCACCACCCAGCGGTTCGGTCCGGCATAGGTCAGGACGGTCGAGGGCTCATAGGTCCAGTCCTGGCGCCAGTGTTTGATGACCAGGGTCTGGCCTTCGTGCTCCATGACCAGGGTGTGCTGCAGGACGATGTGGCGGCCGGTGTCCTCGACGACGCGGACGTTCTCGAATCCGCTCGAGGTTTTGGGCTCCAGCGGGTCGTACCCGGGGCGGAAGGAGACGGTCTCGCGCATGTCGAAGCGCACGCGGTAGTCGCCGACCTGGGCCAGGATGGCCTGTCGGTCGCGCTCGAAGGCGGCGGCCTCGGCCTGGACCGGGGTCGGCTGGATGGCGGCGGCCCAGGCGGGCAGGGCGGGGGTCGTCATCAGCACGGCGGCGATCATAAGACTGCGCATCGGAACCTCTCTGGCTTTGCGAAGGGGGCGCGTCACAGACGCAGTGACAGCGACAGGCCGACGTTGCGGCCCGGCTGGGTGTAGGCGTCGACGACGGCCGAGGTGTTCGCGACGCCCCGGACGTCGCTCCACCAGGAATAGGTCTCGTCGAAGACGTTGAAGACGCCGACGCGGGCGGTGACGCTGTCGGTCACGTTCCAGTAGCCGGTGACGTCGACCAGCTGAAACGCCTCGCCGACATAGCAGCCGTTGGCGGGCACGGCGTTGAAACAGGCCAGGCCGCTGGTGTCACGCGCCTTCTTGGCGTCGGACCAGGTGACGATGACCTCGCCGCCGAAGCGTCCACGGGGCTCGTCCCAGCCCAGGCCGCCGACCAGCTTGATCGGATCGATGGTCGGCAGGCGGGTGGTCGCGCCGGCGGTGGTCTGCTGCCCTTCCGCCCAGGCGCCGGCCAGGTTCAGGCGAAAGCCGTTGTCCCAGTCGATGCTGGCGCGGGATTCCAGGCCCGAGACCTCGACGTCGGTGAAGTTGACGAACTGGAACACGGCCGGGTTCGCCGGAGTGAAGCCGCCCGACACCACCTGCTGGCTGATGAAGTTCTCGTAGTCCGACTGGAAAGCGACGAACTGGAGCGCCATGCGGCCCCCGGCGAAATCGACGTCGCGGAACCGCAGGCCGGCTTCGACGCTGCGGCTGGTCTCGGGCTCCAGATCGGGGTTGGGAGCGGAGACGTATCCGAACGCGGCGTTGGAAAAGCCGTTGTTCACCTGGCTGGGCGTCGGGGCCTTGAAGCCCTCGGCATAGTTGGCGAACAGCTGGAACGTCGGGGTCGTCTGCCAGACGACGCCCAGCTTGGGCGACAGGCGGCTGTCGGACTGATCGGCGCGCGCCCCGACGTACAGGGGGTCGGCGTCGGTCGACAGCTCATAGGCGTCATATCGCAGGGCCGGGATGATCCGCAGCCGATCGCCCAGCAGGCTGATCTCGTCCTGCACGAAGACGCCGGCCAGCACATAGTCGGTCACGGGAAAGGGGCTGGTAGGGAAGGTCTCTCCGAACGGCGGCACGGTGCCGTCGCGGATGCCCTGCTGGCGGGTACTCGACCCGTCGCCGCCGAAGGTCAGGCGGTGGGAAATGCCCGCGAGGTTCAGCGTCGTGCGGGCGTCGGCGGCGAGGCCGTAGACCGCGTTGTCGAAGCGGTTGTCGCGGGTGCGGTCGACGGCGGGGGTGCGATCCTCGAAGGTGAACTGGCGGGTGGTCGCGTCCTGCCACCAGGCCGCGATCTGGGCCCGCTCCAGGCCGAAGACGTCGGTGCCGCGCCAGTCCAGACCGATGCGGTCACGGGTGGTCTCGTCCTCGGCGAGCAATTCCAGCACCGAGGCGGTGCGGCCGCTCAGCACATCGGCGGCGACGTCCACGTCATAGTGGTCATAGGTCAGGCGCAAGGCGTGGCCGGGCGCGACGTCCCAGACGATCTTGCCCAGCACGGCGTTGGACTGGATGTCTTGCGGGTTGGCGGTCGTCCGCAGGGCGCCGATGACGTCGTTGTCGCCGCCGGTCTCGGTCTCCCGGGCGTCGCGGCGGGTGTAGGCCAGGAGGCCCGAGACGGCCCCGGCGCGACCGGCCACGGCCAGGCCTTCGGTCCAGCCTTCGTCGGCGGAGCTGTAGGCGACCCGACCGCGCGCGGCGAAGGGGCGACCGTCGGTCAGCAGGTCGGCGGGGTCCTTGGTGGTGAAGCTGACCGCGCCCGCGACCCCGTCCGAGCCATACAGCGCCGAGGCCGGGCCGCGCAGGATCTCGACCGAGCGCATCAGATCGAGGTCCGAATAGCCGCCGCGCCCCACGCTCTGGGCCCCGAAGGTGAAGCCGTCGGGGCTGCGAACGCCGTCGACGACGATCAGCACGCGGTCGCCGCCCAGGCCCCGGATGGTGAAGCCGGCGTTGCCGTCCCGGCCGGTGGTGCCGAGCGCCGCGCCGAAGCGGGCCGGCTGGCTGGGGACGCTGACGCCCGGCTCATAGCGGACCAGATCCTTGATGTCGGAGATCAGCAGCCGCTCGATCTGCTGGGCCGTGAAGACGCTGACGGTGGCAGGGGCCTCGTCCACGCGGGTCTCGGTGCGGGTGGCGACGACGGTGACGGGCGGCAGCCGGGTCTCGGACGGATCGGTCGCGTCGGGCTCAGCGAGGGCGGGCAGGGCGAGGATCAGGGCGGCGGCGGACACCGACAGGGACAGGGGGGCACGCATGGACAAGGCTCCGCTTGAGGACGGCGCTCTGGGTAATGCGAATGCTTCTGCAATTCAATCGCAATTATGAACCGAGCTGAGCCGTTCGCGTTCAGGGCGGATGAAAACGCTCCTGCCGCTGCTGGCTGCCACCGCCTTGTCCGCCTGCGGCGAGAGCGGACCGGTCAATCCGCCGACCGAGCCCGCCCAGCCGATCGAGGTCGCCGACCCCGCCGCGCCCGCCGACGACGGCACCGTGTCCATGATGTCCGGACGGGGCCCGACCAGCTTCGTCGGCCGATGGGCGGCGAACGTGGCCTGGTGCGCCGCGCCGCAGGGAGCGGAGCGGCCGATCGAGATCACGCCGACCCGCTTCGAAGGCTATGAGAACAGCTGTTCGATCGCCGCGATCGACGAGGTCGTCGATGGCTATATCGCCACCCTGGCCTGCGTGGCTGAAGGCCAGATGGCCTCGGAGCGCGTGCGGTTTCAGGTAACGGGTGACGTCATGCGCCTGACCTATCTGGACAGGGGAACGGAGGCGGTGACGCTGAACAAATGCACGACGCTGGAGGAGACGGCGGTGTCGGCGGTTGCGGTGCCGTAGGCAGCGTGATCCCAAAGGATCTTCAGTCCGATTGTGAAACCCAAGGTCTGCTTCCGACCCAATGCAGACATCTACACAAGCAAAACGCCCGGCCTTTCGACCGGGCGTTCCACACCTAACTCAGCAAAGAGCTAGGGGCAGCAAGGCATCGAAGCGCCTTGGCAGCAGGCCGCCAGGGCATCGCAGCAAGAGGCGACGGCCTGGATCACGGTCTCGGGAGACGCCGCAAAAGCGGCGGTTCCGGATGCGAGCAGGATCAGACCTGCCACAGCAAAAACGTTCTTCATTTGATTATTCCAGATGTGATGGGTGATTTGAGTTCGTTGCCGCCCAGCATTATCGGGGGGGCGGGTCATCGCCTTCAACGATCACTGACGTCAATCTTGGGTAGCCGCTCAGATAGGACACAGGCTCGAAGACCTTCACCTCACCCACAACAACCGGGGCTACCAGCAGGGCGTGGCAGATAACCGCGCAGTCTGGCGAACATGGTGGGGAGCCCTTCTTCGAAGTCATATCCGCGCAGGGCTCATCGGACGTGACCTTCATCATCGACGCAGGCGCTGCGACGCTGACCGATGAAACCATCAGCATGGCGAGAACCGCGAACGCGGCTCCAACTAACGAGGCGATGTGACTGCGGATCGGCTTCATCTCAGATCGATCAATGACTGACTTCTCTTACGACGCCAACTGGGCCGAAGTTACCCGCGACGCTCAACGGTGATCGCAACGTCCGCTAGCCACCCATAGGCGACCGTCTGGTCCCGACCCAAAGCGAACCGTCTAGGATGTGCTGTCGCTGCACGGGGCTGGTGGCGGCACCTCGGATCGTTGTGTCATGCTCATCGTTGGAACAGGCAGACCGACGGAAGGCTGGATGGCATGGATGGGTGGAGCGACGCTATCGAAAAAGCAAAGGTGGCCGTGGCGCGATCGAAGGCAATCTGTCGGCAGGCTCAAGAAACCCGAAACCGTGTCCGCGAAATTCGCTCCGTGATGGTCGAGCGCCGCCTAGAGGCGGAGGCCAAACGGGCGAACAGCCTTCGATATTGATGGCAGGGCATGGTTGCGACTTTCGGGTCTGAGGTCGATGACCGCTTCCCACCCGTGGCGGACAGCCGCAACGTCGATAAAGCGGCTCGCACGCCTGCCTCAGCTGAACAGGAAGTTCATCACGTCGCCGTCCTTGACGACGTAGCTCTTGCCCTCGGCGCGCAGCTTGCCGGCCTCGCGGGCCTTGGCCTCGCCGCGGAGCGCGACGTAGTCGTCGTAGGCGATGGTCTCGGCGCGGATGAAGCCCTTCTCGAAATCGGTGTGGATCACGCCCGCCGCCTGGGGGGCCGTGTCGCCGATGTGGATGGTCCAGGCGCGGGCCTCCTTGGGGCCCACGGTGAAATAGGACTGCAGCCCCAGCAGGGCATAGGCCTCGCGGATCAGGCGGTTCAGGCCGGGCTCGGCCAGCCCCATGCTCTCCAGGAACTCCAGCTGCTCGGCCTCGTCGAGCACCGCCAATTCGGAATCGATCTTGGCCGAGATCACGACGGTGTTGGCGCCGTCGGCCCTGGCGCGCTCGGCCACCTTGTCGGACAGGTCGTTGCCCTTGTCGGCGGAGGTCTCGTCGACGTTGGCGACATAGAGGGCGGGCAGGGCGGTCAGCAGCTGCAGCATGTCCCAGGCCTTGCGGTCCTCCCTGGACACCTCGGGCAGGGCGGTGCGGGCGGGCTTGCCGGCGTTCAGCTTCGACAGGGCCAGGTCGACCAGCTTCAGGCTCAGCTGGCTCTCCTTGTCGCCGCCCTTGGCGCGTTTTTCCATCTGGACGCGACGACGCTCCAGGCTCTCGAGGTCGGCGAGCATCAGCTCGGTCTCGATGATCTCCAGGTCCGAGATCGGATCGATGCGGTTCTCGACATGGGTGATGTCGTCGTCGACGAAGCAGCGGGCGACGAAGGCCACGGCGTCGCAGTCGCGGATGTTGGCCAGGAACTGGTTGCCCAGCCCCTCGCCCTTGGAGGCGCCGCGCACCAGGCCGGCGATGTCGACGAAGGTGATGCGCGAGGGGATGATCTCCTTGGACCCCGCGATCTCGGCCAGGACGTTCAGGCGCGGTTCCGGCACGGCGACGTCGCCGGTGTTCGGCTCGATGGTGCAGAACGGATAGTTGGCCGCCTGGGCCGCCGCCGTCTTGGTCAGGGCGTTGAACAGGGTGGACTTGCCGACATTGGGCAGGCCGACGATCGCGACTTTCAGGGCCATGGGTCTCGGACGCTTTCAGGGAAGGGCGAGCCCATAGGGCCTGATCCGGAAAAGTGCGAGCGGTTTTCCGGTCGGATCAGGCCCCACGGGTCATGCTGGACCTTGATTCACGGCATCGGCGAAATCGCGAAGCGATTTCTCCTCAACCGATCAAGGTCTAGCGGGTTCGGTGCGGTTTGTCAGGCGCGCCGTTCTGTTGCGCCTCAGTGCCCGCTGTGGTCCTCGTCCGCGACGGTCGGCTGGCCCACGCTGGCCACGACCTCGACCGCGGCCGCCGTGGCGAAGGTCAGGGTCAGGGGCACGCTCTGGCCCGCGCGCAGCGGCTCGGCCACGCCCATCAGCATGATGTGGGTGCCGCCGGGCTTGAGCTCGACCGTCTCGCCGGCGGGCAGGGGCAGGCCCGCCTCCAGCTCGCGCATCATCATCATGTTGGACTCCATGCGCGTCTCATGGATCTGGCCCAGGGCGGCGACCGGGCTGGCGACCGAGACCAGGGTGTCGGCGACGGGCGAGGTGACGGTCATGTAGCAGCCGGTGACCTGACGCCCGTTCGGCGTCGGGCGGCACAGGGCGTCGGTGACGGCGACGGTCGCGGCGGCGTCGCTGGCCGCGCTCCCGCCGCTGGGCTCCGAGCAAGCGGCAACGGCGAAGCACGTCGTGATGAGCAGGGAGAGCCTCGCGGCCGTCGAAACGTTCAGAGTCATCCAATGGCATCCGGTCAGGGGACGTCGAGAGTTCGCCATAGCGTTGCGCGTCCTCCGACGCCATCGCGACTATTCGCCCGAGGTCTGCCCGGTTCCGCCGCCTTGCGCCGCCTGGCGGGGGCTGAACTTGGGGGCGGGGGCCAGGCGCAGGACCTCCCCCTGATAGCGGTCGTCCTCGCCGCGCACGGCGAAGGGCAGGGCGTCGGCGCAGGCGGTCAGCAGGGCCTCCAGCCAAGGCTGTTCGGCCTTGTGGAAGTCGCTCAGCACATGACCGTGGACCCGTTTCGGATCGCCGGGGTGGCCGACGCCCATCCGCGCGCGGCGGAAGTCGGGGCCCAGCTGGCTGATCAGACTGCGCACGCCGTTCTGACCGGCCGCGCCGCCGCCGGTCTTCATGCGGAACCGGCCGGGGGCCAGGTCGATCTCGTCATGGAAGACGATCACCGAGGCCGGGTCGACCTTGTAGAACCGCGCCGCCTCTCCGACCGCGCGGCCGCTCTCGTTCATGAAGGTCTGGGGCTTCATCAGCAGGACCTTGGTGCCCTCGACCTCGCCCTCGGCGATCACCGACTGGAACTTGGCGCGAGGGCTGCCGAACCGCCAACGACGCGCGATCTCGTCCACGGCCATGAAGCCGATGTTGTGGCGGTTCTTCTCGTATCTGGTGCCCGGATTGCCCAGGCCGGCGATGATGAGCATCAGCGCTGCATTCCGAGGACGAATACAATTCCAGCCTCGATCAAGGACAGATCTCCGTCCTCCAAGCGCCCGATGACGAAGCCGCAGCGATCGCGTGGCGTTGCCTGAAGCTTATCGGTCATCGCCAGAGACGTAGAGCGCAGTCCATTTGCCTCGGAAGGTTCGATCTGGGGGCGGTGTGGTGCCTGGAACTCCACCCGGCTTGTGAGAGGGCAGATTATCACGGTGTTGGAGCCAGTCAGCGTGTCTGATTGAACGATCACCACCGGTCGTGGTTTACCCTGTTCGCGGGGCAAGACGGCGGTGACGACGTCGCCTCGGTTCATTCGTAAGGTGGCCAGGTCTCAAGAGCGGCTGCATCGAGAAAATCCTGCAGTTCCCCGGCTTCCACGCTGTTCCTTTCTCGCTCGAAGGCAGCCTTCATCGCCTCACGAAATCCCGGAACATCGGGATCGAGCGTCCAGATGCGGACCTGCTTCAACCCCGCCGCTTTCTTGCGCTCGCGGTAGGCCTTGTACTTGTTCGGCTTGGGCGCGTGGACGTTCATGGGTGGATGGTAGCGCGCCACCGTCGCTTTCGCAAACGGCAGGCAAACAAAAGCCCGCCGGGCCGGAGCCGGGCGGGCCGATGTTCAGCGACGATCCGGGGATCAGCCTTCGGTCTTTTCGCCGTCTTCCGCAGCGTCGTCGCCGCCCTGTTCGGTGGCTGGAACCTCGCCGGCCTCGACGGCGGCGGCTTCGGCCTCGGCGGTCTCTTCGGCGATGGCTTCCTCGATCTGATCGGCGGCGATGGCGGCAGACGAGACCTTGATGGAGGCGATGACGAAGTCACGGTCGGTAATGGTGGCCTCGACGTCCGAGGGGACCTTGACGTCCGACCAGCGGATGGTGTCGCCCAGCTTGTGGCCGGCCAGATCGACGATCAGGTCTTCGGGGATGTGGTTGGCCTTGACCAGGATCTCGACCGAGTGACGGACGATCTCCAGCGTGCCGCCCTGGCGGAAGGCCTTGCACTGATCTTCGTTGATGAAGTGGATCGGCACTTCGATCTTGATGGTCTGGTTCTCGTCGACGCGCATCAGGTCGAAGTGCAGGGGGCGGTCCGACACGGGGTCGAACTGCACGTCCTTGGCGATGACCGACTGGCTTTCCTGGCCGTACTTCAGGGTCACCAGGTGGCCCAGAAGCTTGCCGGTGTAGAGGTTCTTGCGGAAGTCCTTCTCGTTGACCGAGATGGCCACCGGGGCCTTGTCGCCGCCATACAGGACGCCGGGGACCATGCCGGCGCGACGGGCCGCGCGGGCGCCGCCGGTGCCGGTGTTTTCGCGGACGTCCACGTTCAGAATGATCTCGGCCATCGGGCTCGCCTCAACAACAAAAGCGCCTGCGCCGTCAGGGCGCGCACAGGCGGGGTCATCAACCCTCGAATTCAAGAGCGCGGGCTATTACACGCAAGCGTCGGTGGACGCAACCGGGCAACCCTGCCTCAGTTGGGTTGAGGTTCCGTGGCCTGCAGCGCCGCCGTGGTGGCCTCGGCCGCGACCGGCGTGACCTCGGCCACGACCGTTCCCGGCTCCAGGGTCGGGGCGCGACGGACGACCGCCTCGGTGGTGCAGGTGGCCAGGTCGCGCACGATGTGGCGACCGATGCAGAACATGTCCTCATAGCTGGGACGCGAGGCGGCCAGGCACTGGAACAGGTTCAGCTTGGACATGTCCAGGCAGAACTGGGCGTTCGCCTCGATCGACAGGGCCTCGGTGTTCGACCGCGCCTCATCGCCCGCCGCGCCCAGGGCGGCCAGGGCGGCGATGGCCAGGGAGTGAACCACGGCCGGGGTGAACGGCGCCTCGACCGCCCCACCCGTCAGCGACAGGCCGGCCCCGGCGTTGGCGGCGGCGAACAGGCGGGCGGAATCCTCGGCGGACGGCAGCATCTGGCCGGCGGAGATGGTCTTGACCGACTCCAGCCGGACTTCGCGGCTGGCGATCGGCTGGGTGGCCCAGCGGCGACGCGGATCGCGGCGCTCCTGGATCGTGTAGGCGTCGCCCTCCACGCCCTCGGCGATGGCGGTCAGGGTGACGATGTCCTGGCCCAGGGTCGCGGCGATCAGCCCTGCGGCGGCGGCGGCTCCGGGCAGTCCGGCGGCATAGGCCGGGTCGCGCGAGATGTTGGCGATCATCTCGGCGCGAACGGTCGGGTCGACGGCATAGGTGCGGACGCCCTGGACGAACTCGGGCGACTGCAGCGCCAGGATCGAGCCATAGGCGATCATGCCGCGCGACAGGGTCGCGGGATCGTAGGCGGCCCCCCGGCGCATGGCGGCCTGGATGGACTCGGCGTCCTGGAAGCCGCCCGCCGGGATCGTTCCGACGTCGCGGATGAAGCTGACGTAGATGGAGGCCGCGTCCGCGACGCCCTGGTTCAGGGTGACGGGTGGGGGTGGGGGCGGCGGGGCCTCGACGACCACGACGGGTTCTGGCTTGGAACAGGCCGACAGCACGGCGGCGGCGGCGATGGCGGCGAGCACGAGGCCGCGCGGATAAGCCAGACGCATGGACGATTTCCCCACGAGAACACCCCGGCGCTCTGCGTCGCCGGGCTACTGAAGGGGTTATAAGGCCGTCGCTATGGTTTGCCGTCCGTTAATCGCGACAGGCGAGTTCAACTTTGCGGCGCCTGGGTCTGGGCGTTCAGGCGCTGCGTCGGGGTGGGCACAGCGGTCTGGGGCGTGACGATCGCCGGAGCGGCGGACGAGGGCGTCGCCTCCGGCTCGCGAGCGACCACCGGGCTTTCGGCGTCCAGCGTCCGGGGCGTGATGCGCGGGGTGGTGTCGGCCCGGCTCTGGGTCGGGGCGCCGACGGTGATCTGACCGGTCGGCAGGGCGGCGCCGCGCGCGCACTGGCCCAGATCGCGCACGACGTGCCGGCCGAGACAGAACATGTCCTCGTAGCTGGGGCGCGAGGCGGCCAGGCACTGGAACAGGTTCAGCTTGGAGCTTTCGAAACAGTCCAGACTTGCGCGGTCGTACATCAGGGCGTCGGTGTTGGACCGGGCGTTCTCGCCGGCGCCGTCCAGCAGAGCCAGGGCGGCCAGGGCCAGGGCGTTCTCGACCGACTGCGGATAGGGCGGCGTCCGGGGGCGGGCCGCCGCGACGTTCAGGCCCGAACCCGACTGGACCGCCGCCGACAGGCGCGCGGCCTCCTCGGCGGGCGCGAGCGATGGCCGGCTGAGACCCCGCACCGTGTTCAGACGGGCTTCGCGCTCGGGCACGGCGACCCGGGCCCAGTCGCGACGACCGTCCGCCTGGATGGCATAGGCGTCGTTCTCGACCGAATCGGCGGCTTCGCGGAGCAGGCGGATGTCGTTTTCCAGGGTCCCGATGATCAGACCGGCGGCCACGTCGGCCCCGGGCAGGCGTCCCGCTGAGGCCGGGTCGGCGACGATGCGTGCGACCAGGGCGTTGCGGCTTTCGCGGTCGGTCGCGTTGGCGCGCACCCCCGCCACGAACTCGGGCGACTGCATGGCCAGGATGGAGGCATAGGCGACCAGCCCCCGCGACACCTGCCGCGCGTCATAGGCCGCACCGCGCCGCAGCGCCTCCTGGATCGAGGCGGCGTCGGCGAAGCCGCCCCGCAGCGTGCCCATGTCGCGCGTGAACGCCAGGTAGACGGCCGCTTCCTGGATCACATTGCTGTTCAGCGAGACGTTCGGGATGGCGGCCAGACGGGCCTGTTCGGCGGCGACCCGGGCCTGTTCGGCGCGCTCCTCCTCCGTCGGGCCGGAGGCGCAACTCGCGACCAGTGTCAGGGCAAGAACGGACGCGGAAAGCCGCGCGAAGGCGAAACGCATGTCAGGAACTCCCCTGGACCTCGTGACGACCAGACGCGCCACAATCGGCGGTTTTGAGGCGAAGTCCAAATCCAACGGCCAATCAGTCGAACAGTTTCGACACCGACTCCTCGTTGGCGATGCGACGGATGGCCTCTCCGATCAGCGGAGCGACCGGGACCGTGCGGATCTTGGCGCAGTTGGCGACTTCCATCGGCTGTTCGATCGAATCGGTGATGACCAGTTCCTTCAGCGGGCCGTCGGTGACGCGCTGGACCGCCGGGCCGGACAGGACCCCGTGGCTGATATAGGCCGAGACCTGGGTCGCGCCGGCCTCCATCAGGGCCTTGGCGGCGTTCACCAGGGTGCCGCCCGAATCGACGATGTCGTCGAACAGGATGCATTCGCGTCCCTGGACGTCGCCGATGATGTTCATGACCTCGCTCTCGCCGGCCTTGGGTCGACGCTTGTCGACGATGGCCAGGTCGACGTTCAGCCGCTCGGCCAGGGACCGGGCCCGCACCACCCCGCCCACGTCGGGCGAGACGATCATCAGATTGCCGCGCTGATAGTGATCCTTGATGTCCTGGGCCAGGACCGGCGTCGCCACCAGATTGTCGGTCGGGATGTCGAAGAAGCCCTGAATCTGGCCGGCGTGCAGGTCCATGGTCAGCACCCGGTCGGCCCCGGCGCGGGTGATCATATTGGCCACCAGCTTGGCCGAGATCGGGGTGCGCCCGCCCGTCTTCCGGTCCTGACGGGCATAGCCGAAATAGGGCATGACCGCCGTGATCCGTTTCGCCGACGCCCGCACCAGGGCGTCGATGCAGATCAGCAGCTCCATCAGGTTGTCGTTGGCCGGATAGGAGGTCGACTGGATGACGAAGACGTCCTCGCCCCGGACGTTCTCCTCGATGACGGCGAAAACCTCGTTGTCGGCGAACCTCTTCACCTGGGCTTTCGTCAGGGGCATGTCGAGGTGATCGGCGATGGCCTTGGACAGCGTCCGGTTCGAGTTGCCAGAGAGCAGCTTCATCCGGTCATCCTTTCGCCGTCATCACTCCGCCAATGACGACGGTCTGTCTGGCGCGCTCTTTACCAGCCGGGGGGTTCGTCGCAAGCCGTGTTCGCCTCGTGCGGCGCATGGCGCGGCGCGAATGCCGGTGCTAGAGAACGCGGTCTGAAAATCCGGCTGCCGCCGTCAGGCGGGTCCGGTTGCGCGTCATGAGGTTTCGACTTGCCGATCTCCCTGCGGTCCTCGTCCGTTCTGGCCCTCTCGGTCGTCGCCGCCCTGACGGTGGCGGCGTGCAACGGCGGGAGCCAGCGTCCTCGCCTGGCCTATGAGGAGCGGCCGGTCGAGCTGCTCTACAACACCGGCTACGAGCGGCTGCAGCGCAACCGCTGGGCCGACGCCGTCGACTATTTCCAGGAAGTCGAGCGCCAGCATCCCTATTCGGAGTGGTCGCGTCGCGCGATCCTGATGCAGATCTACGCCTACTATCGAAACGGCAGCTACGAAGAGTCGATCGCGGCAGCGGACCGGTTCATCCAGCTGTTCCCCGGCAGCCCCTCGGCCGCCTACGCCTTCTATATGCGCGCCACCTGTCACTTCGAGCAGATCGTCGACGTGGGTCGCGACCAGGGGCGGGCGGAACTGGCCCTGGCCGGGCTGCGCGACGTCGCGCGCCGCTATCCCGGAACGCCCTATGCCACCGACGCGGTGGTCAAGATCGACCTGGTCAACGACCAGCTGGCCGGCAAGGAAATGGCCATCGGCCGCTACTATCAGCGCGCCCGGCAGCCGCTGGCCGCCATCGGCCGCTATCAGGCCGTGGTCGAGAACGAGGCCTTCCAACGCACCTCGCACACGCCCGAGGCGCTGTATCGACTGGTCGAGGTCTATCTGGCGCTGGGCCTGAAGGACGAGGCGACCCGCAACGGCGCCGTGCTGGGCTTCAACTATCCGGGCAGCCCCTGGTACGCCGAGGCCTATGCCTTGCTGACCGAGGATGGCCAGCGCCCCGACACCGAGCCGACGGGTCGCCGCGAGAGCTGGTTGCAGCGGATCATTCCGGGCTGATCTCACGGCGCGAGCCTGCCTTGCGTCTGGTCGTTTTTGTAGCTACATAAATGATCGGGTTCGACCCGGACAAGGACGCTGCCAACATCGCCAAGCACGGCGTGTCGTTGCGGCGAGCCGGAGATGTTGTTTTCGAAGAAGCGCTCATCGAAGCCGATGAACGTTTCGGCTATCGGGAGTCACGCTGGCTCGCTTACGGAGACCTCGATGGTCGCCTGCATGTGCTGGTCTTTACGCGACGCGATGACATCACTCGGGCGATCAGTTTGAGGAAGGCCAATCACCGGGAGGTGCGTTATGTCGAAGGCATCAGGCGTGTCCGAAGCTCCAGCTGAGTTCGATCTGGATCTGGACCAGGCACCGGAGTTGACCGCCGAGCGCGCTGCGAACTTGCGTCCCGCGTCGGAGGTGTTCCCGGAATACGTCCTCGCTCAATTCGCGCGCTCTCCCGGTCGCCCCCGTAAGCCCTCGCCTAAAGTCCAACTGACGCTGCGCCTTGATGCCGAGATCATCGACTTCTACAAGGCGGGCGGCTCCGGGTGGCAGTCGCGGATGAACGCGGCGCTTCGCAAGGGCGCGGGATTCACGGACTGATCGTTCTCCGCCTGTTCTCGGCTAGACTGCACGGGATGCCGAATCGCACCCACGTCCTTCTGGCGCTCTCATGCTGACCCGACTGTTGATCCGCGACGTGGTGCTGGTCGATGTCCTCGACCTGGAGGTCGAGGCGGGGCTGACCGTGCTGACCGGCGAGACCGGCGCGGGCAAATCGATCATCCTGGACGCCCTGGGGCTCGCGCTCGGCGGGCGGGGGGAGGCCGGACTGGTGCGGGCCGGGGCCCGGCAGGCCGTGGCCACCGCCGTCTTCACCGCGCCGGATGACGCCGAGCTGATCGCCCTGATCCAGGACAAGGGTTTCGAGGTCACGCCGGGCGAGGACCTGATCCTGCGCCGCGTGGTCTCGGCCGACGGACGCAGTCGCGCCTGGGTCAACGATCAGCCCGCGGGCGTGGCGGCGCTGCGCGAGATCGGATCGCGTCTGGTCGAGGTGCATGGCCAGCACGAGACGGTGGGCCTGCTGGACTGGAAGACGCACCGCGGGCTGCTGGACGCCTATGGCGGTCTGACACCCCAGCTGTCGAGCGTGGCCGCGGCGGCCGAACGCGTGAAGGCGGCCGAGGCCCGGCTGGAGGCCCTGCGCGCCCAGGCGGCCGACGCAGCGGCGCGGGCCGAAGAAATTTCGCTGAACCTGGCCGAACTGGACGCCCTCGATCCGCGCGAGGACGAGGAGACCGAACTGGCCGGCGAACGCGCGGTGCTGGGCGCGGCCGAGAAGGCCGTGGCGGATCTGGCCGATGCCCGCGCCAACCTGGGTGGCGACAAGCTGAGCCAGAAGCTGTCGGCGGCGCTGAGGGCCGTCGAACATGCCCGCCAGAGGGCGACCCAGGCGGGCGTCGGCGACGACCATCCGGTGCTGGTCCGCCTGACCAGTGCTGCGGAGGCCATCGACCGCACGATGGTCGAGGCCGCCGAGGCCATCGCCGAGGTCGACGCCGCCGCCGCCGCCTTCGACTTCGAGCCCGGGCGGCTGGACAAGGCCGAGGAGCGGCTGTTCGCGCTCCGCGCCACCGCGCGCAAGCTGAACACCACGGTGCACGCCCTGCCGGCGCTGCGCGTCTCCCTGCGCGAACAGCTGCGGCTGATCGAGGATGGGGCGGAGGCGATGACGGTCGCGGCGCGCGAGGCGGCGGCGGCGCGCGAGGCCTATGACGTGGCCGCCTCCTTGCTGAGCTCCGCGCGCGAGGCGGCGGCCGAGCGACTGTCGGAGGCGGTGGCCGGCGAACTGGGGCCGCTGAAGCTGGAGCGGGCGCGGTTTCGCGTGGCGCTGGAGCCGGTGGCCGAGGGGCGGCGGGGTCCGCTCGGCGTCGAGACGGCGCGCTTCGAGATCGCCACCAATGCCGGGCCAAGTGGCCATCCGGCGTTCGGTCCGCTGGACGCCATCGCCTCGGGCGGCGAGCTGGCGCGCTTCGCCCTGGCCATGAAGGCGGCGCTGGCCGGCCGGGAGGACCAGCGTCAGCCCGTCATGATCTTCGACGAGGTCGATCAGGGCGTCGGCGGTGCCGTGGCTGAGGCCGTGGGTCAGAGGCTGAAGCGGTTATCGACCGGCGGCCAGGTCCTGGTCGTGACCCACAGTCCCCAGGTCGCCGCACGCGGCCAGGCCCACTGGAAGGTGCGAAAGGCCGACGCCGACGGCCAGACGACCACGACCGTCGACGCCCTGTCCGACGCCGAGCGCCGCGAGGAGATCGCCCGGATGCTGTCCGGCGCCGTCGTCACCGACGAGGCGCGGGGTGCCGCCCGCGCCCTGATCGGCTAGAGGCTCAGCGCGCGCAGATGCGGGACGGCGCCGGCGTCCGCTCCACCGCGACCCAGCAGGCCCGGTCGCGGTTGTCGCGGCGATAGGTGCCGCCGACGGCGACGCGCTCGTCACGGCTGAACACTTCGAACAGATAGCCTTCGCCGTCGGAGATGATCAGACGGTAGGCGATGTCGGGCCCGTCCAGCTGGAAGCTGCCGTCGCCGAACAGGGGCGTGAAGGTGCAGTTGGTCTCGCGCATCTGGCCGACGCTGCAGCGGATCTGGCGCGACCGGCCCGAGCGTTCGCTCGGCGCCACCGGCACGACCGAATAGCCCTGCTGTGGCGTGGCCACCGGCGAGGCTTCGGCTTCGACGGCCGCGGCCGTCAGGGCGAGCGACACGGCCGCGACGGCCAGGATGGATTTCAGCATGGGCCCCTCCACGGACGCGCGGTGCGCCGTTTCAGCGAACCATAGTCAAGCGTGGCCGCAGGTCCAGCGGCCGCGACGACGCGTCGGAAAGTGTCAGGCTCCGACGCCCAGGATCCAGCCTTCTTCACCCTCGACCTGCGCGATCAGAGCCTCATCCGTGCCCTTTGGCGGGGCGAAGGCCTTCGACAGGTCCCCCTTCTCGTCCATCAGGGCGAAGGCTTCGGCGGTCGTGCGGACCTGGGCCTGATCCTTGAACTCGCCCTCGGCGGCGGTGGTCGGCCACATCGAGGGCCAGACCTCGGCGACCAGCACCGAAAGGGGCTCCACGTCGGCCGTGTCCAGCGCCCGCCATCCGGTGCCGAAGGGCCAGACGGCCGCCGACGGCCCCAGGTGCTCCAGCAGGCGACGCACCATCGGAATGCCGACCAGGGTCTGGCCCCCGACCGCGCCCGCGCCGTGCATTTGCCAGTTCGACTTGGGCTGCAGCTTGCCCTTGCGCACCGCGTTCTCGGTCGCGCGGTATTCGGGGATGTCGCCGGTCCCTTGAGGCGGCTTGGTGGTGGTCAACCAGCGCTGGGCCTGTTTGGCCGGAGCGCCCCAGAGCGGATACGCCTCGTCGGTCATCAGCCGGTTCATCTTGGCCGCGACCTGATAGCGGTTGTTGGTGTTGTCGGGTTTGTCGACGACGTTGGAGGCCACGAACTTCCACACGGCCGACCAGGCCGGCGTCTCGGTCAGGCCCAGCCGCGCGGCCGTCCCGACCGGATAGCCGAACGAGAAATCGAATCCCAAGAGCACCCGGTCGCCCCGCTTGGCATGGTCGGCCAGCAGGGTGCGGATCATGGCCTCACCCTCGGTGCGCGTCGCGACATTGTGGGTCTCGGTATAGAGGCGGAAGCGCACGTCGCGCTTGGCCACGCCGATCCAGACCGAGTTCTCGCCCAGCTTCTTGCCCTCGGCGGCGGTCCAGTCGGCGATGATATAGGCGTCGAACAGGCGGGCCACGGGGGCTCCTTGGGGCAGTCGCGGGGAGGGGTGGCGGACGTTTAGTCCGTCAGGCCCCATGCGCCAACCCTCTCCCTCCCCCTCGGGGGAGGGCAGGCCGAGAAGCGGCCGGGTGGGGGCGGCAGGGCGATGCACAGGCGATGTCAGTGTCTGGCTCGCCGGGCCGCCCCCACCCGGTCTGCGCTTCGCTCCGACCATCCTCCCCCGAGGGGGAGGGAAAGAGACGGACCTACTTCAGCAGCGCCTCCAGGTGGCTGAGCCAGCGGCGGCCCAGGCGCAGGGCCTCGGGCGGGGTGCTGGTGTGGGCGGGGGCGAGCGCGTTCCACAGCGCCAGTTCGAACTCCGGCCAGCGCGCGTCGGCGAACAGCAGCCGCAGCGTCACCAGCTCGGCGTCCGGGGCCATGACGTCCAGGGCTTTCCGGGGCTCGCCGCGACGGATGCGGGCGACCACATGGCCGTCGACGATGATCTCGCCGCCCTCGACCTCGTCGAAGCCATAGACCAGGCCGTGCGCGCCCCGGTCCCACAGGACGGCGACCTGTCCGCTGTCGAAATCGAGCCCTGCCGCCTTGCCCTCCGCCGGAGCCATGGCCTCGACCTCCGGCGGGCGGCCCAGGGATTTCAGCAGGGCGCGACGCAGGCGGCGCTGCGGCTCCATCCACCAGTTCAGCGTCAGGGCGGCGGTCGTCAGGGCGGCCGCCGCCAGAGCGACCAGCAGGATGACGCGCAGGGCCTCATCCATTCCGGGCCTCGTCCATCAGTCGGCCAGCTCGACCACGACGGGGACGTGGTCCGACGGCTTGTCCATGTCGCGCGCGTCGCGGTGGGTCTCGACGCCGACGAAGCGGTCGGCGGCCTGGGGCGACAGCAGGTGGAAGTCGATGCGGATGCCGTGGTCCCTCTGCCAGGCACCGGCCTGATAGTCCCAGAAGGTGTAGGTGCCGGGGGGCTGGTTGCCCAGTTCGCCCGCCTCATAGAGCCCCAGGCCCCTCAGGGCGCGAAAGGCGGCGCGGCTCTCGGGCTGGAACAGGGCGTCGGTGACCCAGGCGCTCGGGTTCTTCGCATCGTCCGGCGTGGGGATGACGTTGTAGTCCCCGCACAGGGTGAAGGCTTCCTCCTGGGCCAGCAGGGACCGGGCATGGGCGTTCAGCCGCGCCATCCAGCGCAGCTTGAAATCGAACTTCTCGGTGCCGATCGGATTGCCGTTGGGCAGATAGAGGCCGCCGACGCGCACCGGTCGAGGCGCCTCGATCAGGGCCTCGATATAGCGGGCCTGGTCCTCCGCCCCTTCGGTCAGCAGATCCTCGCCCGGCAGCCCTCGCCGCACCTCCGAGACCGGGAACTTCGAGAGCAGGGCGACGCCGTTGTAGGATTTCTGGCCGTGGACCTCGACGTTGTACCCCAGGCTCTCGAACGGCTCGCGCGGGAACTTCTCGTCGACGGTCTTGATCTCCTGGAAGCAGACGACGTCGGGCGCGGCCGCCTCCAGCCACGCCAGCACGGTGGGCAGGCGGGCGTTGACCGAGTTCACGTTCCAGGTGGCGATACGCATCGCCGGGACGGTAAGGAGCGTCGGCTCGCCCGGCAAGCAGCGGCACCCTTTCTTATCCGCTCATCCCCGCGAAAGCGGGGACCCAGTGCTTTGGGCGATGACTGGCAGCGTGCCGACGCTGACCCTCATCCCGCTGATGTGCCTCATTTGAGAACTGGGTCCCCGCTTTCGCGGGGATGAGCGGAGTTGAAGTGAGCTAGAAGAGGAACGTGGCGTCAGGCCGCGACGGCGGTCCGGGCCAGGGCGCAGTGGCTCCAGATCTCCGACAGGGCGTCGATCAGGCGATCGATGTCCTCGTCCGAATGGACCGGCGAGGGCGTGATCCGCAGCCGCTCGGTGCCCAGCGGCACGGTCGGATAGTTGATCGGCTGCACATAGATGCCGTGGTTCTCCATCAGCCAGTCGGAGATCATCTTGCACTTGTGCGGGTCGCCGACCATCACCGGGATGATGTGGCTGTCGTTCGGCATGTGCGGGATGCCCGCGAGGTCCAGACGCTGGCGCACGCGCGCCACGCGGTCCTGGTGCCGGGCGCGCTCCATCTCCGAGGCCTTGAGGTGCTTCACGCTGGCGCAGGCACCGGCGGCGACGGCGGGGGGAAGCGCCGTGGTAAAGATGAAGCCGGAGGCGAAGCTGCGGACGAAATCGCACAGGGCCGAGGAGGCGGCGATGTATCCGCCCATGACGCCGAACGCCTTGCCGAGCGTCCCCTCGATGACCGTGATCCGGTCCATCAGGCCTTCGCGTTCGGCCACGCCGCCGCCGCGCGGCCCGTACAGGCCCACGCCGTGGACCTCGTCCAGATAGGTCATGGCCCCGTGCTTTTCGGAGACCTCGATGATCTCGCGGATCGGGCCGATGTCGCCGTCCATGGAATAGACGCTCTCGAACGCCACCAGCTTGGGCCGGTCGGGGTCGATGGCCGAAAGCAGGCGGTCCAGGTGTTCCGGGTCGTTGTGGCGGAAGATCTGGCGTTCAGCGCGGCTGTGGCGGATGCCCTCGATCATGGAGGCGTGGTTGCAGGCGTCGGACAGGACCACGCAGTTCGGCAGCCGCGCCGCCAGGGTGCCCAGCGCCGCCCAGTTGGAGACGTAGCCCGAGGTGAACAGCAGGGCGGCTTCCTTGCCGTGCAGGTCGGCAAGCTCGCGTTCCAGCAGGACGTGATGGTGGTTGGTGCCCGAGATGTTGCGCGTGCCGCCGGCACCCGCGCCGCAGCTGTCCAGCGCCTCGTGCATCGCCTTCAGGACGTGGGCGGACTGGCCCATGCCGAGATAGTCGTTGGAGCACCAGACGGTGACCTCGTCGGGTCCGTCGCCGTGCTTGGTGGCCTTGGGAAAGCTGCCGCGCTTCCTCTCGATGTCGGCGAAGACGCGGTAGTTGCCGGCGTCGCGCAGACTGTCCAGTTCCGCCTTGAAGAAGGTCTCGTAGTTCATGGCGGATTTCCCCCCGGTCATGGTTCTTGTCATCGGTCGGCCTCATTGAGAACGACGTGGTTTGTTGGCGTCCGGCCCGAGCCCGATTCCGCCGTCTCCCAATCTCCGCTCATCCCGGCGAAAGCGGGGACCCAGTCCTTTTGTGAGACAGGGCGGGTCGATCGGTCGTTGAGACTCGCGTTCAGCTTGTCATCGCCCAAAGCACTGGGTCCCTGCTTTCGCAGGGATGAGCGGACATCCGAGATGGTGTCTGGCCCGAGCGCCCAGGCCCACAGGGCGCTTTCGGGCGCGCGGCTGTGCGACTTCGGCAGCATGAGGAAGCCATGCTCCAGCAGGCCGAGGGCCGCGAGCGACAGCATAAGTATATAGCCGGTCCGCTCGCCGCCCGTGCTGGTCAGGGCCGCCTCGGCCAGCAGGATCGTCACGACGATCGAGGCGGCGAGCGAGACGGGAAACAGGGCGTTGAACCGGGCGCGGCGGAAATAGCTGCCCAGATAGGACAGGCCGCGCGGCAACAGGTCCGCAGGGGGATTGGGCACGCCCAGGAAGATGTTCAGCTTGGTCGAGAGCCGCATGCCGAACAGCAACAGGAAGGTCAGGGTGCCGGTCTGGTTGGGCTGGCCCCAGGTCAGGGCGACGAACAAGACGGCGGTCAGGGCCAGGGCGATCTCGTGGTGGATCACCGTCTGCGCCGACACCGCGAAGCGACGCCAGCCGGTGGCGTCATCCGGGCAGGGAGTGCGACGGGGGCCCGTCAGCTTGCCCATCAGAAAGCCCATCTCGTGCCAGCCCCAGACGGCCAGGGCGCAGCCGAAGGCGACATAGGCCCCGTTGGCCGAGGCATCGTCGGCCGACTGCCACAGACCCGCTACCGCCGCCGCCGCCACGATCCCGCCCAGCGCCAGCGACACCCCGAAGCCGGCGGCGTCGCGGCGCACCAGCCACAGGATCGCGCCGGTGGAGATCCACCACAGCACGGCCGCGACGATCAGGGGCTGGGCGACGACCATGACTACCAGCGCGGCTCCATCCGCACGTCGGCGGGCAGGGGGTGCTTGTCGACCGGCAGCAGGTACAGGCTCAGGAAGGTCGCCCCCGCCTTCAGCGTCAAACCCACGCGGGCGATCGCCCCCATGACGCCGCCCCTGGCCTTGGCCGCGCCGATGGCGTCCGAGGTCCGGCGCAGCGTCTCCATGCCTTCGCGGAACTTGGGCGCGTCGGAGCGCAGGGTGACCGGATAGACCTGTTTGGAGATTTCCGACGTGATGCGGAAGACCTCGTAGTCGTAGTCCGTGATGTCGACGCCCAGCGCCTTGTGGAAGGCCGGCCGCATGTGGTCGCGGACATACATGGTCGCGTAGACGCTGAGCAGGAAGAAGCGGATCCACCAGACGTTGCCGCCGGTCAGCAGTTTGGGGTCATTCCGCATGATCAGGGCGAAGGCCTCGCCGTGCTTGAACTCGTCGTTGCACCACCGCTCGAACCATTTGAAGATCGGGTGGAACCGCTTTTCGGGGTTCTGCTGCAGGTGCCGATGGATGGCGATGTAGCGGGCGTAGCCGATCTTCTCCGACAGATAGACGGCGTAGAAGATGAACTTGGGCTTGAAGTGGGTGTATTTCTTGACCTTGGTCAGGAAGCCCAGGTCCACGCCGATGTTGGCGTCCTTCAGCGTGTCGTTGATGAAGCCGGCGTGGCGGGCCTCGTCGCGGCTCATGTATTTGAACAGGGCGCGGATGTCGGGGTTCTGAACCCGCTTGGCGATCTCGGCGTACAGGACGCAGCCCGAGAATTCCGACGTCAGGGACGACACCAGGAAGTCGATGAACTCCTTCCTCAGGTCCTCAGGCAGGCTCTCGATCACGCCTTCGAAGGCGGCGTCGCGCTTGAAGTGGTCCTTGTTGGTGTCGGCCGCGAACTCGGCCATCAGGGCGTCCCATTGGGCCCGCACCGGGGACACGTCGATGCGGTCCATGGCGGCGAAGTCGGTGGTGTAGAACCGGGGGGACAGCACCGTGTCCTCGGTCGCCATCTTGGTCGATTCGACGGAGCGGACGGACTGGCGCGCGGCGTCGCGGCGCAGCGCCACCAGCTGCGGGGTCTCCTGATAGTCGTCGAGCGGAAGGGCGGTCACAGGGTCCTCCGGGGCGTGAAGCTGACGTCGTAGAGCTCGCCGAACTCGAGGCCGGCGGTGAGCCGCGTCCAGGTGCGTTCGATCCAGCTGGCGCGGGTCACGGTCGCCGTGCGGCGGAAGGTGCGGCGCTCGCCGAAGGCGACGTGGATGGGATCGCCATGGACCTGGATCGCATCGCCAGGGCGCATGGCGGGCTCGCCGTCCAGGGCGACGTGGGCGTGCAGGCTCTCGTCGGAATGCTCGACCTCGATCGTGCAGCCGGTCTGGAATTGTCGGCTCATGCCACGGTCTCCGAAGGGGTTTTCATCAGGTCGACGAAGGCCTGGCGGTTGGTGGGGCCAAAGGCGTCCAGCTTGACGACGCGGCCGGTCGCCGTGTCCTCGATGGTGACCTTGCCGTCGGACCATTCGGTCACGCGGAACGGCTGTTCGGCCCCCAGGCCCTGGGCCCGGCGGTCGCGCACGAGGCCGCGCAGGACACCCCGCACGAAGCCGCCGGTGGCGGGCGGGATGATCCGCTCGCCGTCATCCACGATGGAGACCCGCACGCCGCCGTCGTCCATATCGGCGAACCGCATGTCCGCCGTCGCGACCGGGGTGACGGCCGGAGCCTCCACCGCGCCCGGGCTGATGAAGCCCATCCGGGTCGCCCCGACCCCGACCACCGTCAGGCCGACCACGAAGATGGCGGCGATCAACGGGGCCTTGGGGAAGGGGTGTTCATCGAGGTTGGACACGGCGGGGTTCCTCTTCTCTCGGTCGGATCAGGCGGCGGCCGGCTGGCCGCTGGACGGGGCCTGACGCTCCGGACGGACGCCGGCACGAACGGGTTCGGCGACGAAGGGCTTGTCGGCGGCGGAGGCGGCCAGCTGCAGTTGCAGGCTGAAGCGTTCGGCCACCGACGCGGCGTCGGGCAGGGCCCGCATCATCGGCTGGGGGTTCATGATGGTCAGGGGCCGGACGTGCGGCCACAGGTGCGGGTAGGCGATGCGCGCGCCGTCGGCGAGACCCATGGGGATGTCGCCGAAACCCTTGCCGTCCAGCTTCAGCCCCGCCGTCGCGACGCTGCGATAGGGGATGTTGAAGCATTTCGACAGGGCCACGCCGTGGCGCAGCACGAACCGCTTGTTGGTCATCGTATAGACCGTGGTCCGGGCGACCAGGACGGCATAGCCGACCAGAAGGCCCACCGCGATGGACCCGGCCGCCAGCGTCCAGGCCGCCGAGGTCAGGGCCGAGGCTAGGCCCTGATCCTGGGCCAGGCCGTTGCCCAGGTTCCAGGCCGCGAGCGCCCCGAAATAGAGCGCCACCCAGTCGGCCCGCATGGAAGTCCGGGCCAGGACCTTCCAGTCGGGAGCCCCCTGCCACAGGATGTGCTCGCCCTCGGGCAGGTGGCCGGGCAGGCCGCGCACGGGCTCGCCCTCGTGCTCCTGGCCGACGGCGGCCGAGATTCCGGACGGGCGGCTCACAGCCAGGGCTCCTGGCGGTCGCGCGTCGCATAGAGGTGACCGCCGCCGTAGTAGCCGACGATCTTCTCTTCCTCGAGCAGGGTGACCTGGTCGGGGCTGGCCGTGCCGGGGACGTCAGCGAACTGGGCCGAGGTGATGGCGCGGACCTTCACGGCCCGGGCCCCGCCGTCGACGATGCACATCGTCATGGGGAGCAGAACCTTGCGGGCGCCGACGGCGACCTCGAGGTAGCGGATCAGCTGTTCGGAGCGGTCGACCCAGACGTCGGAGACCGTTCCGCCCTTCAGCCCGTCACAGCCCAGGACCGCCAGGCCGCGCGGATCGGTGTCTTCCGGCGCGACGTGGAAGTCAGGGGCGACCCGCAGCGGCACGATGCGCGGCAGGCCCTCCAGCGTCAGGTCGGCGTAGTTCGGGCGCTCGGCGTATCCGCCGGGTCCGACGCCGTCCAGCAGCGGATTGCCCGTGGGCTCCAGCGGCGAGCCGTCGGTCGGGGCGCTGCGGCGCGCGGCGATCTGGCGGGTGTCGCGGTTGTCGGCGCGCGGCAGGGTGCGCGTGCCGTGGCCGTGCGGCAGCAGGAAGGTCTTGGGCTTGGCCGTGAACAGAAGGCCGCCCAGCGGTTCGTGCCGGCCGGAGACGTCGTCCTCCAGCGGATAACCCTCCCGGCGATCCTCGCGGCGCAGATAGATCACCAGTCCCGCGAAGAAGAGGAAGAAGGTGATGAGGCACAGTTCGGCGACGTCGAAATCACCGAAGAGGTACGGACTGTTTTCCATGTCAGGCTCCTTTGCGAACCAGGATCAGGCGGGCAGATCGGCGAGGCCGAACCGTTGGGTGGAAGGCGTGGACAAGGCGGCGGGCGCGTAGCGGGCGAGGGGCCCGATGGCGACCAAAGCGGCGAACAGGAGGCCGATCTCCAGGTGGTAGACGACGATGTAGCCGGTCGCCGGTGTGGTCATGGCGGTCCCCAGCATCCCGGCCTCGGCCAGGTGGGTGACCAGATCGCGCAGGCCCCCGCCCGCGAAGATGGCGAGGCCGACAGCCGTGGCCTGAACCGCGCCCCAGGCACCGAGCGCGATGCCCGACTTGCCGTCGCGGGCCAGGGCCATGGCGCTGGTCAAGGTGCCGACCGAGAACATGCCGCCGCCCAGGCCGATCAGGACCACGCCGGCGCAGAAGACGGGCGCCAGCGAGAAGGCCCCGCCGCAGATCACGGCGACGAAGGCCAGGATGCCCCAGGTCAGGCCGAAGCCCGCCATGCGGTGCGGCTCCGCGCCCCGGTTGAGCTGACGCGCGGCGAGGGCGAGGCCAGCCAGGGTGCCCGCGGCCCACAAGGCGGTCAGGCCGGTCGTCTGGCCGACGGACAGGCCCAGGATCTGGCCGCCATAGGGTTCCAGCAGGACGTCCTGCATCGAGAAGGCGGCCGCCCCCAGGCCCGTGGCGACCAGCAGGCGGCTGGCGCGGCCCCCGGCGGAGAACTCGGCCCAGGCGGTCTCGAAGGCGATGCGCGGCTTGTCCTTGGCGGTCAGGGCCAGGTCCTGGGCCTCCTGCTTCCACAGGGCGGTCATGTTGAGGACGATGGCGAGGACGGCCGCGCCCTGGACCACGCCGACAAGTTTCACTTCCTGGAAGTCGGCCAGGATCAGCCCCATCAGGATGCCCGAGATCAGCATGCCGACCAGCAGCATGACGTAGAGCAGCGCCACGACCCGGGGCCGGGCGTGCTCGGGGGCCAGGTCGTTGGCGAGCGCCAGACCGGCCGTCTGGGTGGTGTGAATGCCCGCGCCGACCAGCAGGAAGGCGACGACGGCCGCCAGATGGCCGATCCACTCCGCCCCCGTGCCGTGGCCGCCGGAGATGAGCAGGGCGAAAGGCATGATGGCGAGGCCCCCAAATTGCAGCAGCGACCCGAACCAGATGTAGGGCCCCCGGCGCCAGCCGAGATGCGAGCGGTGGGTGTCGGACCGGTGTCCGATCAAGGCCCTCAGCGGGGCGAACAGGAAGGGGATGGCGACCATGGCGGCGACCAGGACAGCCGGGACATTGAGCTCGACGATCAGGACACGGTTGAGGGTGCCGGTCAGGAGCACGGTCGTCATGCCGACCGAGATCTGGAACAGCGACAGCCGCAGCAGACGGCCCAGCGGAAGTTCGGTGGTCGCCGCATCGGCAAAGGGCAGGCAGGCCGAGATCAGCCGCGCCCACTGGGCCCGGTTGTAGTCGGGGTCCGCCTTGATCGCGGCCCGTTCGGCCGCCCTTTGCAGAAGCAGCGCGTTCAGCACCGGACGAGCTCCAGCGCTTGAGACGTATAGAAGCCGCCCTGGACCCGGCGGCTGCGGCCGACCGAAACGCCGGGCAGGGCCGACAGCCGGGCGGCGAGCGCATCCAGCTTGGCCGGCACTATGGCGGGCGCGCGGTCGGCGCGCGGGAACAGCTTGCCCATCGTCAGCATCAGCATCAGGGCGGGCGTTCGCGGCGTGACGGTGAAGACGATGGACCCGCGCGTCCGCTGCGACAGGGCCGCCAGGACCGCGACGATGTCGTCGGTCGGATAGTGGATCAGGCTGTCCATCGCCACGATGTGATCGAAGTCGCCGAGGTCGGGGCTCATCATGTCGCCCGCGCGCCAGTCGATGGAGCCCTTGAGGTCCGTCGGCGCACGTTCCTGGGCGATGTCGACGAGGCTGGCCGACACATCGATGGCCACCACCTCGGCCCCGCGCCGGGCGGCCTCGACGGCCAGGGCCCCGGTGCCGCAGCCGGCGTCGAGGATGCGCAGGCCGGTCAGGTCGGCGGGCATCCAGTTCAGCAGGACGCCGCGCATCTCGTCGCGCCCGGCACGGACCGTGGCGCGGATCTTGGAGACCGGCGCGTCACTCGTCAGCTGCGCCCACGCGTCCAGGGCCGTGCGGTCGAAATAGGTTTCCAGCCGGCCGCGATACTGGTCCCAGGTCGCCGTCGTGCGCGTGTCGAGGGTGGCGCTCACTGATCGAACCCCAGGAACTCGAAGATGTCGCGGTCGCGCATCGGCTCGGCCTCGATGGCCTCCATGCCGTCCCACAGCGACTGGGCCAGACGCATGTATTCGGCCTTGGCGGCCTCCAGCTCGTCGGAGCCGTCCATCTCGAACACGACCGACTTCTTCAGGCGGCTGCGGCGGATCTCGTCCAGGTCGCGGAAGTGCGCGATGCGCTTCAGGCCGATCGCGGCGTTGAAGCGGTCGATCTCGTCGGTGCCCGAGCTGCGGTTGGCGATGATGCCGCCCAGACGGACCTGATAGTTCTTGGACTTGGCCTTGATGGCCGCGACGATGCGGTTCATCGCGAAGATGCTGTCGAAGTCGTTGGCGGTGACGACCAGGGCGCGCTCGGCGTGCTGGAGGGGCGCCGCGAACCCGCCGCAGACCACGTCGCCCAGCACGTCGAAGATCACCACGTCGGTGTCTTCCAGCAGATGGTGTTCCTTCAGGAGCTTGACCGTCTGGCCGACGACATAGCCGCCGCAGCCGGTGCCGGCTGGCGGTCCGCCCGCCTCGACGCAGCGCACCCCGTTGAAGCCCTCATAGACATAGTCCTCGGGCCGCAGTTCCTCGGAGTGGAAGTTCACCGTCTCCAGGACGTCGATGACGGTGGGGACCAGGCGCTTGGTCAGGGTGAAGGTGCTGTCGTGCTTGGGATCGCAACCGATCTGCAGCACCCGCTTGCCCAGCAGGCTGAAGGCGGCGGACAGGTTGGAGCTGGTCGTCGATTTGCCGATGCCACCCTTGCCGTAGACGGCGAAGACCTTGGCCGTGCCGATGTTCAGCGTGGCGTCCATCTCCACCTGGACCGATCCGGCGCCGTCCGGGGGACGACGCTTGAGGGTCTGGGGCATGTCGAGGGTCATGGTCATCGGTGTCGTCCTTAAGCCGCCGCGGCGGGCGTGAGCCCTTCGAGGCGGTCTTCGAGTTCGTCGGCGGCGTCGCGCAGCGCCTGAAGCGTGGCGGCGTCCGGGGCCCAGTAGGCGCGGTCGGACGCTTCGAGCAGGCGGTTGGCCATGCGGGCGGAGGCCTTGGGGTTCAGGGTCGCCAGCCGGTCGCGCATGGCGGCGTCCAGGACGAAGGTCTCCGAGATTTCCTGATAGACCCAGGGCTGGACGTCGCCGGTCGTGGCGGACCAGCCCAGGGTGTTGGTCACCTGCGCCTCGATGGCGCGGACGCCTTCGGAGCCGTGCTTCAGCTGACCCTCGAACCAGCGCGGGTTCAGGACGCGGGTGCGGCTTTCCAGGGTGACCTGTTCGGCCAGGGTCCGGACCTTGCCTTCCCCTTGAGTCTGGTCGCCGATGTAGACGGGCGAGGCCTTGCCGCGCGCGCGTTCGGCCGACTTGGCCACGCCGCCCAGGGTGTCGACATAGTGGTCGATGGTGGTGACGCCCAGATCGACCGAGTCGAGGTTCTGGTAGGCGAGGTCGATGCCGGCGAGCGCACTGTTCAGCAGGGCCGGCTGCTTCATCGGCTTGCCGTTCCTGCCATAGGCGAAGCCCTTGCGGCTCTCGAAGGCGTCGGCGAGCTCCCCCTCTTCGGTCCAGGCACCCGAATCGATCAGCGAGTTGACCGAGGCGCCGTAGGCCCCCTCGGCGTTGGAGAAGACCCGCAGAGACGCCGTCTCGAAATCGCAGCCCAGCTTGGCCTGATGCTCGAGGGCGCGTTTGCGCACGAAGTTCTGCTCGATCGGTTCGTCTGCGGTGGCGGCCAGCCAGGCGGCGTCGGCCAGCATCTTCATCTGCAGCGGCAGCAGATCGCGGAAGATGCCCGAGACGGTGGCGATCACGTCGACGCGCGGGCGACCCAGTTCCTCCAGCGACACCAGTTCGGCGCCGCACAGGCGGCCGTAGCCGTCGAAGCGGGGGCGGGCACCCATCAGGGCCATGGCCTGGGCGATCGGTCCGCCCTCGGACTTCAGATTGTCGGTGCCCCACAGCACGATGGCCATGGATTCCGGCAGGGCACCGGTCTCCAGCCTGTGCTTGGCCAGCAGGCGGTCGGCCTGGCGGCGGCCGTCGGCGACGGCATAGGCGCTGGGAATACGGAAGGGGTCGAAGCCGTGGATGTTGCGGCCCGTCGGCAGCATCTCGGGCGTGCGCAGCAGGTCGCCGCCCGGCGACGGCATGACGTAGCCCCCGTCCAGTGCCGCGATCAGGGCCTCCATCTCGGGGTTGGTCGAGAGCGAGACGTTGGTGGCGTGCAGGTGGCGGAACAGCTCGATGCCCGCGGTGTCGGACGCCAGGCCGCTGATGCCCAGGGCGGTGCGGGCGTCGGCGCCGTCGACTAGGGCCTGGACGGCGTCGCGGCCGGGCTTGGGTCCCTCGCGCGCCTCGGCGACGGCCAGCAGCAGGTCGGTGCGCTCGTCGGCGGTGAAGGCCTCGCCGAGGACGTGCAGGCCGTTGGGGATCAGGGTCTGCTCCAGCTCCTGGAGCGTGGCGATCAGGGCGTTGACGCGGGCGTCCTCGGTGCCGTCGACCAGATCGAGGTTCAGAGTTTCGGCCGCCTCGAAGATCATCGGAGCGAGCTGGGCGCGCTCTGCCACGGCGTCCAGGTCCGACCCGCGCCAGCGATCGACCAGGGCCTTGAGGTCCAGCAGGCCCTTGTACAGGCCAGCGTCGTTGATCGGCGGGGTGATGTAGCTGATCAGGGTCGCGTTCGAGCGCCGCTTGGCGATCATGCCCTCGGAGGGGTTGTTGGCGGCGTAGAGATACAGATTCGGCAGGTCGCCGATCAGGCGGTCGGGCCAGCAGGCTTCCGACAGGCCGGTCTGCTTGCCGGGCATGAACTCCAGCGCGCCGTGGGTGCCGAAATGCAGGACGGCATGGGCGCCGAAGTCCTCGCGGATCCAGCGGTAGAAGGCGGAGAAGGCGTGGGTGGGGGCGAAGCCGCCCTCGAACATCAGCCGCATCGGATCGCCCTCGATGCCGAAGGGCGGCTGCAGGCCGACGAAGACGTTGCCGAAGCGGGCACCGAGCACGAACAGGTCAGAGCCGTTGGTCAGGGACTTGCCGGGGGCCGGGCCCCAGACGGCCTCGATGTCCCTCAGCCAGGTCTCGCGGCGGACGTGGTCCTCGGCGGGGATGCGGACGTGGACGTTGCCGTCGGTGCCGAGGCGGGCGGCGTTGCCCTCCAGCATGGCTTCGCGCAGGGCCTCGACCGAGGCCGGGACCTCGACGGTGTAGCCCTCGGCGGCCAGGCGGGTCAGGGTCTTGTGCAGGCTGGCCCACACTGACATCTGGGCGGCCGTTCCGGCGGCCCCGGCGTTGGGCGGGAAGTTGAACAGGACCGCCGCGATCTTCCGCTCGGCACGATCCGATCGGCGCAGGGCGATCATCTTGTCGACGCGCTGGGCCAGGGTGGCGGCGCGCTCGGGGCAGGCGACCATCGACTTGGCGTCGGCGCCGGGGAAGGTGCAGCGGCGGCGGCAGCCCGTGCAGGCCTCGCCCGATCCGTCGGTGCGTCCGCCGAACATCATGGGGGCGATGCCGCCGTCCAGCTCGGGGATGGAGACCATCATCGTGGCTTCGAGCGGCAGCAGGCCCTGCTCGCCCGCGCTCCATTGCTGGAACGACTGGAACTCCAGCGGGTGGGCGGAGACGTAGGGCACGTCGAACTTGCCGAGGGTCTCGGCGGCGGCCTCGGAGTTGTTGTAGGCGGGCCCGCCGACGAGCGAGAAGCCGGTCAGGTTGACGATGGCGTCCACGGTGGGGCGGCCGTCCGTCATAAACAGCGCGTCCATCGCCGGGCGGGCGTCGAGCCCGTTGGCGAAGGCGGGGACGACGCGGATGCCCTTGGCCTCGAAGGCCTCGATCACGCCGTCATAGTGGGCGGCGTCGCCGGCCAGGACGTAGGAGCGGAGGATCACCAGGCCGACCGTCGGTTGCCTCTCCATTCCCCGCTCATCCCCGCGAAAGCGGGGACCCAGTGCTGTGGGCGATGACCCTTCGCTACGACGCGTGGCGGCTGATCCCTGACTCCCAGCCTCACTTGAGGACTGGGTCCCCGCTTTCGCGGGGATGAGCGGAGAAGAACATGCGGGCAGGGCGGCCGCGGTCTCGGCCATCCGACCCGTCATCCGGGGGTGATAGACGCCGATCTCGGGATATTCGACCGGTGCCGCCGCCTTCATCGTGCCGCGCAGGGACCGGCGCTCGCCGTCGGCATAGCGGTCGACCAGATAGCGGACCATGGAGACCATGTTCTCGGTCGAGCCGGCGAACCAGTACTGCAGGGTCAGGAAATAGGCGCGCACGTCCTGGGCCGTGCCGGGCACGAAGGCCAGGATCTTGGGCAGGCGGCGCAGCATGGCCATCTGCTTTTCGCCCGGGACGCCGCCGGTCGCCTTGGTATTTCCGCGCAGCTTCTTCAGCATGGCCAGCGGACCCTTGGTCGAGCCGTCCATCTTGTAGGGACCCATGCGGGTCAGCTTCACGACCTCGGCCGCCGACATCATGCAGACCATGGCGTCGCAGGCCGCGTTGCGGGCCTTCAGCGCCGGCAGGACCATCTGGACGTGGTCGTCGACGAACAGCATCGAGGCGATGACGAGGTGGGCCTCGGCGATGTCGGCGACGCAGGCTTGCAGCGCGGCCGGGTCGCTGCACCAGATCGACGCGGCGTGCAGGGTGATGGTCAGGCCCGGAACCGTCCGGCGCAGCTCGGCCTCCGCCGCCGCCACCGCGCCCGCCAGATGGTTGTCGAGCGTGACGATGCAGACCCGCACCTCGGGTGTTTCGCCTGTCCGGGCGTCCGGACTAGCGGCTGTAATGCGATTTCGCATCGTACAGCGTCTCCACCCCTATGGTCGCCAGGCCGTGCTCTGCGGCGAAGCGTTCTGTGTTCTTCCTGGCCTTGCCCCGCACGAAGAACGGGATCTTCTTGAGTTCCGCCTCGGCGTCGGCGGCCCAGACGATCTCCGAGGAGACCGAGGCGACTTCGGTCGAGGCGACGGCGTCCGCCGCGACCGCCGGCTTGGCCGCGCCCGCGCCGTGACCGCCCAGATGCGACGCACCCGCCTCGTCACTGAACTCGAAGTCGTCGCGGAACATGTGCAGCAGGTGCTCCTCCAGCCCCATGACCAGCGGATGCACCCAGGTGTCGAACAGGACGTTGGCGCCCTCGAACCCCATCTGGGGCGAGAACCGGGCCGGGTGGTCCTGGACGTGGAAGGGGGCCGAGATGACGGCGCAAGGGATGCGCAGCCGCTTGGCGATATGGCGCTCCATCTGTGAGCCGAGCACCAGTTCGGGCTGCAGCGCGGCGATGGCGTCCTCGACCTCGAGGTAGTCGTCGGTGATCAGGGCGGTCAGGCCCAGGTCGGCGGCGGCGGCGCGGACCTCGCGGGCGAACTCGCGATTGTAGCAGCCCATGCCGACGACCTCGAAGCCGAGCTCCTCGGACGCCACGCGGGCGGCGGCGATGACGTGGGTGGCGTCGCCGAACACGAAGACGCGCTTGCCGGTCAGATAGGTCGAATCGACCGAACGCGACCACCACGGCATCCGCGAGGGGACGCCGTCCAGCACGGGCGCGGGCTCCAGGCCGGTGAGGGCGCAGACTTCCTTGACGAAATCGATGGTCGCGCCGTAGCCCAGCGGTACGGTCTTGATGGAGGGCTGGCCGCACTGCTTCTCGAGCTGTTTGGCGGCCTCTCCGGCGATCTCGGGATAGAGCACGACGTTGAAGTCGGCGGCCCCCAGGCGGGCGATGTCGGCGGGGGTGGCGCCCAGCGGCGCGGTGACGTTGATCTGAACGCCCATCCGCTCCAGCAGGCGGGTGATCTCGACCACGTCGTCACGATGGCGGAAGCCCAGCGCCGTGGGCCCCAGGATGTTACAGACCGGTTTGCGGCCCGCCATCGGCGATCGTTCGACGGCGGTCGTCAGGTGGCGGACCAGCTGGCGGAAGGTCTCGGCCGCGCCCCAGTTTTCCTTCTTCTGATAGCTGGGCAGCTCCAGAGGGATGACCGGGATCGGCAGGCCGATGGCCAGGGCCATGCCGGCGGGATCGTCCTGGATCAGTTCGGCGGTGCAGGACGCGCCGACGATCATCGCCTGGGGCTGGAAGCGGGCGTGGGCGTCGATGACGGCGGTCTTGAACAGCTCGGCCGTGTCGGTGCCCAGATCGCGGGCCTGGAAGGTGGTGTAGGTGACCGGCGGGCGGGCCCCGCGCCGCTCGATCATGGTGAACAGCAGGTCGGCGTAGGTGTCGCCCTGAGGCGCGTGCAGGACGTAATGCAAACCTGACATCGCCGTGGCGATCCGCATCGCGCCGACGTGGGGCGGGCCTTCATAGGTCCAGACGGTCAGCTGCATCAGACAGCCCTCCGGCGGCCAGAAGCGCGGATTGGCACGATGGCGTCCGACAGGCGGTCCTGACGGTTCATCGGGCGGGCGAACAGCTCGGCCAGATCGGCGGCCTGGTCGAAGCCGTGGACCGGCGAGAACACCAGCTCGATCGACCATTTGGTCGTCAGGCCTTCCATCTCCAGCGGATTGGCGAGGCCCAGTCCGCACACGGACAGATCCGGCCGGGCGGCGCGGCAGCGGTCCAGCTGACGATCCACGTCCTGGCCTTCGCTCAGCACTGTCGAGGACGGCAGCAGCGCCAGTTCCTTGTTCAGGTGGGTCCGATGCAGATACGGCGTGCCGACTTCCAGCGGCACCATGCCCAGCTCGCGCGACAGGAACCGCGCCAGCGGCACTTCCAGCTGCGAATCCGGGAAGAAGAAGATCGACTTGCCTTCCAGCGCGCGCCGGACCTTTTCGAGCGCGCGGGCGGCGCGTTCGCGGCCCGGCGCGACGACCGACCGGAACAGCATCTCGTCCACGCCAAAGGCGACCGCGGCGGCGCGCAGCCAGTCGGTCGTTCCCTCGGCTCCGAACGGGAACAGGGCGTCCAGACGGACCGCGCCGCGATCCTCCAGGGCCCGGGCGGTGTCGCCGAGGAAGGGCTGGGCCACGAGGAAGCGGGTGTTGGGACCGACGCTGGGCAGGTCCGCGATCCTGCGGGCGGGCAGGGCCTCCACGCGCTCGATCCCCATGGCGGCGAACAGGCGGCGAAACTGGTCCTCGACCACATCGGGCAGGGCCCCGACGATCAGAAGGCTCTGCGCGGCGTCGGCCGGGGCCGTGGCCATCTGGGGCACCAGGGACGCCAGGCAGGCGTCCTCGCCTTGCGTGAAGGTCGTCTCGATGCCGCTGCCGGAATAGTTCAACACGCGGACGTTGGGGCTGTGCTTTTCCGACAGGCGACCGGCGGCGCGGCTGAGGTCCAGCTTGATGACTTCCGACGGGCAGGAGCCGACGAGGAACAGGAGCTTGATGTCGGGACGGCGCGCCAGCAGCCGATCAACGACCCGGTCCAGCTCGTCGTTGGTGTCGGTCAGGCCGGCGAGATCCTTCTCCTCCATGATGGCGGTGGCGAAGCGCGGCTCGGCGAAGATCATGACGCCGGCGGCCGACTGGATCAGGTGGGCGCAGGTGCGCGAGCCGACGACCAGGAAGAAGGCGTCCTGCATCTTGCGGTGCAGCCAGACGATGCCCGTCAATCCACAGAAAACCTCGCGTTGTCCCCGTTCGCGCAGAACCGGAGCCGTCGAACATCCGCCGACGGAAGAAGGCGCGTCGAGAACGAAGGCCTCGCTCATGCCTGGACCGTCTCAAGTCTGGACGGAGCTTGCAGGCGCGCCATGCGCAGCTTCCAGATGAACTGGGCGGCGTTGACGACGTAGGTCGCATAGGCGGCGAGCGCGAGGATCAGCTGTTCGCGCGGCGTGCCGATGTTCAGCAGCACCATGCCCAGATAGGCCGTGTGCAGGGCCAGAACGAGCATGGAGAAGACGTCCTCCCAGAAGAAGGACGGGGCGAACAGGAAGCGGCCGAACACGACCTTCTCCCAAACCGCGCCGGTGACCATGATGGTATAGAGCAGGGCGGTCTTGATCAGGACCGACAGGGTCGCGGCAGCCGCGCCCTCACCTGTCCACAGATAGTTCAGAACCAGCACCAAACTGATGCCGAAGGCGATGAACTGGACCGGGGCCAGGACGCCCTGGACCAGCGTCCATATGGTGGAATCGCGACGTTGCCGCTCTTCGGCCGAATACAGGGGACGGCTCGGCCGCACCGCGCGCAGGCTGCGGCGCGTCAGGCGATGATCGCCGGTGTGGGCCGTCCAGGGGCAGGGGGCGACGGCGTCCAGCAGGGCCCCGAAACCACGGTCGAAGACGCTCTGTCCGGGGCTGCGAACCGGGACGGGACGGCGGTTCTGGCCGCCTGAAGGGTGGATCGCGCTCGAGGACATCGACCGACTCCGGGTCGCCCCAAGATAGAGGCGATGACCGAAGCCTAGGTCCCCGACCGCACAAGTGTCAAATAGATTGGACGTAAATTGAAATTGACACCTCGCCGTTGGGGCGAGCTTGACTCACGCGGAAAACGGAGAGCCAATGGCAGTGTTAAGAGACTGTGACGTGCGTGCGTCGATTGCCGGTAACCAGCCGTATCCCGCCTCTCCGCGGGCGGTCCGGACCAAAGCGCGAGATGATATGCGGACGCTCCGCATTGGCCTTTTGGATACGCATTGCCGGGTGGATGGGGATCCTGCCTGACGCATGGGACTACGCTCCTGGGGAGGAGTATCGATGGCTAGCACCCACCGCGCAGAAGACCACCGGACCCCGCGGTCGACGTCGGCGGACGAGGGCGAGAATGTCGTCCGGTTCGAGCGGCCCGAACGCCTGCTGGCAGAGGATCCCTCTCCCCTGGCCCTGGCCCAGCTGATCGAGGGCGAAATCATTCCCCGCCTGTTGATGGCGCATCGCGACGCCCCGGCCAGCGACGTCATTCCGATGAACACCGGCGTGATCGCGCCCGCCGAGCTGGAGCGGTTCTCGCGACAGGTGATGGTCGCCGACCTCGCCACCCTGTTGGAACATATCGAACTGCTGGTACGGCGCGGCGTGGGCGTGGAGACCATCTACTTCGACCTGCTGTCGCCGGCCGCCAAGCGTCTGGGCGAGATGTGGGAGGCTGACGACTGCAGCTTCACGGACGTCACCATCGGCCTCTGTCGCCTGCAGCAGATCGTCTATGAGTTCGCCGACCGGGTGCACGTCGAGACAGGTGGCGGCGACGGTCGTACGGCCCTGTTCGCCCTGACGCCGGGGGACCACCATTCCTTCGGTCTCGTCCTGGTGGTCGAATATTTCCGTCGCGCCGGTTGGCGGACGGTGTGCATGCCCGATGCGACCGCCGAGGATCTGGTCGACACGGTGCGGGCTGAACGCTTCGATCTGGTCGGCTTCTCGATGGCCAATGAGCGTTGGCTGGACGTCCTGCCGCCGGTCATCGCAAATGTGCGTCAGGCCTCGCTCAACACCGACCTCAAGGTCATCGTGGGCGGACGGGCGTTCGAGGTGGACCCATCGCGGGTCGCGCGGGTCGGGGCCGATCACACGGCCGGCGACGCCAGGGAGGCCGTCCAGGTCGTGGACGCGATCTTCCGCCGGCAGCAAACGGTCGCTTGAAGATGGGGCGCCGGACCGATACTGCGCCCAGATGACCGTTCAGTCGTCCGCTCCGGCCGCCATTTCGTTCCGCCAGCCACAAGCGGCTTTCGGCAGCCTGTCGGCCGATGCGGCCGCCGGTCTCGTCGCCGCCGCCAGCGACGTCGCCCTGATCCTGGACCGCGACGGCGTGGTGCGCGACGTCTCCGTGTCCAACGGCGATCTGGCGGACAACGGCATCGGCGACTGGATGGACCGGCGGTGGATCGACACGGTCACCGAGGAAAGCCGCATCAAGGTCTCCGAGATGCTGGACGCGGCCTTCAAGGGCCAGGCCTCGCGCTGGCGCCAGGTCAACCACCGGGCGGACGACGGCTCGGACATTCCGGTCCGCTATTTCGCCCTTGGGGCTGGAAGTGACGGGCGCGTCATCGTCATCGGCCGCGACCTTCAGGCCTCGGCGATTCTCCAGCAGCGCCTGATCCAGGTTCAGCAGTCCGTGGAGCGGGACTATCTGCGCCTGCGCCAGGCCGAGCAGCGCTACCGCTTGCTGTTCCAGAGCGCATCGGAGGCGGTTCTGATTCTGGACGGACCCAGCCGTCGCATCCGCGAGGCCAACCCCGCCGTCGGCCGTATCACGGGCCGCGACGCCGCCGCCGTGGTCGGCCAGCCCTTCACCACGCTGATCGATTCCTCCAGCTTCGCCGACGCCGAGGACCTGCTGGCCTCGGCCAACAGTTCCACCGCCGGGGCGTCGGCGCCCGTGAGGCTCGCGGGCGGCGCGATCTGCCTGTTGTCGGCCTCCATGTATCGTCACGACCGGACCGCCTCGCTGCTGGTCCGGCTGACGCCCGAAAGCCTGGTTTCGGCCGCGGATCCGAACGCGGCGCTGAACGCGGTGCTGTCGCGCATCTCCGACGCCTTCGTCGTGACGGACACCGACCTGCGCATTCTGACGGCCAACCCGGCCTTCCTGGAGTTGATTCATCTCGCCAGTCGCGAGGAGGCGACGCACCTGCCGCTCGACAGGTTCCTCGGCCGGCCGCAGATCGATCTTAAGATCATGCTGTCGCAACTGCGCGAGCACGGTGCCCTGCGAAACTTCGCGACGGTCGTCCGCTCGGGGTTCGGCGAGCCCGAAGAGGTCGAGGTCACCGCCGTGGTGGTGCCGGACGACATCCGCCCGACCTATGGCTTCAGCATCCGCAACGTCGCCCGCCGACCGGTGCCGATGGCGGTCACGGGCTCTGGCCCGCTCCTGACCGGAGCGGTGTCGCAGTCGGTCGAGCAACTGACCCATCTGATCGGCCGGGTGCCGATGAAGGACATCGTCCGCGAGTCGACGGATCTGATCGAAAAACTGTGCATCGAGGCGGCGCTGGCCCTCACCGAGGACAACCGGGCCTCGGCCGCCGACGTGCTGGGCCTCAGCCGTCAGAGCCTCTATTCCAAACTGCGCCGCTACGGTCTCGGCGATCTGGACGACTGATACGTCTGGCTTGTCGCGGCGCCCACGCACCCCTGAGAGAGCGCGCACGCCTGCGAGCCTGCGACCGATTTCGACGCATCGGCACTCTATGTTCCGGTGTCCTGCGGTCAACGATTCGACCGGAATGAGAGAAGTGAGAGTCACTCCCACGCGTTAGGGGCGACTCCCGCTCTTCGGAGGCGAAGAAGTGTCAATCCAGATTGACACTTCCCCCTGTCCAATCCTACCGTTCGCCATGGACAGGACGATCCCCTTGCCGTCGCCTGCCGCGCCCTCCCGGACCGTGCCGTCTCCGGCGGCCGTGCTGGAGCTGTTCAAGCCCATCACCTGGTTCCCGCCGATGTGGGCCTTCCTGTGCGGGGTGGTCTCGTCGGGCGCGTCGTTCGAGGGCCGCTGGCCCTTCCTGATCGCCGGGGTCGCCCTGACCGGGCCGCTGGTCTGCGCCACCAGTCAGGCGGTCAACGACTGGTTCGACCGCCACGTCGACGCCATCAACGAGCCGGCCAGACCCATCCCGTCGGGACGCATCCCGGGACGCTGGGGTCTGTGGATCGCCATCGTCTGGACCGCCCTGTCGCTGGTCGTCGCGGCCCTGACCGGACCCTGGGTCTTCGCCGCGACGACGCTGGGGCTCGTCTTTGCCTGGGCCTATTCCGCCCCGCCGCTGCGGCTGAAGGTCTCGGGCGTCGCCGGACCCTTCGCCGTGGCGTTTTCCTATGAAGGCCTGACCTGGTTCACGGGGGCGGCGGTCATGGCCGGAGCCCTGCCGGGCGCGCCCGTCCTGATCCTCGCGGCCCTCTACAGCTTCGGCGCCTACGGCATCATGGTCCTGAACGACTTCAAGGCGGTCGAGGGCGACCGGCGGCTGGGCCTCAAGTCCCTGCCGGCCGAACTCGGCGTCGACAGCGCGGCCCGCATCGCCTGCGCCGTCATGGCCGCGCCCCAGGTTCTGGTGGTCACCCTGCTGTTCGTCGCCTGGGACCGGCCCTGGCACGGGCTGGCGGTCGGCGTCCTGCTGGCCATCCAGTTCGGCCTTATGGCCCGGCTGCTGGGCCGGCCCAGGGATCTGACGCCCTGGTACAACGCCACGGGAACCACACTTTACGTCATCGGCATGATGGTCTCGGCCTTCGCGGTGTCGAGCCTTTCCGGAGCTTCGTGATGGACCGCCCGAACCCTGCCGCAGCGGGCCTCGGCTGGCTGGGGATCATCCGGCTTGGCCTGGTGCAGAGCGCGCTGGGCTCGATCGTGGTCTTGACCACCTCGACGCTGAACCGGGTCATGGCGGTGGAGCTGGCCCTGCCCGTCGCCCTGCCGGCGGCGCTGGTGGCCTGGCACTATGTCGTCCAGCTGTCGCGGCCTCGCTGGGGCCACGGCTCGGACATGGGACGCCGGCGCACGCCCTGGATCATCGGCGGCATGGGGGTCCTGGCCATGGGGGCGCTGCTGGCCACCAACGCCACGGCCCTGATGGCGTCGTCCACGTTCGCGGGCATCATCCTGGCCATCCTCGCCTTTTCCATGATCGGGGCGGGTGTCGGCGCGGCGGGCACGTCGCTGCTGGCGCTGCTGGCCACGCGGGTGACGCCCAGCCGGCGCCCGGCGGCGGCGGCCATCACCTGGATCATGATGATCGTGGGCATCGTCCTGACCGCCGGGATCGGCGGGGGGCTGCTCGATCCCTTTTCCATGCAGCGGCTGGCCATGGTGGCCAGTGGCGTCGCCCTGATCGCCTTTGTCGTGACGCTCGTCGCGGTGCTCGGCATCGAGGGCCCGGCGACCGCGTCTGCGGCGGCTACCGAGGCCCGTGTTCCCTTCTCCGAGGCCCTGAAACAGACCCTCGCCGATCCCAAGGCCCGACTGTTCGCCATCTTCGTGCTGGTCTCGATGATCGCCTACAGCGCCCAGGAGCTGATCCTGGAGCCCTTCGCCGGGCTGGTGTTCGCCATGACGCCCGGCCAGTCGACCCAGATGTCGGGGGTCCAGAACGGCGGCGTTCTGCTGGGCATGGTGCTGGTGGGCGCGCTCGGTGGATTCATCGGCGGCAAGGGGCGAGGCTGGATGCGTGGCTGGACCATGGCGGGCTGCGTGGGTTCGGCCGCGATGCTGGGTCTTCTGGCCGCCGCCGCCGCCGTGGGACCCGCCTGGCCGCTTTTGCCGACGGTGTTTGGCCTCGGCTTCTTCAACGGCATGTTCGCCGTCGCCGCCATCGGCTCCATGATGGGGCTGGCCGGCGAAGGGGGAGGGCCCCGCGAGGGCATCCGCATGGGCGTCTGGGGCGCGGCCCAGGCCATGGGCTTCGCGGCCGGAGGGTTCCTGGGGGCCCTCGGCGTCGACATCGGGCGCGGCCTGATGGGGGCCGACGCGCCCGCCTTCGGTCTCGTCTTCATTCTGGAGGCCGGGCTGTTCCTGGCCTCGGCCATCATCGCCTCGCGGATCGGCGCACCTGCCCAGAGCAGCGACTTGCCCGCCGCCTCACCCCATGCGGGAGCCCGTCATGTCCAGGCCTGAACTCGGCGTCGTCGCCGAAACCTTTGACTGCGTGGTGGTCGGCGGCGGGCCCTCCGGCTCCACCGCGGCCCGGCATCTGGCCAGCCAGGGCCGCACGGTGCTGCTGCTGGACCGGCAGGGCCGCATCAAGCCGTGCGGCGGCGCCATTCCCCCGCGGCTGATCAAGGACTTCGACATCCCCGACAGCCTGATCTGCGCCAAGGCGTCCGAGGCCCGGATGATCGCGCCATCCGACAAACGCGTCCGCATGCCCATCGAGGGCGGCTATGTCGGCATGGTCAACCGCGAGAGCTTCGACGAGTGGTTGCGGAACCGTGCGGAGGCCGCTGGGGCCCAGCGCCGGTCGGGGACGTTCACGGCGATCGAGCGCGAGGCCGATGGCTCGGCCCTTGTGCTCTATCGAACGCAGGGTGCCGACAAGGACGCGCCCCCCATCGCCGTGCGCGCCAGGACCGTCATCGGCGCGGACGGCGCGCGTTCCAACGTCGCGGCCCAGCAGGTCAAGGGCGCGGACAGGCAGCGCTATGTCTTCGCCTATCATGAGATCATCAAGGCCCCGGCGGCGGGCGCAGCCGACTTCGAGGCCCAGCGCTGCGATGTCTGGTATCAGGGCAATCTGTCGCCTGACTTCTACGCCTGGATCTTCCCGCACGGCGAGACCGCCTCGATCGGCGTCGGCTCCATGCAGAAGGGCTTCTCGCTGCGAACGGCGGTGACGGCGCTGCGCAAGGTCGCGGGGCTGGAAGGCTGCGAGACCGTCCGGACCGAAGGGGCCCCCATCCCGCTCAAGCCCATGAAGCGGTGGGACAACGGCCGGGATGTCGTGCTGGCCGGAGACGCGGCCGGCGTGGTGGCCCCGGCCTCGGGCGAAGGCATCTACTATGCGATGGAAGGGGGCCGTCTGGCCGCCGAGGCCGTCGAGGCGACGCTGGCCACCGGCGACGTCCGTGAGCTGAAGACGGCGCGCAAGCGGTTCATGAAGGCCCATGGCAAGGTCTTCATGGTGCTCGGGATCATGCAGCATTTCTGGTACCGCTCCGACAAGCGCCGCGAACGGTTCGTCGCCCTGTGCGACGACCCCGACATCCAGGAACTGACCTGGCAGGCCTATATGAACAAGGAGCTGGTCAAGGCGAAGCCCGCCGCCCACGCCCGCATCTTCTTCAAGGACATGGGTCACCTGCTGGGCCTGCGCCCGGCCTGATCCCATGCAGGCCTTCTTCGCCAGCGGTCACGCGGTCGACGTGGTGCTGGTCGTCATCGCTCTGGAGGCGGCCTGGCTGATCGGCACGCGTCGCATGTCGCTCTGGGCGACCCTGCTTGTGCTCGGGCCCGGCGTCTTCATTCTGCTCGGCGTGCGCGCGGCCCTGGTCGGGGCCGACTGGTGGTGGATAAGCCTGGCGCTCCTGGCCTCGTTTCCGCTTCACCTGCTGGACCTGAGGCGAAGGCTTGAGACCCGGACATAGAAAAAGGCCCCGGCGTTTCCGCCGGGGCCTTTGATCCTTCAGCCGATCGAAGCGATCAGGCCTGGGTCTTGAGATAGGCGATGACGTCGGCGCGCTGCTGCGGGTCGCGCAGGCCGACGAAGGCCATCTTGGTGCCGGGCATGAAGCCGCGCGGATTTTCCAGGTAGGTGAACAGGGTCTGCTCGTCCCACACCGCGTCGCTGGCCAGGTTGGCGGCAGAGTAGGTGTAGCCGGGCACCGTGCCGGCTTCGCGGCCGACGACGCCATGCAGCGACGGACCGACGCGGTTCACGCCCGGCTCGACGACGTGGCAGGTGCGGCACTGGCCGAAAATGCGCTGACCGGCGGCGGCGTCGCCCGTCAGACCGGCCACCTGCAGGGTCGCGCCGGCGGCCGGAGCGGCAGGGGCCGCAGCGGGTTCAGCGGCCGGAGCGGCCGGCGCTTCGGCAGCGGGAGCTTCAGCGGCGGGGGCGGCCGGGGCCTCGGCTTCTTCGCCACCACCGCCGCAGGCCGCGAGGCCGAGAAGGGCGGCCGAAGCGACGACACCCATGATACCGAATTTACGCATACCCGCAGCCTCCCAAGGATAATCGAGTTGAGCGGACCTTAGACCCGGCGCTTTGACTGTCAACTGCGGCGCCGGGCTCTAAGCTCCGCAAAACGCCGCGACATTTAGGTCAGTGGTCGTCGCCGGTGACCTTCTTGCGGAAGGTTCGCAACCACATCCAGACGCCGAGCACCACGAGCGGCGCGATGATGCCCGTCGCGACCGTGGCGTCGAAGCCGCGCCAGGCCTTTTCGATGGCTTTCAGGGGGAAGCCGAGCAGCCCCACGGCATAGTAGGCGATCGCGGCGGTCGACAGGCCCTCGACCGTCTGTTGCAGCTTCAGCGAGGCCCCGGCGCGTTTGTCCATCGAGGCCAGCAGGGCCGCGCTGGTCGCTTCGGCGGCGACCTCGACCCGCGTGTTCAGCATCTGGGCCATGCGGGCGATCCGGCGGATCGCGGCCCTCTGCCGCTCGGCCACGGCGTCGCAGGTGCGCATCGCGGGATCGAGACGACGCTGCATGAACTCGCCCAGCGTCAGCAGGCCGTTGATATGGTCCTCGCGCAGCATGTCGATGCGCTCGCGCACGATGCGGTGGTAGGCGACCGCTGCATCGAAACGAAAGGTCGTGCGGCCGATCAGGGCCTCGGTTTCTCCCGCCAGGGTCGACAGTTCATCCAGCAGACGCCGGTCGGCTTCCGGGTCCGCCTGCTCGGTCAGTTTTTCGGCCAGCTGCGCCGCCCTCGCCTCGATCGCCGACAATTCCCGGCCGGCCTGGCCCGCGACGGGGAAGGCCAGCAGCGCGAGCATCCGGTAGGTTTCGATCTCCAGCAGGCTCTGGGCCATGCGCCCGGTCTGGGAGGCGTCGCCAGCGTGGGCCAGCATCAGCAGCCGCGTCATGCCCCGGCCATCGGGCCGGAAGTCCGTCAGGGCGATGGCCGCGCCGTCCGACAGCCGCGCTCCGACGACCTCGACCCCGAACATGGCCGAGGCGGCCTTCTCGTCCACGGCGGGCCAGACTTCCAGTCGTGTCGCCACCAGGACCTCGCCCGGGAACTCCGACAGCCAATCCTGGGGCACGAGGTCGAGGGCGGTCTCCTCGAAGGGCGTGCCGCCCGTCGGTGTGCGAAAGCCCGTCCAGGTGGACAGTTCGGTATGCCGTTCCCAGCGCAATCGCCACGACCCGCCGTCCACCACCGCCCAGCGGGCATCGGCACCGGGTTCGGGCTGACCCAGACGGCGGCACAGGGTCGCCATGTGCTGGCGGTCGGCCGCCTCGCCCGTCTGGCCGGACAGGGTGGCGATTCGGGTCACCAGGGCGGGACCGGTCAGGGGCGTGAAGGGGCGGGCATGCGCCTCGGCCAGCAGGGCGTCGCGCTGGGGATGGAAACGCCAGCTGGTGTTGGTCGCCTTGGCCATGCGCGCCTCTCCGGGGACCCTTGGCCCAAGCGGGACGATAGGCACGACCGAGGCCCGAGTTCAAATGACGCCGATCATCGAGCCCGCGACGCGTTGACCCGAACCGTCAATGGTGTGACCGTCGCTGTCCAACAGATTGGACACTCATGCGCGTCGTCTTTCCCTTCTCGGCCATCGTGGGCCAGACGGACATGAAGCTGGCCCTGCTGCTGGCGGCCGTGGACCGGACCCTGGGCGGGGTCATGGTCTTCGGCGATCGGGGCTCGGGCAAGACGACGGCGGTGCGGGGGCTGGCGGCGCTGCTGCCCGCCCTGCCTGTGATCGCCGGATGCCGCTTCAACTGCGAGCCCGACGCGCCGTCTTCGGCCTGCGCGGGCGTCTGCCGCCACGAGGGCCCCGGCCAGACCCCCGCGCCGGTCGTCGATCTGCCGTTGGGCGCCACCGAGGATCGGGTCGTCGGCGCGCTGGACCTCGAGAAGGCGCTGACCTTGGGCGAAAAGGCGTTCGAGCCGGGGCTGCTGGCGCGGGCCAACCGCGGCTTTCTCTACATCGACGAGGTCAATCTGCTGGAAGACCACCTGGTTGACCTCCTGCTCGACGTCGCCCAGTCGGGCGAGAACGTCGTCGAGCGCGAGGGCCTGAGCGTGCGCCATCCCGCGCGCTTCGTGCTGGTCGGGAGCGGCAACCCCGAGGAAGGCGAGTTGCGACCTCAGCTGCTGGACCGGTTCGGTCTCTCGGTCGAGGTTCGCACCCCCGAGACCCTGGCCGAGCGGATCGAGGTGGTGAAGCGGCGCGACGCCTTCGACCGCGACCCGGCGGGCTTCGCCAAGACCTGGAAATCCAAGGACGCGGCGGTGAGAAAGAAGGTCGCTGCGGCGCAGGCCATGCTGGACGCCGTCACCGTGCCCGATGCGGTCCTGGAGACAGGGTCGCGGCTGTGCATGGCGGTCGGGGCCGATGGTCTGAGGGGCGAGCTGACCCTGCTGCGCGCTTCGCGCGCGATGGCGGCGTTCGAGGGGCGAGACACGGTCACCGAGACCGACCTGCGCCGGATCGCGCCCATGGCCCTGCGTCACCGGCTCCGGCGGGGGCCGCTGGACGATCAGGCGGGCACCAGCCGGATTGAGCGGGCCATGGACGACCTGCTCGCGGCATGACGGATACCGCGCAGGTCTGGGCCGACGCGATGCTGGCGGCGGCGCTGCTGGCGGTCGATCCGGAGCTGGGCGGGGCGGCCGTCCGCGCCGGACCGGGGCCGGTCCGCGACGCCTGGATCGCGGGACTGAAAGGCCTTCATTCGGATCAGACACCGTGGCGGCGGCTGCCGCCCCGCATCGGTGACGACCGGCTGCTGGGCGGCCTCGATCTGGCGGCGGCGCTGGGAACGGGCACGCGGGTGCTTCAGCGAGGCCTGCTGGCCGAGGCGGACGGTGGCGTCCTGATCGTGCCCATGGCCGAGCGACTGGACGGTGCAGTCGCCGCCCGGCTGACCGCGGCGATCGACGAGGGCGCGGTACGCATCGAGCGCGACGGGGCGTCGGAGCGCACGTCGACCCGGTTCGTCCTGGTCGCCCTGGACGAGGGGCTGGAGGACGAATGCCCGCCCGAGGCCCTGCTGGAGCGGCTGGCGTTTCGGCTGGATCTGGACGGCGTCGGCTGGCGCGAGGCCCTGCCGATCAGCGCGACGCCCGACGACATCGCCGAGGCGCGGGCGGACCTCGCGCAGGTCGCGGCCCCGGACGAGGCGGCGATCCACGCCGTCTGCGCGGCGGCGGAGGCCCTGGGCATCGCCTCGGTGCGGGCCCCGCTTCTGACCCTGCGCGCCGCCTGGGCCCTGGCGGCGCTCGAGGGCCGCGACGCCATCCAGGCCGAGGATCTGTCGACAGCCGCCCGGCTGGTGCTGAGCCCCCGCGCCACGCGCCTGCCGCCCCGGCCCGCGCCGGACGAGGACACCGCCGAGCCGGAGCGCGAGCCCGACGAGGCGGAGGCGGACACGGGCGACGATCTCGATCCCGACCCCGACGCGGATGCGCCGGAGATGCAACCCGGCGAACTGGACGATCTCGTGCTGGAGGCGGCGCGCGCGGCCCTGCCCGAGGGGCTGGAAGCCATGTGGGCCGCGTCGGGCCAGACGATCCGGGGCGCGCCGACGCGGTCGGGACCAACGGGGGCGAAACTGCCGGCGGCCAGACGCGGGCGGCGGATCGGATCGCGGCCGGGTCGGCCGGACGGGGCCTCTTCGCTTGATCTGGTGGAAACCCTGAAGACCGCCGCGCCGTGGCAAAGGCTGCGTGGCCAGGAACCAGGCGCGGGCCGAGGCCCCCTCCGGGTCCGGCGCGACGACTTCCGCATCCGCCGCTTCGAGCAGCGCGCCGAGACGACGGTGATCTTCGTGGTGGACGCCTCGGGTTCCGCGGCCCTGCAGCGGCTGGCCGAGACCAAGGGGGCGGTCGAGCTACTGCTGGCCGAGGCCTATGTGCGGCGGACGCAGGTGGCGCTGATCGCGTTTCGAAAGGAGGCGGCCGAGATCTTGCTGCCCCCCACGCGGTCGCTGGCGCGGGCCAGGCGCGAACTCGCCGCTCTGGCGGGGGGCGGGACCACGCCGCTGGCCTCGGCTTTGGAAACGGCGGCGTCGCTAGCGTTGGGCGAGCGCGCAAAGGGGCGGACGCCGCTGCTGGTCGTCATGACCGATGGACGCGGCAACATCGCGCTGGACGGTGGGGCGTTCCGCACCCGGGCCGAGCAGGACGCCCTGACGGCGTGCCGCCGCATCCGCGCGGCAGGGCTGTCGGCCGCGCTCATCGACGTGTCGCCCCGCCCGCGAGGCGACGGCGCGAAACTGGCCGAAGCGATGGGCGCGAACTTCGCCTCCCTGCCCTATGTCGAGGCGGAGCGGGTCCGCGACCTGGTCAAGGCGCTGGAGGTCTGAGCGATGAGCCTAGCGAGGATCGTCGACCCGAACCTTGGCGATCGTATCGTCGGGACGCTGGTCCATCGGGTGGCGGTTGGCGCGCTTTCGCTTGAACAATACGAAGCCGACCACAGCCAAGGCCAGGACGACAAGCAGGGTCATCAGGGCGAGCGAGGGAATGAGTTCACCGGAGTCCATGGGTTCAGCCTCCTTCGGGCTGGTCTTGGGTTGATGGGGGATTCAATGACGCCCGCGTCGCGATCGTTCCGAAGGCCAAGCTATGGGTGAGCGGCCGGAGTGGGACGTCGAGGGGCGCGACTGGCCCAACCGCGAGGCCAGTCGTTTCGTCATGGCCGGCGACATGCGCTGGCATGTCCAGGTCGCCGGTGAGGGTCCGGTGGTGTTGATGCTGCACGGAGCGGGCGCGGCGACGCACAGCTGGCGCGACCTGATGCCCGCACTGACGGAGCGATTCACGGTGGTCGCCCCGGATCTTCCTGGCCACGGCTTCACCGCCATGCCGCCCGACAACCGGCTGTCGCTGTGGGACATGGCCCGGCGTACGGCTCAGTTGCTGGAGGTCTTGCAGCTTCGACCGGCGGCGGTGGTGGCCCATTCGGCGGGTGCCGCGATCGCCCTGCGGATGTCGCTGGACGGACGATTCGGCGAGGCGCCAGTGGTGGCGATCAACGGCGCGCTGCAGCCCTTCGCCGGGGCGGTGGCTCCGCTGTTCCGGGGTCTGGCCATGGGGTTGTTCGTCAATCCGCTGGCGGTGCATCTGTTCGCCCAGGCGGCGCGCGATCCGGGACGGGTCGCGCGGCTGATCCGGGGCACCGGCTCGGTCATCGATGACCGGGGCGTCGAGCTCTATGGCCGCCTGCTGCGAAAGCCCGGGCATGTCGCCGGGACCCTGGGCATGATGGGGAGCTGGAACATCTCCGACATGCTGGGCAGCTTGCCGGGATTGCAGGCCGAACTGACGCTGGTGGTCGGCAGCCGGGATCAGGCGGTCCCGCCGTCGGTGGCGGACGAGGTGCGTGCATCCCTGCCCACCGCCCGGCTCGTAGCTCTCTCGGGCCTCGGCCATCTGGCGCATGAGGAACGGCCCGATCTGGTGGCGGCGGTGATCGAGGATGTGGCGGACAGGCATGGGCTTCTGACGGGTACAGAGCGAGTAGGCTGAGTTTTCCCTTTCCGCTCATCCCCGCGAAAGCGGGGACCCAGTGCTTTGGGAGCTCAGCTTTCGCGGGGATGAGCGGAAAAAGTTGGTCAGATGAGGGGAGACGCCACCATGCTGAGCGGACAGCAGGTCTTCGTGGTCGAGATGATCCTGGTCTTCGGCCTGATCCTGGCCTGGGCCATCTGGGAGCTGATCTCGACGCGTCGTTCGCAGAAGCGCGACCGCGAGGCCTCAGCGGAGCGAGCGCGGCATGCGGAAGGGGAGCATGGCCCGGACAAAGGGCGATCTCAGCCGCCCCAGTGACAGGCTTTCGTGCACGGCCTGGCACGGCTCTCCCAAAAGGTGGGTCGACAGGGTGGATCGCGAATAGAAGGGCGTGTCCTCCCAGGTTCTTTGCAGGGTCGCCCGGTGCCCTTCGTCGGCTCGCGTGTGACGCGGCATCCGCCAGAGGGTCGGGGGCAGGGGGACATGCGGTGGCGGCGCGAAGGTTTCCGGCACGCCGTGCCTGTCGAAGCGAAGCGCGAGACTGAGCGCCGAGCCGTCCTTGCGCTTCAGGTCATACAGGACGGCGCTGTCGTCCTTCACATGGGCGCGCGACCAGTCCCAGACCTCGAAGGCGTCCTCGAGCGGCTCGGTCCCCGCATTGGTGTCCAGATAGCCCTCGCCGGTCCACGACAGGGCCGGGTCGTCCAGGGTGACCTCGATCCGGGCGCGGGGCGCGATCGGGCGCCAGACATGCTTGCCCTGGGCATCCAGCGGGAAGGCGATGGTGTTGATGGCGCGTGGCTTGACCCGGACGACGCCGCGCAAGCCCTGCGGGATCATCGGCATGGGGGGAACGGGGGCGGTGATCTCGTCGAAACGGATGACCAGGTCGTCGCCGTCCCAGCGCACGCTGCTGGGTCCGATGCTCAGGCTCTCGGCGTCGCGCCAGACCTGGCCCTTGGGACGTTCGGTCATGGCCCAGCGGTCGCAGCCGGGACCATAGAAGGCGATGTTGAGGGCGCAGTGATCTTCGGGCCGCTGTCGTCCCGACCAGGCGTACCAGGGCGAGAAGACGCTGCCGACGAAGGCGATGATGGTCAGGCCGAAGCGGCCGTCGTCCGAGAGGGCATCGACATACCACCAGCCATAGCCACCGGGGCCGACCGCCTGATCGAAGCGCGGTCCGCCATGACGGCCGAGGCCGCTTGCCGCCCCGACAGAGCCGCCATCGGCACGCCCGCTCCAGGGTGTGTCCCCCCGCCGCAGAGATAAAGTCCCGGCATCCGCGTACGGGCTCCGGGCCGTCTGAAGGCCCCGTCCCAGCCGTGCCCCGCCCTCCCGTAGAGCGCGCCACCCGTCCCCGGAAAGCGCCTCTCGAAGGCGTCGGGCGTCGTGGCCACCATCGACGACGGCCTGGGGTCCAGGCTGAGGCCGCAGCGGCGGATCGATTCGAAGGCGCGCGAGCGACATGTGTCGATCTCCTCTTGCGACCAGGTGTGGACGTCGCCATCGGGCGGCGCGTTGGCGATGGCGAAGAAGCGCTCGGCCCCTTCGCTGAGGGGTGGCCCGTCGTCGTCGGCCCGATCCTGGGCGCAGACGTAGACGGTCGGGATTTCGGGCATCCGCCCTGCGTGGAGCGCATCGAACTCGGCGACGTAGTCGGGTGAGAAGAACAGGTTGTGCCGGACCAACGGTGCCGTCGCGGTGTCGGCGGTGAAGGCGAAGGTCAGGGCCGACAGCGATCGGGCGCGCGGCGGCGTGGCCGTGACGGCGCGGGCGGCCTGCGTGCCGAACCGGCCCTGAGCGACGGCCGAGGGGTCGGCATTTACGACGACGGTCTCGGCCTCGATCCGTTCGCCGGACGCGAGGACGACGCCGGATGCCCCGCCACGGTCGACGGTGATCTCGGAGCAGGGCTCGCCGGTCCGGACGGTGCCCCCAAGGCTTCGAATCAGGCCGGTCAGGGCCTCGGGGATGCGCTGCATGCCCCCCTCGACCAGCCAGACGCCCTGCTGCTCGACATGGGCGATCAGCATCAGGGTCGCCGGGCTCTTGAACGGCGAGCAGCCGGCGTAGGTGGCGTAGCGGCCGAACAGCTGGCGCAGGCGCGGGTCGCGGAAATAGGAGCCCAGCTCGGACCACAGCGAGCGGTAGGGCATGATCGACCACTGATCCAGCGGCCGGTGCAGGCCGATGTCCAGCGTCAGCCCGGCGATGGAGGGCCTGGACCGCTGGATGAAGGGGCGTTCCAGCACCTGGTAGATCCTGGCGGCCCGGGCGGCGAAGGCGCGAAACCGCCGGGCCTCGTCCGCGCCCGACAGGTCGCCCACGGCCTCGGCCGAGCGATCGAGATCGGCGAACAGATCGAAGGTCGAGCCGTCGGGCCAGCTGTGACGCGCCAGGGTGTCCGCGCGGCGAACGGTCAGGCTGTCGTCCAGGGATGCCCCCGCCGCGTCGAACAGGGCGTCGAAGACCCAGCGCATGGTGAAGACCGTCGGGCCGGAATCGATGCCGACGCCGTCCGTATGGATTTCGGACAGTTTTCCGCCGGCCGTCGCGGTCTTCTCCACCACCGTGACGTCCATGCCCCGCGCGCACAGATCGACGGCGGCGGACAGACCGCCGATCCCGGCTCCGACGATAACGACCCGCTCACGCGGCATGGCGCGCCTTTCGCGTCTTGTCCAAGTGACACTAAAGGTGTCCAGTCAGATTGACACAAGTGAAATCCACCCTCGTGCGACAATGACCCGGCGACCCCGTTCATGACCCTTGCCGACCGCTGGCGTGGCTGGCGCAATGCGCTGATCGGCTCGCCGGGCTTCCAGCGGTGGGCGGCACGGTTCCCGCTGACCCGTCCGGTGGCGCGTCGGCGGGCCCAGGCGCTGTTCGATCTGACGGCGGGCTTCGTCTATTCGCAGATCGCCCACGCCTGCGTTCGGTCCGGATTGCTGGAACGGTTGGCGGCAGGGCCCGCCGAGGTCGGCGACCTGGCCGCGCATCTGGACCTGGACCGCGACGGCGCACTGCGGCTGCTCCGCGCGGCGGCGGCGCTGAAGCTGGCCGAATCGGCCGGGCCCGACCGATGGGCGCTTGGGGTGGAGGGGGCGGCCCTGCTCGGTGCTCCGGGGGTTGCGGCTATGATCGACCATCATGCCCTGCTGTATGCCGACCTCGCGGACCCGCTGGCCCTGTTGAGGCGCGGGGGTGGGGGCGGGGCACTGGCGGCCTACTGGACCTATGCCGAGGGCGGGCCCCCCGACGCCAAAGCGGCGGGGGCCTACTCCGGCCTGATGACGGCCTCTCAGGCGATGGTCGCCGCACAGGTTCTGGACGCCTATCCCATGGGTGGACACCGGCGGCTGCTGGACGTCGGGGGCGGAGAGGGGACCTTCCTGCGGGCCGTGGCGGCGCGGGCACCGGACGTCGAGCGGATGCTGTTCGACCTGCCCGCCGTGGCCGAGCGGGCCCGGGCGAGGTTCGCGGCCGAGGGGCTGCAACTCCATGCGACCGGCGGCGATGTGTTCCGGGACGCCCTTCCGGGCGGGGCAGACATCGTCAGCCTGATCCGCGTGCTTCACGACCATGACGACGGGCCTGCGCTGGAGATTCTCCACGCGATTCGACGGGCGCTCGAACCCGGTGCCGTGCTGATCATCGGAGAACCGATGGCGCAGGAGCACGGCGCGGAGAGGGTGGGGGACGCCTATTTCGGCATCTATCTGCTGGCCATGGGCTCGGGCCGTCCTCGCCCGGCGCGAGAAATAATCGCGATGTGCGAACAGGCCGGATTCGTCAGCGCCCGCCGCATTCCAACCGCGATGCCGATGATCGCCAGCCTGATTGTCGCCCGCGCTTGACGCTCAAATGTGTAATCAAAGTTTGACAACCCTAACTGTCAATCTAAGCTGACAGTCGGGAGGGTGCCTATCGTGGTCCGGCCTCCCGAGGCACTGAGATGGACACTTTAGCCGTCGTATTGGAGGAGCCCCGCCGACTGGCGCTCCGCCGGCTCGACCTGAAGCCGGCCGGTCCCGACGACGTGGTCGTCCAGGTGGACGTCAGCGGAATCTCGACCGGCACCGAACGCCTGCTGTGGGACGGCCGCATGCCGCATTTCCCCGGGCTCGGTTATCCCCTGGTGCCTGGCTATGAGTCGATCGGCCGAGTCGTGGACGCCGGTGCCGACGCGCGATCCAGAATCGGCGAGCGGGTGTTCGTCCCCGGCTCGTCCCACTTCATCGACGCGCGCGGCCTGTTCGGCGGCGCGGCCCGCACCCTGATCACGCCGTCGTCGCGCACCGTCACCCTGCCAGAGGGATTGGACGACGACGGGGTCCTGCTGTCGCTGGCAGCGACGGCCTATCACGCCATCGTCGGCGGGACGGCTCCCGACCTGATCGTCGGCTACGGCACCCTGGGGCGGCTTCTGCTGCGCATCACCGAGGCGATGGGCCACGACAAGCCGACCGTCTGGGAGACCAACGCCGCGCGTCGCAACGGCGTAGGCATCCACCCTGATGCGGACGACCGCCGCGACTATCGTTCGATCTACGACGCCTCCGGCGCCGAGGACCTGATGGACTTCCTGGTCGCGCGGCTGGCCCGCAGTGGCGAGATCGTCCTGGCCGGCTTCTATGAGGCGCGTCTGTCCTTCGCCTTTCCGATGGCCTTCATGAAGGAGGCGCGGTTCCGCATCGCCGCCGAGTTCAAGCCCGAGGACGTGGCCGGCGTGACCGCCCTGATCCAGTCCGGCGCGCTGAGCCTGGACGGCCTGATCACCCACCGGATGGCGGCGACCGAGGCCAACGACGCCTATCCGACCGCCTTCGGCGACCCTGCCTGTCTCAAGATGATCCTCGATTGGAGGAACTGCGCGTGACCGTGACCCTGATTACCCACAAACACCTGCGTGCCGAAGCCGCGGTCGAGCCCGATCCCGTCCACACCGGCGAGGTCACCAAGGAAACCCAGATCATCGCCATCTACGGCAAGGGCGGATCGGGCAAATCCTTCGCCCTGTCGAACCTGAGCTACATGATGGCCCAGCAGGGCAAGCGGGTGCTGCTGATCGGCTGCGATCCCAAGTCCGACACGACGTCGCTGCTGTTCGGCGGCAAATCCTGCCCCACCATCATCGCCACCTCCGCCGCCAAGAAGCTGACCGGTGAAGAGGTCAAGATCGAGGATGTCTGTTTCCAGCGTGACGGCGTCTTCGCCATGGAGCTGGGCGGGCCCGAGGTCGGGCGCGGTTGCGGCGGACGCGGCATCATCCACGGCTTCGAGCTGCTCGAAAAGCTGGGCTTCCACGATTGGGGCTTCGACTACGTCCTGCTCGACTTCCTGGGCGACGTGGTGTGCGGGGGCTTCGGCCTGCCGATCGCGCGCGACATGTGTCAGAAGGTCATCGTCGTCGGGTCCAACGACCTGCAGTCGCTCTACGTCGCCAACAACGTCTGTTCGGCGGTGGAGTATTTCCGCCGGCTGGGCGGCAACGTCGGCGTCGCCGGCATGATCATCAACAAGGACGACGGCACGGGCGAGGCCGCCGCCTTCGCCGAGGCCGTGAACATCCCGGTCCTGGCCTCCATCCCGGCCAACGAGGACATCCGCAGGAAGTCGGCCAACTATCAGATCATCGGCACCGCCGACAGCGAGTGGGGCAGTCTGTTCGCCGGTCTGGCCCAGGCCGTGACCGACAGTTTGCCGCAGCATCCCAAGCCCCTGACGCAGGACGGGCTGCTGGGCCTGTTCAGCCCCGACCAGGTGGGCGGCGAGGTGCGGCTGGTGCCGGCGAGCCAGAGCGACATGCGCGGCGCGTCCTATGTGCCCAAACAGTCGCTCGAAGTCATCTACGACGAGGCGGTCTGATCTCCATGGCCGACGGACCCGCCTTTCCCAAAACGCCGTCACCCTCCGACTTGATCGGAGGGCCGGACGGTGGGCGGACTGTGCCTCACCCCGATCGCGCGAGCAGCGGAACGTCCGATCCTCGGGTCACGCCCGAGGATGACGGCGTTGGGGGCGAGGTCGTCGTGACCGACGGCGGTTGCCATGGCGGCAAGGCCGAACTCCAGGCCGCCGCCTCTCGCGCGGGCAAGTCCGAGGTCCTGGCCCGCTATGCCAAGGACTATCCGGTCGGTCCGCACGACCAGCCGCAGTCGATGTGCCCGGCGTTCGGATCGTTGCGGGTCGGGCTGCGGATGCGGCGGACGGCGACGATCCTCAGCGGGTCGGCCTGCTGCGTCTACGGCCTGACCTTCACCAGCCATTTCTACGGCGCGCGCCGCTCGGTCGGCTATGTGCCGTTCAACTCCGAGAGCCTGGTCACCGGCAAGCTGTTCGAGGACATCCGCGACGCCGTCCACGATATGGCGGATCCGGAACTCTACGACTCCATCGTCGTGACCAATCTGTGCGTGCCGACCGCATCGGGCGTGCCGCTGCAGCTGCTGCCGAAAGAGATCAACGGCGTCCGCATCGTCGGCATCGACGTGCCGGGCTTCGGCATCCCGACCCACGCCGAGGCCAAGGACGTGCTGGCCGGCGCCATGCTGAACTATGCGCGCAAGGAGGTCGAGGCCGGCCCCGTCGCCGCGCCCAAGGAACGCACGGACAAGCCGACCGTCACCCTGCTGGGCGAAATGTTCCCGGCTGATCCGATGATCATCGGGCGGATGCTGGAGCCGATGGGCCTGGCCGCCGGGCCTGTGGTCCCGACCCGCGAATGGCGCGAGCTGTACGCTGCGCTGGACTGCGCCGTCGTCGCCGCCATCCACCCCTTCTACACCGCCAGCGTGCGCGAGTTCGAAGCGGCGGGCCGCAAGGTCGTCGGCTCGGCCCCGGTCGGCCGCGACGGCACCGCCGCCTGGCTCCAGGCCATCGGCGAGGCCTGTCATGTTCCTCAAGGCCAGATCGACGGCGTCAAGAACGCCATGGTCGGCGCGATCGGCGCGGCCCTGGCCGCCACCCCGATCAAGGGCCGGATCGTGGTCTCGGGCTATGAGGGCTCGGAGCTCCTCGTCGCCCGCCTGCTGATCGAGAGCGGGGCGGAGGTCGAGTACGTCGGCACGGCCTGTCCGCAGACCAAATGGTCGGACCCGGATCGCGAATGGCTGGAAGCCAAGGGCGTCACGGTCAACTACCGCGCCTCGCTGGAACAGGATCTGTCGGCGGTCGACGCGATCAAGCCGGACCTCGCCATCGGCACGACGCCGGTGGTCCAGCACGCCAAGTCGTTGTCGATCCCGGCGCTGTATTTCACCAACCTCATCTCGGCCCGGCCTCTGATGGGACCGGCGGGCACGGGCTCGCTGGCCCAGGTCATCAACGCCGCCATCGGCAACAAGGCCCGGTTCGACAGGATGACCGAGTTCTTCGAGGGCGTGGGCTCCGGCGAGACCTCGGGCATCTGGTCCGAGACGCCGGTTCTGCGTCCCGAGTTCAAGGCCCGCTACGCCAAACAACGCGCGGCCGCGGCCAAGGCCGAGGAGCACGTCGGAACGTGACCCTCATTCTCGACCACGACAGGGCCGGTGGATACTGGGGCGCGGTCTACGCCTTCACCGCCATCAAGGGCCTGCAGGTCATCATCGACGGTCCGGTGGGCTGCGAGAACCTGCCGGTCACCTCGATCCTGCACTACACCGACGGCCTGCCGCCGCATGAACTGCCCATCGTCGTCACCGGTCTGGGCGAGGACGAGCTGGGTCGCCACGGCACCGAAGGCGCGATGAAGCGGGCCTGGCAGACGCTGGACAAGGACCTGCCCTCCGTCGTCGTCACGGGCTCGATCGCCGAGATGATCGGCGGCGGCGTGACGCCCGAGGGCACCAACATCCAGCGCTTCCTGCCGCGCACCATCGACGAGGATCAGTGGCAGTCGGCCGACCGCGCCCTGACCTGGCTATGGACCCAGTTCGGCCCGAAGAAGATGCCGCGCCCGCGTGACCGGGTGGAAGGGGACAAGCCCCGCGTCAACCTGATCGGCCCGATGTACGGCGTGTTCAACATGCCCTCGGACGTGGCCGAGATCCAGCGCCTGTGCGAAGGCATCGGGTGTCAGGTCAACATGACCTTCCCGCTGGGTAGCCACCTGGCCGATGTCCGCAATCTGGCCGACGCCGAGGTCAACATCTGCATGTACCGCGAGTTCGGGCGCGGGCTCTGCGAGGCGCTGGAGAAGCCCTATCTGCAGGCGCCGATCGGGCTGGACTCGACCACCCTGTTCCTGCGCCGGCTGGGCGAGATGACGGGGCTGGATCCCGAGCCCTTCATCGAGCGCGAGAAGCACACGACGATCAAGCCGCTGTGGGACCTGTGGCGCTCGGTCACCCAGGACTTCTTCGCCACCGCCAGCTTCGCCATCGTCGCCAACGAGACCTATACGCGCGGCGTCCGCAAGTTCCTGGAGGACGACCTGGGCCTGCCGTGCCAGTTCGCCATCGCGCGGGTGGCCGGGACCAAGACCGACAACGCCGAGATCAGCCGCCTGGTCCGCGAGACCAAGCCGCTGGTCCTGTTCGGCAGCATCAACGAGCGCATCTATCTGGCCGAGGCGTCTCAGGGCGGCGGCGGCCACGGACCGTCCGGGGTCTGGGTGCCGGCGTCCTTCCCGGGCGCGGCGATCCGACGGCACACGGGCACGCCCTTCATGGGCTATGGCGGCTGCACCTATCTGGTGCAGGAAGTCTGCAACGCCCTGTTCGACGCCCTGTTCAACGTGCTGCCGCTGGCGTCGCAGATGGACAAGGTCGAACCGACCCTGGCCCGACCGCACGCCGAGCTGTATTGGGAAGACGCCGCGGCGGACGAGCTGGAAAAGCTGGTCGCGGCCCAACCGATCATCGTCAGAATTTCCGCGGCCAAGCGCCTGCGCGACACGGCCGAACGCGCCGCCCGCCAGGCCGGAGAGGACCGGGTCACCCGCGACCGCCTCATCGCCGCCAACGCCATCGTCCTGAGCGGGAGGGCCGCATGACGCGATCGCCACTCCTGATCGGACCCAAGTTCCGTCGTCCGGCTTGTCCGGGTGCCGGAAGCGGGCGGGGGATCTTCCCCCATCCGAGGACTAGCTCCAACGAAAGGAGGAGAGATGTCTCATCTACCTGATGACAGACCGACGGGGTCCTTGACTGGACTCACGCCGGAGGCGGCCAAGGAATTCCACGGCCTCTTCATGACCAGCTTCATCGCGTTCACGGTCATTGCGATCGTGGCCCATGTGCTGGTCTGGTACTGGCGTCCCTGGTTGGGGGCCTAGGTCTCCACTTTACTTTGTCGGCGGGCCATTTTGACCCGTCGTCGCCAACAAAGCCGGTCACCGGCTATGGAGGACTACAGTCATGTGGAGAATTTGGCTCCTATTCGATCCCCGGAGGGCGCTCGTGGCGCTCGCCGTCTTCCTGTTCACTCTGGCTCTGCTGATCCACTTCATCCTGCTCAGCTCGCCTCGGTACAACTGGATCGACGGTGCAGAACGCGCGGCGGCGGCTACGGCCACCCCCTGACGGGAACCGCGAATGCGGCGCGCGGGCGGGACTGGAGCAATCCGATCCCGCCTGTCGCGACCCCGATATTTTGAGCCCAACCCGGCGTTGATCGGGACAGCGGGCGGAGACGGTCATGGCCTTACTGAGTTTTGAGCGCAAATACCGCATCAGGGGTGGCACCCTGATCGGCGGCGACATGTTCGATTTCTGGGTGGGTCCGTTCTACGTCGGCTTCTTCGGCGTCACGACCGCCTTCTTTGCCGCGCTGGGGACAGCGTTGATCTTCTACGGGGCGTCGCTGGGCGACACCTGGAACCCGTGGCTGATCTCGATCAATCCACCCGACATCGCCTACGGCCTGTCGCTCGCGCCGATGCGCGAAGGCGGCATCTGGCAGCTGGTCACCATCTGCGCCATCGGGGCCTTCTGTTCCTGGGCGCTGCGGGAGGTCGAGATCTGCCGCAAGCTGGGCATCGGCCTGCATGTGCCGATCGCCTTCGGCGTGGCCATCTTCGCCTATGTCAGCCTGGTCGTGATCCGGCCGTTCCTGCTGGGCGCCTGGGGACACGGCTTTCCCTACGGCATCTTCAGTCACCTGGATTGGGTGTCGAACGTCGGCTACCAGTATCTGAACTTTCACTACAATCCCGCGCACATGATCGCCGTGACCTTCTTCTTCACGACGACGATGGCGCTGGCGCTCCATGGCTCTCTGGTGCTGGCCGCGGCCAACCCGGGACCCGGCAAGGAAGTGCGCCAGCCCGAGCACGAGGACACCTTCTTCCGCGACTTCATCGGCTATTCGGTCGGCACCCTGGGCATTCACCGGGTCGGACTGTTCCTGGCGCTTCAGGCCGGGATCTGGAGCGCGATCTGCATCGTCATCAGCGGTCCCTTCTGGGACAAGGGCTGGCCCGAATGGTGGGACGGCTGGCGCAACCTGCCGATCTGGCAATAGGGGAGGGCGAGAACAATGAACGCCTATCAGAATATCTTCACCCAGGTTCAGGTCCGCGGGCATGCCGAAATGGGCGCCCCCACCACCGAGCGAGACGACGAGCGCGTCGGCAAGCCCTTCTTCGTCCACTGGATCGGCGCCATCGGCAACGCCCAGATCGGCCCGATGCATCTGGGCTGGACCGGGGTCGTGTCTCTCCTGACCGGCTTCCTGGCCTTCGAGATCATCGGCCTGAACATGCTGGCCCAGGTGAACTGGAACCCGTTCGAGTTCATTCGCCAGCTGCTGTGGCTGGGGCTGTATCCGCCGCCGCCGGAGCAGGGGCTGAACATCCTGCCGCCGCTGAACCAGGGCGGATGGTGGCTGATCGCCGGCTTCTTCCTGACGGTGTCGCTGATCAGCTGGTGCATCCGCAGCTACCAGCGGGCCAAGGCGCTGGGTCTCGGCACCCACACCACCTGGGCCTTCGCCTCGGCGATCTGGCTGTATCTCGTGCTGGGCTTCATCCGCCCGATCATGATGGGCAGCTGGTCCGAAGCCGTGCCGTTCGGAATCTTTCCGCACCTGGACTGGACCGGAGCCTTCTCGATCACCTACGGCAACCTGTTCTACAACCCGTTCCACGCCCTCTCGATCGTGTTCCTCTATGGCTCGACCCTGCTGTTCGCCATGCACGGCGCGACCATTCTGGCCACGAGCCGCTATGGCGCGGAGCGCGAGGTCGAGCAGATCACCGACCGCGGAACGGCCGCCGAGCGCGGGGCCCTGTTCTGGCGCTGGACCATGGGCTTCAACGCCACGATGGAGTCCATCCATCGCTGGGCCTGGTGGTTCGCCGTGCTGACGACGCTCACCGGCGGCATCGGCATCCTGTTGACCGGCACGGTGGTCGACAACTGGTTCGACTGGGCCATCGCCCACGACTACGCCCGCTGAGTTCAGTCTTGAGAGACGGCTCGACGATCGACCCCGCGCCTCGTGCGCGGGGTCGATTGCGTTTCGGGTGTCGCCCTGGTCGGGGGATAGTTCACGCAAACGAAATCGCCGCCGCCGGATAATCCGACGGCGGCGATCTGATGGCCATCTCGTGAAAGACGAAACGGGTCGTCAGGCCCGGGCGACGTAGCCTTTGCCGCCGTTGGACGGACGACGGCGACGCGGACGGCGCTTGATCTCGCCCTCCTTGGCTGGGCCCGTGGCGGCTGCCTCGACCGGCCGCGAGCGGGCGCGGTCGCCGGCGAGGGGATCGAACGGCACGACGTTGGAGATCGGACGATCGCCGCCGTCGCCCCGGCCGGAGCCCTGACCCTGGCCGCCGCGTCCACCGCGCACGCGGTGCGGTTGACCGCCGTGGCTGGGCTTGACGCCGTCGCGGCGCGGGTTGCGGGGACCGCGCTGCTGGCGTTCACCCCGGTCGTCGTCGGGCATCGAGGCCTTCTTGCCGACGCCGGCCGCCATGATCGAGGCGTCGAGGCGACCCAGGACCGGGTCGTTGCGGCGGTCGCTGGCGGGGATCTTCTGGCGCGTGACCTTCTCGATGTCGCGCAGCAGCTTCATCTCGTCGCCGGCGACGAAGCTGACGGCCGAGCCGTCCTTGCCCGCCCGCGCGGTCCGGCCGATGCGGTGGACATAGGCCTCGGGCACGAAGGGCAGTTCGAAGTTCACGACGTGGGAGACGCCGTCCACGTCGATGCCGCGCGCGGCGATGTCGGTGGCGACCAGCACGCGCAGCTTGCCGGCCTTGAAGGCGGCGAGGGTGCGTTCACGCTGGGGCTGGGACTTGTTGCCGTGGATCGCGCCGGCCTGAACGCCGCCGGCCTCCAGATAGGCCGCGACCTTGTCGGCGCCGTGCTTGGTCTTGGTGAAGACCAGGCAGCGCGTGTAGTTCGGGTCCGAGAACATCTCGGTCAGCAGGGCGCGCTTGCGGCCCTGTTCGACATAGACGACCGACTGGTTGATGCGCTCGACCGTGGTCGATTGCGGCGTGACCTGGACCTTGACGGGATCCTTCAGCAGTTCGCCCGCCAGCTTGCCGATCTCGGTCGGCATGGTGGCCGAGAAGAACAGGTTCTGGCGTTTGGCCGGGATGCGGCTGACGATCTGGCGGATCGGTTTGACGAAGCCGAGGTCCAGCATCTGGTCGGCCTCGTCCAGGACGAAGATCTCGGTCGAGGACAGGTCCAGCGTCTTCTGCTGCATGTGGTCCAGCAGGCGGCCGGGGGTGGCGACCAGGACGTCGAGGCCGCCCTGGAGCGCGCGCTCCTGCGGGCCGTATTTCACGCCGCCGAACACGACCGCGACCTTGAAGCCGAGGTGTTTGCCATAGGCCTTGAAGCTGTCGGCGATCTGGCTGGCCAGTTCGCGCGTCGGCGACAGGACCAGGCAGCGGGTGGTGCGCGGCAGGGGGGCGACGCGGTTCTCGGCCAGACGATGCAGGATCGGCAGGGCGAAGGCCGCCGTCTTGCCGGTGCCGGTCTGGGCGATGCCCAGCAGATCCTTGCCGGTCATGACCGAGGGGATGGCCTGGGCCTGGATCGGGGTGGGGATGGTGTAGCCCTCGGTGGTGAGGGCCTGGAGAAGGGCCTTGTTCAGGCCGAAGGATTCGAAGGTGGTGCTCATGGGAGCGGATGTCTTTCGCATGCGGCGACGCGCATCGGCCGGGCTGAGACGCCAAAGGACCGCGCGCCGCCAATCCCGACGGATCGCCAGAGTGGCGGTCGCGGGCTTGATCGGGCGCCGCCCCGCGTGTCCGGGCAGCGAATGAATCTTGAGGGCCGGCCGCTGCTACAGTCAGGTCTTCGCTTGGGAGGAAGACCCACACGCGCTGGAGCGCACCGGGGGTCGCAACGGTGCGACGGAGGTCACATGGGCTTCGAATACGGTGAAGTCAAGGCGAGGGAGACGGACGTGGCGAGTTGCTGTAGTCTTGGCCAGAGAGCAGAGACTATGAACGACATCGTCCGAGACACCCTGATCGCAAAGATCGCCCAACTGCCCGACGAGCGTGTGGCCGAGATCATGACTTTCGTGGATTTCGTCCGCGCTCAGGAAGAGCACCGCGCTCTCGTCCGCGACTGCCTGCGAGCGAGCGAACCCGCTTTCGCCAAGGTGTGGGATAACGAAGAAGACGACATCTACAATGATCTCTGAGTTCGGCGACGTCGTCGTCGTCGACTTTCCCTTCACCGACCAGTCGGCCGCCAAGCGTCGCCCGGCCGTGGTGATCAGTGCCGCAAACTACAACCGTCAGCGTCCGGACGTCATTCTCCTGGCGATCACCAGCAAGATCGACCGAGCATTGATGGAAGGCGACGTGCTGATATCGGATTGGCGGACTGCCGGGCTCCTGAAGCCTTCCGCCTTCAAGCTCGTGATTGGCACCTTCAGCAAGGCTTCGATCACGGGAAGACTGGGACACCTGGGCGACGCGGACCGGACCGTCTTGAATCAGACGGTCTTCCAGTTGCTCGGCAATATTTCGCAAGCATAAGACCCTCCGCAGATCACGTCCCTGGCTGGACATAGGGAATGCGGGCGAACAGGCGGCGTTCGTCGCCGCGCGGATCGTCCTCCATCCGGGGTGGGACGTCCATGATCATCGTCTGGCGGCGGGTCAGATCATAGGGGGCCCAGGTCGGCAGTCCGGCATGGTTGGGATCGCCGGTGCGGGCGAAGGCGACGAAGGCCCCCGACAGGATGTCGGCCATCGTCTGGGCCTGCGGACCCTGGGCGCGGCTGCCGGGGGCGCCGACGGTATCGAGCGCCAGGGGAATGTCGTCGGTGTGCATCGCGCCGCGTTGGCCACCGTCGATCGGGCTGGTCCAGTTCAGCTGATAGACCCAGGCCGGGCTGCCGGACGCCGCCCGGGCCTCGGCCTCTATGACGGCCCCGCGCCAGGAGCGGGCGGCGGTGGTGGCGGCGAAGAAGACCTCTGACGGCGACCAGTCGGGATGCATCGCTCGGTAGGCGGCGACGACCCCTTCAGGCGCGACGTCGATGCGCATGTTGGCCATCGTCATGCGGCCGGGCAGATCGTCCCAGGCGAGGCTGAAGTTCGCCGGATCGGCGCCGAGGAAGGCGCGGGTCTCGTCGCGGGTGTTGCCGATGATCATAGGGATTTGCGCCGACTGGGCGGGAGCGTCCGGATAGAAGGGGTGGCGCGTCAGGGTGCGGTCGTCCAGCACGGGGGCGAACGACAGGGAGCCGTAGCCGAGGACGGGATCGGTGGTCTCGGTGGCGCGCAGCAGCCGGTCGACGGGCAGGGTGGCGACCTCGGCCGCGCGCTCGGGCGGCAGGTCCAGCGCCTCGAGCCAGGCCAGGGCCCGGCGGGTCGCGTTCATGGGGCCCGAAGCGGTGACCTGCTGGCCGCTCATGGTCGCGACGCGGTGGAACAGTCCGGCGGCGGCGGGCGTGGCCATCAGGGTCGCGATCTTGGCCCCACCGCCCGACTGGCCGAAGACCAAGATGCGTCCGGGATCGCCGCCGAAGGCCGCGATGTTGTCGCGGACCCACCGAAGGGCAAGGATCAGGTCCAGTTGGCCCGCATTGCCGCTGTCGGCGAAGGCAGGGCCCGCCAGCCGCGCCAGATAGGCATATCCGAACACGTTCAGCCGGTGGTTCAGAGTGACGACCACCACGTCGTTTCGGCCGGCCAACCGCGCGCCGTCGTAGAGCGGACTGGAGCCCGAGCCGGTCGAATAGCCGCCGCCGTGGATGTAGACCATCACCGGCCGCCGGCCGTCGTCGAGCGCGGGCGTCCAGACGTTCAGGAACAGGCAGTCCTCGTCCTGGTTCGGCTCGGCGCCGCCCTGGGGGCTGGCGGAGCCATAGTCGAAGGCGTCGGCGGTCTGGGTCCAGGGGCGGGGAGGGCGCGGGGGCTGGAACCGGCCGATCCCGGTATCGGCACCGTAGCGAACGCCCTTGAACACAGTGACCAGCCCGTCGCGGTAGCCGCGGACCGGGCCATGGCCGGTCGAAGCGACGGGGTGATCGGCCCCGCCCTGCGCCCATCCCGCGAGCATAGGCAGCAGCAGGCCCGCCATCACTGTCCGACGTTGAGCATGCATCACACCCTCCGTGCACCCCGGCGAAGGCCGGGTTCCAGATCCAGACGCGATGCCGGAAGCGGCCCTCAGGCCAGGGAGCATTCCGGCGTCTGCGACCGCGCTGGACCCCGGCCGTCGCCGGGGTGCACGGTGAGTGAAGGGTAGGCCGGGTGGCTGGCTATGTCACCGGTGTCAGGTGGATGGTGGCTTGCGGACGCATCCGCCGACCGCTCTAGTGCGATCACGCATTGTTACGAGCCGCCTCCCAAGCCCGGCTCCCGCCGGAGATGTCCCATGGCCCACACCGACCGCGCCGGCCTTCTGGTCGCAGACGAACTGGCGGCCTTCGTCGAGACGGAGGTCCTGCCGGGGCTCGGCATCACGCCGGAAGGCTTCTGGGCGGGCGTGGCGGACATCTTCGCTCGGTTCACCCCCGACAACCGCGCGCTGCTGGCGACGCGGGATGACCTCCAGTCGCGCATCGACGCCTGGCATGCGGAGCGCAAGGGCCAGCCGCACGACGCCGGGGCGACCGACGCCTTCCTGCGCGAGATCGGCTATCTGGTGCCCGAGCCCGCGCCCTTTCAGATCGGCACGGAGCGGGTGGACGACGAACTGGCGCGACTGGCCGGACCGCAGCTGGTGGTCCCGATCCTGAACGCGCGGTTCCTGTTGAACGCCGCCAACGCGCGGTGGGGAAGCCTGTACGACGCCCTCTATGGGACCGACGCCCTCGGCGATCTGCCGGCTGCGGGCCGTTACGATGTCGAACGGGGCGCGCGGGTCGTGGCGCGGGCCAAGGCCTTCCTTGACGAGGCGGTGCCGCTGGAGACTGTGTCCTGGGCCGATGTGGACGAAAGCTTCTCCCACGCCATCGCCCTGAAGCATCAGGACCAGTTCGTCGGGCGCACCGAGAAGGGCGTCCTTTATCGCCACAACGGCCTGCACATCGAGGTGGTGTTCGACCGGGACCATCCGGTGGGCGCGACCGACCCGGCGGGCATCGCCGATGTGATCCTGGAATCGGCCCTGTCGACGATCTGCGATCTGGAGGACTCGGTCGCGGCGGTCGATGCGGCCGACAAGACCGCCGCCTATCGCAACTGGCTGGGCCTGATGAAGGGCGATCTGTCGGCCAGCGTCCAGAAGGGCGGTCGGACGCTGGAGCGGGTGCTTGAGGCGGATCGGGTCTACACCACCGACGACGGCTCGACCGGGACGCTGAAGGGGCGGTCGTTGTTGTTCGTCAGAAACGTCGGCCACCTGATGACCAATCCGGCTATCCGCCTGCCGGACGGCTCGGAGGCGTTCGAGGGGATGCTCGACGCCATCCTGACATCGCTGATCGGCCTGTATGACCTGGGAGGCCTCGGCCGGTTCCGGAACTCCACGGCGGGGTCGATCTACATCGTCAAGCCGAAGATGCATGGACCGGACGAAGCGGCCTTCACCGACCGGCTGTTCGACGCCGTCGAGGACCTGCTGGGACTGGAGCGGCACACCATCAAGGTCGGGGTGATGGACGAGGAACGACGCACCTCGGCCAACCTCGCGGCCTGCATCCACGCGGTCAGGGACCGGATCGTCTTCATCAACACCGGCTTTCTGGATCGCACGGGCGACGAAATCCATACGGCCATGCAGGCGGGGCCGGTGGTCAGGAAGGCCGACATCAAGAGTTCGAAGTGGATCGCGGCCTATGAGGCGCGCAACGTCGCGATCGGCCTGGCGTGCGGCCTGTCGGGGCGGGCCCAGATCGGCAAGGGCATGTGGGCGGCACCGGATCGCATGGCCGACATGCTGGAGCAGAAGATCGGCCATCCGAAGACCGGGGCCAACACCGCGTGGACGCCCAGCCCGACGGCCGCGACGCTTCACGCCATGCACTATCACGCTGTCGATGTTTTCGCCGTGCAGAAGGAGGTGGCGCAGCGACCGACGCCGGGGTTGGAGGATCTGCTCACCCCGCCCCTGGCTCAGGGTGCCGACTGGTCCGAGCAGGTGGTGTCCGACGAGCTCGACAACAACGCCCAGGGCATCCTCGGCTACGTTGTGCGCTGGATCGACCAGGGTGTCGGGTGCTCCAAGGTGCCCGATATCCACGACATCGGCCTGATGGAAGATCGGGCGACGCTGCGGATCAGTTCGCAGCACATCGCCAACTGGCTGTTGCACGGGGTCTGCACCGACGCGCAGGTCGAGGCGGCCTTGCTTCGGATGGCCGCCAAGGTCGATGCCCAGAACGCGGGCGACCCGCTGTATCGTCCAATGGCGTCAGAGCCGGAGGCCAGCCTGGCCTATCAGGCGGCGCGGGCGCTTGTGTTCGAGGGCGTGGCCCAGCCGAATGGCTACACCGAGCCCCTGCTGCATGCGTTCCGTTTGAAGCTGAAGGGCGGCTGATCGGCCTTGCGGTGGCCATCCTGCGGGGCGAGGGTGGGCCATGAGGAGCCGACGACATGACCCCGTCTTCCGAGCCGCCGCCGTTCTCGCGACCCTGCTGATGACTGCCTGCGCCCCCCCGCCGGCGTCGTCAGAGCCTCAAGAGCCGGTGCTGGCGGTGGATCAGGTCGCCGGATACTGGGCGCTGACCGAGGTCGGCGGCGGGGCGCAATGCGAACTGGCGCTGGCCAACCTGATCGTCGAGGGCGTCCGTCCAGCACGGACGGAAAACTGCGGTCTGCCGATCGTCGCCAAGGCCAGATCCTGGCGGGCGACCGAGGGCGGATTCCAGCTGCTGGGGGCCGACGATGGGGTCGTCATGGCTTTCCGGCGGACGGACGAAGATGCGTTCGAAGAGGTGGCTGGACGCTACCGACTGACCCGCGCGCCGCTATCCTGACGTAATCGTAACTTGCGGCGTGCCGATCGCCGTGACAAGTTTCCTTGACCAAAAAAAGGGCTGTCGCATGCTGTCGGTGAAGAATCTTGTCCACGTCTATGGCAACGGAACGCGCGCGCTGGACGATGTCTCGCTGAGCGTTCCGACCGGAATGTTCGGTCTGCTGGGGCCGAACGGGGCGGGCAAGTCGACCCTGATGCGCTCCATCGCCACGCTGCAGACCCCCACTTCGGGCTCCATCGACTTCGACGGCATCGACGCCATCGCCGAGCCTGAGAAGCTGCGGCGCACCCTCGGCTATCTGCCCCAGGACTTCGGCGTTTATCCGCGCGTTTCGGCCTACGACATGCTGGATCATATGGCGGTGCTGAAGGGCATCGCCGGCGGCAAGGAACGCAAGGAGACGGTCGAGAGCCTGCTGAACCAGACCAATCTCTGGTCGGTCAGGAAGAAGGCCCTGGCGGGTTTCTCGGGCGGTATGCGCCAGCGGTTCGGCATCGCTCAGGCCCTGATCGGCAATCCCAAGCTGATCATCGTCGACGAGCCGACGGCGGGTCTGGACCCCGAGGAGCGCAACCGCTTCCTGAACCTGCTGGCCGAGATCGCCGACAACGTCGTCATCATCCTGTCGACCCACATCGTCGAGGACGTGGCCGACCTGTGCCCGCGCATGGCGGTGCTGGCCGGCGGCAAGATCCAGCTGGAGGGCGCGCCCGCCGAGCTGATGGAGCGGCTGAACGGCCGGGTCTGGAAGAAGACCATCGACAAGGAGGCGCTGGAAGAACACCGCGCCAGGCACGAGGTCATCTCGACGCGCCTGTTCGCGGGCAAGACCGTGATCCACGTCCTGTCTGACCGGCGTCCGGGCGAGGGCTTCGAGCCCGTGCCGGGCGGGCTTGAGGACGTCTATTTCTCGACGCTGTCGGCGTCGCGCAAGATCGCCGCGTAAGGCCGGCCGCATGTTCGCGAAGATCGCCGCCTTCGAATTCCGCTACCAGCTGCGCCAGCCGGCCTTCTGGGTCATCGCCATCATCTTCACCCTGTTCAGCTTCGGCCTGGTCGCGGCGTCGGACAACATCTCGATCGGGGGCGGGGGCAATGTGAACGTCAACGCGCCCTATGCCCTGGCGCAGGCGCACACGATCTTCGCCATCCTGTTCATGCTGGCGACGACGGCCATTGTGGCCAATGTCGTCGCCCGTGACGCCACCACCGGCTTCGGGCCGATGATCCAGGCGACCCAGGCGACCAAGTTCGACTATCTTTACGGCCGTTTCGCCGGGGCCTTCGCCGCCGTCGCCCTGTGCTTCCTCAGCGTCTCGATCGGCATCGCTCTGGGCACGTTCATGCCCTGGGTCGACCAGGAGACGGTGGGGCCGTTCCGGCCGGGCGACTATGCCTGGTCCTATCTGGTCATGGGCCTGCCGGGTGTCTTCCTGACCTCGGCGCTGTTCTTCGCCCTGGCGACGGTGACCCGCTCGATGATGGCGACCTATGTCGGCGTCGTCGCCGTCTTCATCATCTACATCAGCCTGACCTCGGCTCTGGCGCGTCCGGAGTTCGAGCAGGCCCTGGCCTGGCTGGAGCCGTTCGGGGCCTCGGCCTACGGCCTGGTGACCCGCTACTGGACGCCGGTCGAGCGCAACACCCTTAATCCGGCCCTGGAAGGGGTCTTCCTCTACAACCGCCTGATCTGGACCGGCGTGGGCGCGGTCTTCCTGGCCGCCGCCTATTTCCTGTACCGCCCCGCGGCGCGGGGAGCCAAGGCGACCAAGCAGGACAAGCTGCGCGCCCTGGCCGAGAAGGCCCCCGCCGCGCCCGCGTCGTCCGGCCCCCTGCCGGCGCCCAGCTATGGTTTCGCGTCTGGCTGGGCCCAGCTGCGTCGTCGCACCGGCTTCGAGATGGCGCTGATCTTCAAGAGCCCCGCCTTCCTGGTGCTGATCGTTCTGGGGGCCTTCCAGGGCGTCGGCACCCTGCTGTTCGCGGGCGAGCTCTATGGCGCGCCGGTCTTCCTTGTCACGCGGCTGGTCATCGAACTGCTGATCGGGGCGTTCGGCATCGTCGCGATCATCGTCGCCATCTACTACGCGGGCGAGCTGGTCTGGCGGGATCGCGAGCGGCGCACGCACGAGATCATCGACGCCACGCCCACGCCGGACTGGACCTTCCTGGTTCCCAAGACCCTGGCCCTGATCCTGGTGCTCGGCTCGATTCTGGTCGTCGGCATGCTGACCGGCATGGCGATCCAGACCTACAAGGGCGGCGTCGACTACGAGATCGACAAATATGTGCTGTGGTTCCTGCTGCCGGGCACGCTGAACTTCGCCTTCATCGCGGTTCTGGCGATCTTCGTTCAGGCCCTGTCGCCCAACAAATTCGTCGGCTGGGCCCTGATGGTGGTCTATCTGGTCGGCACCATCGTCCTGGGCAATCTAGGTTTCGAGCACATTCTGTATCGTTACGGCAGCGGACCCGGCGTGCCCCTGTCCGACATGAACGGCACGGGCGATTTCCAGACCTTCGCCAACTGGGCGGATGCCTACTGGACCGCGTTCGCCACTATCCTGTTGGTGCTGGCCTACGCCTTGTGGCGGCGCGGGACCGAGACCCGTCTCATGCCGCGCCTGCGCCGGCTGCCGCGTCGTCTGATGGGCCCGGCGGGCGCGGTCATAGCCGTGGCACTGGTGGCCTTCGTCGGCCTGGGCGGCTTCATCTTCTACAACACCAATGTCCTGAACGAGTACCAGACGTCCGACCAGGAGGAGCGGCGACAGGCCGAGTACGAGAAGACGCTGCTGCGCTTCGAGGACACGCCCCAGCCGTCCATGGTCAGCGTGACCTACGTCATGGACCTGGATCCCCACGCGCCGCGCCTGGAGACCCAGGGAACCTATGTCGTCGAGAACCGCACGGGCGCGCCCCTGTCCGAGATGCACCTGCGCTGGCTGCCTGATCTTCAGGTCACCCGCATGGAGGTCGAGGGCGCGACCATCGCCCGCGAGTGGGAGGAGTTCGACTACCGCATCTACCGCTTCGCCACGCCGATGGCTCCCGGCGAGCGGCGGACGGTGCGGTTCGAGACCGTGTTCGAGCAACGGGGCTTCAAGCATCGCGGCAACACCACCCGGCTGGTCGACAACGGCACCTTCGTCTCCAACAACGAGTTCGCGCCGATCATCGGCATGAGCCGCCAGGGGCTGCTGGGCGACCGCACCACGCGGCGCAAATACGGCCTGCCCGCCGAACTGCGCCAGGCGCGGCTGGAGGACACCTCCGCCCAGGGCCGGAACTATGTCGGGGCCGATTGGGTCACCTCGGACATCACCGTCACCACGGTGGCTGACCAGACCCCGATCGCCCCGGGCTACAAGGTCTCCGACACCACGGCCAACGGTCGGCGCACCGCCCGTTTCGTCACCGAGGCCCCCATCCTCAACTTCCTGTCGGTCCAGTCGGCCCGGTACGAGGTCGAGCGCGAGGTCCACGACGGCATCGAACTGGCCGTCTATCACCAGCCCGGCCACGAGCGGAACGTCGGCCGCATGATCCAGTCCCTGAAGACCGGGCTCGACTACTTCCAGGCGGCGTTCGGCCCCTACCAGTTCCGTCAGGTGCGGATCATCGAGTTCCCGGCCTATGCGAGCTTCGCCCAGGCGTTCGCCAACACCATCCCCTATTCGGAATCGCTGGGCTTCATTGCCGACTTCCGCGACCCGGAGAAGATCGACTACGTCACCTACATCACCGCCCACGAACTGGGTCACCAGTGGTGGGCGCACCAGGTGGTCAGCGCGGACTCGCAGGGGTCGACGACCCTGACCGAGACCCTGGCCCAGTACTCGGCCCTGATGGTCATGAAGGAGACCTATGGCGCGGATCAGATCCGCCGGTTCCTCAAGTTCGAGCTGGACAACTATCTGCGCAGCCGTGGCACCGAGCGGCTGGAGGAACTGCCGCTCTATCGTGTCGAGAACCAGGGCTACATCCACTACCAGAAGGGCGGATCGGTCATGTATCTGCTGGCCGACCAGATCGGCGAGGACCGGGTCAACGCCGCCCTGCGGACCCTGGTCCAGCGGTTCGGCTTCCAGGGCGCGCCCTATCCGCGCTCGCTGGACCTGATCGCGGCCCTTCGCGCCGTGGCGCCCGCCGACAAGCAAGCCCTGATCACCGACCTGTTCGAGCGGATCACCCTGTATGACGTGAAGGTCAACGAAACGACGGCCACGCGCCGGTCCGACGGACGCTGGGACGTCGCGGTCACGGTCGAGGCGCGCAAGCTCTATGCCGACGGCCAGGGCGTCGAGACGGAAGCGCCGCTGAACGAGACGTTCGACATCGGACTGTTCTCGGCCGAGCCGGGCGACGGAGCCTTCGACGCCGGCGACGTCCTGTTGTTCGAGCGCCGGCCCCTGCGGACCGGGGTGCAGACCTTCCGCTTCACCACGGCCCAGAAGCCCACGTTCGCGGGCGTCGACCCCTACAACAAGTGGATCGACCGCAACTCCGACGACAATGTGCGGAGCGTGGAATAGGGAACCCGCCGCCGCATCACCCTTTGTTACAGCCCGGCCTCGCCTTCGCGCGCGCAGCACGCTAGACCTTGATCCGCTGAGGAGGGATCGCTTCGCGATCCCGCCGAAGCTGGTGAATCAAGGTCCAGCTTCGATCTGCGGCCTGATCTGATCGCAAAACCGCTTACACTTTTCCGGATCAGGCCGTAGTCAGGGCCGGTTTCCGAGCGGGGCCAACCCGCCGCATCCGATCCTCAGGGGCTGACGAATGACCAAGTGGGTGTACGGCTTCGGCGGGGGCTCCGCCGACGGCGACGCGTCGATGAAGAATCTGCTGGGGGGCAAGGGCGCCAACCTGGCGGAGATGTCGTCGCTGGGCCTGCCGGTGCCGCCGGGCTTCACCATCACCACGGAGGCCTGCGTCCACTACTATTCCAACGGCCAGACCTACCCCGACGGGCTCCAGGCCCAGGTGGCCGAGGGGCTGAAGACGGTCGAGAGGGTGGTCGGCAAGACCTTCGGCGATGCGTCGAATCCCTTGCTGGTCAGCGTCCGCTCCGGTGCCCGCGCCTCCATGCCGGGCATGATGGACACGGTGCTGAACCTCGGCCTCAACGACGCCACGGTCGAGGGGCTGGCCAAGCTCAGCGGTGACCGCCGGTTCGCCTTCGACAGCTATCGCCGCTTCATCACCATGTATTCCAGCGTCGTCCTGGGGATGAGCCACGACGACTTCGAGGAGGTCCTGGACGACCACAAGGACCGTCTGGGCGTCACCGTCGACACCGACCTGAAGGCCGCCGACTGGGAAAAGGTCGTCGTCGAATACAAGGCCGTGGTCGAGCGCGAGCTGGGCCGACCCTTCCCTCAGGACCCGCATGAACAGCTGTGGGGCGCGGTCTCGGCCGTCTTCGCCAGCTGGATGAACGACCGGGCCAAATTCTATCGCCGCATGCACGACATCCCCGAAAGCTGGGGCACGGCGGTCAACGTCCAGTCGATGGTGTTCGGCAACATGGGCGAGACCTCGGCCACGGGTGTCGCCTTCACCCGCAACCCCTCGACCGGCGAGGCGCGGCTGTACGGCGAGTTCCTGATCAACGCCCAGGGCGAGGACGTGGTCGCGGGCATCCGCACGCCCCAGTCCCTGACCCGGGCCGGGCGCGAGGAGATGGGCGAGACGGCGCCTTCGATGGAAGAGGCGATGCCCGAGGTCTTCGCCCAGTTCGTCGACGTCGTCGGCAAGCTGGAGACCCACTACCGCGACATGCAGGACATCGAGTTCACGGTCGAACAGGGCCGACTGTGGATGCTTCAGACCCGCAACGGCAAGCGCACCGCCAAGTCCGCGCTGAAGATCGCCGTCGACCTCGCCGCCGAGGGCGTCATTTCCCAGGAAGAGGCGATCAGCCGGGTCGAGCCCTCGGCGCTGGACCAACTGCTGCACCCGACACTCGATCCCAACGCGACCCGCAACGTCGTGGCCGCCGGCCTCCCCGCCAGCCCGGGTGCCGCGACCGGCAAGGTCTGTTTCGACGCCGACGAGGCCGAGCGGCTGAACCAGCTGGGCGACGCCGTCATCCTGGTGCGTGAGGAGACCTCGCCGGAGGACATCCACGGCATGCACGCGGCCCGCGGCATCGTCACCGCGCGCGGCGGCATGACCAGCCACGCGGCGGTGGTGGCGCGCGGCATGGGCCGGCCCTGCGTGTCCGGCGCGGGCGAGATCCACATCGACGAAAAGGCCCAGACCTTCACCGCGCGCGGCCGCGTCTTCAAGGCCGGCGAGGTCATCACCATCGACGGCTCCAGGGGCGAGGTGCTGGACGGGGCGGTGGCCATGATCGAACCGGAGCTGACCGGCGACTTCCAGACCCTGATGGCCTGGGCGGACAAGGTGCGCCGCCTGCGCGTGCGCGCCAACGCCGAGACCCCGCTGGACGCCAAGACCGCGCGCGGCTTCGGAGCCGAGGGCATCGGCCTGTGCCGGACCGAGCACATGTTCTTCGACGAGGAACGCATCTCGGCGGTGCGCGAGATGATCCTGGCCGACGACGAACAAGGCCGCCGCGCGGCCCTGGCCAAGATCGAGCCGTTCCAGAAGTCGGACTTCGTCGAGCTGTTCACCATCATGGCCGGTCTGCCGGTCACGGTGCGGCTGCTCGATCCGCCGCTGCACGAGTTCATCCCGCACTCGGACGAGGACCTGGACGCGCTGGCCGCGTCCTCCGGGCTGGACGCCGCCAAGCTGAAGAAGCGGGCGCGGGAGTTGCAGGAAACCAACCCCATGCTGGGCCATCGCGGCTGCCGGCTGGGCGTCGCCTATCCCGAAATCTATGAAATGCAGGTCCGCGCGGTCCTGGAGGCGGCGATCGCGGTCAAACAGGCGTCGGGCACCGCACCGATCCCCGAGATCATGCACCCGCTGGTCGCGCTCGGCCTGGAGATGAAGTTCCTGCGCGAACTGACCGACCGGACGGCGAAGGCCGTGTTCGAGGCCGCCGGCGACAGCGTCGAATACCTGGTCGGCACCATGATCGAACTGCCGCGCGCGGCGCTCAGGGCCGGGGACCTGGCCGAGCACGCCGAGTTCTTCAGCTTCGGCACCAACGACCTGACCCAGACGACGTTCGGCATCAGCCGTGACGATTCGGGCCGGTTCCTGCAGGCCTATATGGACAAGGGCATCTTCGAGACCGACCCCTTCGTCCGCCTGGACCAGGAAGGTGTCGGCGACCTGATCCGTATCGCCGCCGAGCGGGGCGGGGCGGTCCGGCCCGACATCAAGATGGGTATCTGTGGCGAGCACGGCGGTGACCCGGCGTCCATCGCCTTCTGCGAACAGGTCGGCCTGGCCTATGTCAGCTGCTCGCCCTACCGCGTGCCGATCGCGCGGCTGGCCGCGGCCCAGGCGGCGCTGAACGTGGAACGCGAGAAAGATCGGTGAAGGCGTCCTTTCTCCCCTCGCGGGAGAAGGTGGCCCGGAGAGCCGGATGAGGGGTATGTGGATGCACCCACGTTGGTTCGGATAGCCCACATTTCGCAGACCGAGTTTCACCCCTCATCCGTCTCGCTCCGCGAGCCACCTTCTCCCGCAAGGTGAGAAGGAAGATGACGGTCGCCGTTGTGGGGCCGGGTGCCATCGGCGGGACGGTCGCCGCCCATCTGATCCAGTCCGGGTTGGACCCGGTCCTGTGCGCGCGCACGCCGTTCGATCGCCTCGTCGTCCACACCCCGGCCGTCCGCATCGAGGCCACGCCGCGCGTCGTGTGGGATCCCTCGCAGGCCGACCCCGTCGATTGGGTGCTGATCGCCACCAAGACCTATGACGTCGCCGCGACGGCTCTCTGGTTGGACCGCCTCGTCGGGCCCGCGACCCGCGTGGCCGTGCTTCAGAATGGCGTGGAGCATGTGACCCGTTTCGCGCCCCACGTCCCCGCCGACCGCATCGTGCCGGTGGTGGTCGAGATCCCGGCCGAACGAAGCGCGCCGGGCGTGGTCGTCCAGCGACGCGACGGCTGGATGAAGGTGCCGACAGGGGCGAACGGCGCGGCGTTCGCAGCTCTGTTCGACAGCCCTGACCTCATTGTCTCCACTGAGGTGGACTGGACGTCGGTGGCCTGGGCCAAGCTGGCCGTCAATTGCGCCGGGGCCGTCAGTGGGCTGACGGGCCGGTCGGCGGGCGTCGTCTCCCGTCCGGACATCGCCGAGCTCATGCGGGATCTGGTCGCCGAATGCCTGGCCGTTGGAACAGCCGAGGGGGCGGTGCTGTCCGCCGACCTGCCCGACCGGGTCGTGGCCCAGACGCAGGCCTCGCCTCCGGACTCGGTCAACTCCCTGCTGGCCGATCGCCGGGCCGGGCGTCCGACCGAATGGGACGCGCGAAACGGCGTCATCGCCCGGCTGGGTCGGAAGCATGGGATCCCCACGCCGCTCAACGCCATGGCCGCGACCCTGCTGGCTGCCCTCGATTAGGGCAAGAAGGCGGCAAGCATAACGACGTCTGTGCTTCGCCGCTCACAGTCGTCGCTATGTAATCGGCCACCTATGGAACGGCCGAGGGCGATACCTACTTGAGCACTCGCTGGATGGGGCCGGGACGATCAGTCCCGCATCTAGGAGTTTGAAAGAAACAATGCGTAACATTCTTCTCGCGACCGCCGCCGTTTCCCTGTTCGCCCTGCCTGTCGCGGCGCAGAGCCTGTCCCAGCCGCAGTGGTACGGGACGGCGGGCTATACGGCCCTTGACGCCGACGACGCCGACCTGGGGGCCGTCACCGGCCGTGTCGGTGCGCGCGTGTCGCCGAACGTCGCCTTTGAAGGCGAAGCCTCGATCGGCGTTCGGGACGACGATGTCACCTTCGGCGGCGTGACCGGCTCGATCGAGCAGGACTATGACGCAGCCGCCTATGCCGTCGGCATCCTGCCGCTGGCTCCGAACTTCGAACTGTTCGGCCGGGTCGGCTACGGCACCACCTCGATCAAGGCCGAGGTCGCCGGCTTCGAGGTCGAGGAGGACGGCGAAAGCGTCAACTACGGCGTCGGCGGCAACTATTTCTTCGACGCCCAGAACGGCATCCGCGCCGACTGGACGCGCCGCGACTTCACCGACGACAACGGCGGCGAGGTCGACACCTACGGCGTGAGCTACGTCCGGAAGTTCTAAGAAGGACCGTCTCCTCCCCGTTCGCCGCTTAGCGAATGGGGAGGGGGCCTCTGCCTCAGCCCGGTTCGGCGATCAGGGCCCAGCGCTTGGAGCCTTCGCCGAAGGGACGCGTGAACCACTCCGAATACCGCTGGAAGGCCTCGATGATGAGGCGGCCCAGATCCGGCGCGACAGGCTCGCCGCGCTGGCGCCTGAGCGCCGCGACGCATTCGATCACCGTGGTCTCGTGAGCAGAACCGCCCAGAGACTTGAGAACCTGCGCGACGTCGCGCGCGAGGGTTTCCAGGAAGTTCGGCTGCTTCGGTTGGTTCATCCGGACGCTCCGCCAGGCTGTCAGGGATGGACCTTCATGAACCCACTCGCCTCGCAGGCGCAAGCTAAGCCGGTGTTATTCGGCTCATCAGTTCGTGATCAGCCGCGTTTACGGACGAACACCGTCCCTGCTGAATAGCCCGCGCCGAAGCTGCAGATCAGCCCGGTCTCGCCCGCATCGAACCCGTCATTGTGCAGATGGAAGGCGATGATCGACCCGGCAGACGAGGTGTTGGCGTATTCGTCCAGGATGATGACATTCTCGGCCTCGGTCGGGTCGCGGCCCAGGACCTTCCTGCCGATCATCTGGTTCATGTTGATGTTGGCCTGGTGCAGCCACAGGCGCTTCAGTCCCTGCGGGTCGATCCCCAGGTCGCCGGCATGGTCGACGATCATGTCCGATACCAGGGGCACCACATCCTTGAAGACCTTGCGGCCCTGCTGGATGAACAGCTTGTCGTCCTGCTGGCCGGCCGCGCGGTCGGACCCGACGGCAGCGCCCGTCTCCAGCGCCCAGCGGTTCAGAAAGCCGAAGTTGTTTCGGATGTTGTTCGAGAACACCGTCTTCAGCCGGGTGCCGAGGATGTCCCATCCGCCCGGGCCGGCCCGGTCCGACGCTTCCACGATCAGGGCGGTGGCCACGTCGCCGAAGATGAAGTGGCTGTCCCGATCGGTGAAGTTCAGGTGAGCCGAACAGACCTCCGGATTGACCATCAGCACGGCCTTGGTCGGGTCGTTCGTCAGGAAGTCGGCCGCGGTCTTGATGCCGAAGGTGGCGGAGCTGCACGCCACGTTCATGTCGAAGCCGAAGCCGTCGATCCCCAGCGCCTGCTGGACCTCGACCGCCAGGGCCGGATACGGGCGGGGCATGTTGGAGGCGGCGCACAGCACCGCGCCGATTTCGCTGACCGGCTTGCCCCAGGCCTCGATGGCCTGACGCGCGGCCTTCACCGCCATCTCGGCCATGATCGACAGCTCGTCGTTGCCGCGCTCGGGGATGCGGGGGGCCATCCGCGCGGGGTCCAGCACGCCGGCCTTGTCCAGCACGAACCGGCTCTTGATGCCCGACGCCTTCTCGATGAACTCGACCGACGACGGCGTAAGCGCCGCGACGTCGCCCTCGGCGATCTGGAGCGCATGGTCGGCGTTCCAGCGCTCGGCCCAGGCATTGTAGGCGGCGACCAGTTCGGCGTTGGAGATGGACTGCTCGGGGGTGAACAGGCCGGTGGCGGCGATGACGGCGTGAGGCAAGGTGGTGTCCCTATCGCTCGGCTCGCGGAGCCTCGCTGTTTGAGGGACGATATCCCTCTGGTTTCAGGTCTCAATAGGACGGCGGCGGGCGGCGGTCGAGACTGGCGATGATGCCCTTCCACCAGCGGGCGATCTGGTGAGGCGGCGGGGGCGGGGCGGGTGTGTCGCGCTCGCGGATCAGGCGCTCGACCAGGTCCTCGGCCTCGCACGGCCAGCCCTCGGGCGTGACATAGATCGGGTACTGGATCAGGGCGGCGGCGACGAGGGCAGCCAGGCCGGCTCGCCGCGTGCGCCGCTCGAAGGTCATCCGGTCGGTCGTCAGCCCCCAGCCGCCGTAGAAGGGTCGCCCATAGGTCGCAACGACCTTGCCACGCAGCAACGCCTCGAAGCCCGACAGCGACGTTAGCGTGGCGAGCGTATCGCAGGCCTCCAGGCAGTCTATGATGTCCAGGTCGTCAGCGACGGCGTCGACTGCCTCCATCGCGTGGGCGTCCAACCGACCGGGGCGGTTGCCGCTCATGACGTCCGGATGGTTGCGGTAGATCAGGAAGGCGTCGGGAAAGTCGGCGCGCGCCGCCTCGACCAGGCCCGAGTTGGTGCGGATGTCGCCGCACCCCTTCAGGATCGATTTGTCGTTCTCGACCTGGCCCACGACCAGCAGCTTCATCCGGTCGGCGGGCCAGTCGGGCCGCGCGGGTCCACTGGCGAGATTGTACTTCGACAGGCCCGCGCCGACGATCCGCGCGCGCAGGGCCGCGGCGCGCGCCAGCATCGCCTCGTCCTGCCCCCCATCGTCGATCAGCCGCTCCAGCCGCGAGGGGGCCGTCGGATCGTAGTAGACGCCGAGATCGTCCAGGGCGACGCTCAGAGCGCCGAAGAAGTCCGAGCCCAGGCCGCGCGACCGAATGAAGCCGTCCTCCATCCGCACCACCGGGGCCGTGGTCGCTGCGGCCGCCGCCGCGATCTCGGGTGTCTCCTTGCCGGCCCAGTAGATCAGACGGCCGCCGGTCCGCTCCGCATGGGCGACGGCGCGAGAGGCGCTGGCGAAGTATCTCAGGTGGGTCTTGGGGCCATTCAGCAGTCGGCGCACCTGGGGGCGCTTGGCCGGGGCGAAGCCGACGGCGGCCCAGTCGCCCGCCAGTCGCTCGGCGCGGTCACGCAGGGTGATGAGCCGCGCGACCGCCGTTTCCGCCTCGCAGCGCTCGCCGGTCTGGGGGTCTATATAGCGGGGATAGGCGATCAGGGCGGCGGCGGTGATCGTCTCGATGTCTCGCGTCACCCCCCGGCGGCCGGTCGTCACCTCATCGGTCGTCAGGCCCCAACCGGAATAGAAGGGGGCACCGAAGCAGCGGACCGGCAGGCCGCGCAGCAGGGCCTCGAACCCGAGCGCCGACGTCACGCACCAGACGGCGTCCACGGCCGCCAGCAAGTCGGGACCCCTGACATCGGTGTCGATCAGGGTCAGCCCGGCCAGTTCGCTGTCCGGAATGCATCCCTGCTTGCGTCCGGCCGCGACGGCGGGGTGGCGTTTGACGATCAGCTGGGCGTCCGGATGCTCGGTGCGCGCGGCCCGGACCATGGCGACGAAACTGTCGGGCCCTGCAAGGCCACAGGCGATGGAGGCGTCCCCCGCCGTCTGGTCGACCAGCAGGATGCGGCGGCCCGGCTTCAGGACCGATGGGGCCAGCGCCGCGCCCATGTTGGTCTTGGACAGGCCCGAGGCGACGATGCGGTCGATCAGGGCGCGGGCGCGGTTTTGCATCGCCGCGTCGCACCAGTCGTCGGCCGTCTGGATCAGACACTCCAGCCGCGAGGGGCGGGTGGCGTCGTAATAGATACCAAGGTCGTCGACGATCAGGCTGAGCGTCGCCGCCCCGCTTTCGCCCAGGCCGATGGAGCGGAGGAAGCCGTCCTCCAGCGCGATATAGGGCAGGCCGGCCCGACCCGCCCTGCGGCGTCCGCCGCGCGAGCTCGGCTTCAGGCCCCAGCCGATGACGGCGTCGACCGAAACCAGCGGACTGGCGTGCAGGTCGAAGTCCGCCAGAAATGTCCGTAGGAACGACGTTTCCCAGATGCCCGGCGAGCACACCCAGGCCCGGCGTCCGGGCGTCGAGGCCGTGTCGGGGGAAGAGGTCGACTGGGACAATCGTCACGCTTTCGCGGCAGGCGGACCGGGCCGCGCCGGAGGAACCGCCAAGCCTCTAGCGACACGCCGCCGCCCGGTCCAGAAGGGCTTGCGCCTGTTCCAGATGCAGCCGCTCGACCATGGCCCCGCCGACCCGGATCGCGCCCTTGTCCGCTGCCTCGGGGGCGGAGAAGGCGGCCACCACGGCCCTTGCCACCGCGATTTCTTCCGGGGTCGGCGAGAAGGCGGCGTGGGCGGGCGCGATCTGCGCCGGATGGATCAGGCTCTTGCCGTCGAAGCCGTAGAGTCGCCCCTGGGCGCACTCGGCGGCGAGGCCCTCGGCGTCTTCCAGCCGGTTCCAGACCCCGTCGATGGCGAACAGGCCGTGGGCCCGCGCCGCCACGACCGTCGCCGCCAACCAGGGCCTCAGCGGTTCCCGGTCGGAGGACTCACCGCTTCCCAGCGCCTTGGCCAGATCGTTGACCCCCAGCATCAGGCCCGAGAGCGGCTCACCCGCCGCCGCGATCGCGGGCAGGGAGAGCAGGGCCGCCGGGGTCTCGATCATGGCGATCAGACGCACGCCCTCCGACATGCGCGCACCATAGGCATCGACCCTGCCCGCATCCTCGACCTTGGGGGCGACGATGAAGTCGAGCGGCAGTCCCGACAGGGCGGCGACGTCGTCCTCGCCCCATTCGGTGCCCAGGGCGTTCACGCGGACAGCCACCCGAGCGGTGAAGCCCCCGCTTCGCACCGCCTCGACCGCCGCGTCGCGAGCCTCGGCCTTGGCCTCCGGCGCGACCGCGTCCTCCAGGTCCAGCACGACCACGTCCGCGGAAAGGGTCCGCGCCTTTTCGATCGCGCGGGCGTTCGAGGCCGGCAGGAAGAGCAGGCTGCGAACCAGGTCCATGGTCAGACGCGCCCGGTGACGGGCACCAGGGCCCCGGTGATCGCGCGGCTCTGGGGCGAGGCGAGGAACAGGACCACCGTCGCCAGATCGGCCGGCGCGACCCACTTCGTCGGATCGGCGTCGGGCATGTCCCTGCGGTTCTGGGGCGTGTCCAGGATGGAGGGCAGGACGGCATTGACGGTGACCGAGGTCGACTTCAGCTCCTCGGCGAGGGCCTCGGTCAGGCGGTGGACCGCCGACTTCGATGCGCCATAGGCACCCATGCCCGCCGCCGCCTTCAGGGCCCCGGCCGCGCCGACATTGACGATCCGCCCCTCGGCCGAGGCTTTGAGCCAGGGCAGGGCGGCGCGCGAGGCGTTCAGCGCGGTGGTCAGGTTCAGGGCGAACATCCGGTCCCAGGCTGGCTTGTCGTCATCGACCGTCTGCCAGACGAACCCGCCGGCGATGTTCAGCAGGGCGTCGATCCCGCCAAACCGGTCCGCGACGGACTGCAGGGCCTCCCCGGCGGCGTCCGCGTCAGTCAGGTCGACGCCCGCCACCTCGAACGCGCCTTCGGGCGGGGTCTCGCCCTGGGCATGGTCGATCAGGGCGACGTTCAGGCCCTGCACCAGGGCGGCTTCGACCACCGCGCGACCCAGGACGCCGTGTCCGCCCGTCACCACCACAGTTCGCTTCGTCATGCCGCGCTCCTGCTCGATTTCGGCCGTTCCTTCCCGCGTTCGTCCCGTCGGGGCAAGCGGTCGTCATCGTTCATGGATTGATGCGGGCCTGCGAAAGCCCTAGGTGCGCGCGCCATGTCCGCGTCGCTCGTTCCTTCGTCTTCTGTCCGGATCGCCCCGGAAACGCTCGCCGACGCCGTCGAGGCCGAGGCGCTGGTGCTCGGTGCGTTTGGGCCCGGCCGGTTCGCCAAGACAGCCGAACGACTGCGCGAGGTCGCCCGGCGCGTCGCAGGCTTCACCGCGCGTCAGGACGGTCGCCTGATCGGCTCGGTACGGCTGTGGGCCGTCACGGTCGGCGAAACCGAGGCGCTGTTCCTGGGTCCGATCGCGGTCGCGGCCGATGCCCGGCGCGAAGGGCTGGGGGCCGATCTGGTCGCGGCCTGCGTCGAGGAGGCGCGCCACAGCGCCGTCGCGGGCATTCTGCTGGTCGGGGACGCGCCCTATTTCGCGCGGTTCGGTTTCACCGCGGCGCCCGGTGCCATTCTGCCAGGCCCGGCGGATCCCCGGCGTGTCCTCTGGCTGCCGATCGCCGGCGGGCATGCGGAAGGTCCGGTCCGGCCGGGCTGAGGCACACCCGTCTTTCGCCCGCGCCCGACGCGGCCTAAGTCTGGGGCCATGAGCGGGACGGAGACAAAAACAGGGATCGCGGCGGTCACGGAGGCGGCGAAGGCGGCCCGCGGGCTGCCGCCCGTTCACCTGTGGAACCCGGCCCATTGCGGCGACATCGACATCGTCATCCGCGCGGATGGGGTCTGGATGCACGAAGGCTCGCCGATCGGCCGGGCCGAACTGGTGCGGCTGTTCTCGACCGTGCTGAGGCTGGACCCCGACGGCTATCACCTGGTCACCCCGGCCGAGAAGCTGAAGATCACGGTGGAGGACCTGCCGTTCCGGGCCGTGGCCATGACGCGTGAGGGCGAAGACCTGGTCTTCACCACCGACGTGGGCGACGAGGTCCGGGCCGGCGAGGACCATCCGATCACGGTGGAGACCGATCCGGTCAGCGGCGAACCCGCGCCGCGTGTCCACGTCCGCCGGGGCCTCGAGGCCAGGATCGCGCGAACGGTCTTCTACGATCTCGTCGAACTGGCCGAGGAGCGGGACGGACGGCTGGCGGTGTCGTCGGGCGGCGTCTGGTTCCCACTCGGGCCGGTCGGTGCGGGTCTGGCATGAGCCTGGAGACGCTGAAGGAGCGACTGCGCGAGCGCCTGGCTCCGACGGACGGCTGGCGCGCCGACGGTGAGGCGACGCGCTCGGACTTCGACCTCAACCCGGGCACCACACGCTGGGTCTCGGGGCCGCTGAAGCCCGCAGCCGTGCTGATCCCCGTGGTCGAGACGCCCGAGGGCGCGCGCGTGCTGCTGACGCGCCGCGCCGACAGCCTGGCCCGGCACACGGGCCAGATCGCCTTTCCCGGCGGACGGCTGGACCCCGGCGAGACGGCCGTTGAGGCGGCGCTGCGCGAGGCCTGGGAGGAGGTGGCGCTCGACCCGGCGGCGGTCGAGGTCCTGGGACTGTCCGATACCTATGAGACCGGCACGGGCTATCTGGTCACGCCAGTGGTCGGCTGGCTGAGCCGAACGCCTGACCTGACGCCCTCGCTCGACGAGGTGGCCGAGATCTTCGAGGTGCCGTGGGATCTGCTGATGGACCCGGCCCAACTCCGCCGCGAGCATCTGGAGAGCCCCGCTGGCGTGCGCCGCTGGTTCTGGTCGGTGACCTATGAGGATCGATACATCTGGGGCGTGACCGCCGGCATCGTACGGGCCCTGAGGCTCAGGCTCTATGGCGACGAGGGCGCGCCGGCCGTGGCGACGGCGGAGGACGCGGCGTGAGCGGCGCGCCCAGCCTCGCCGTCCAGCCCTGGCTGACCGATGCCGCCACCGTCCGCGTCATGGACGCGCTGGACGCGGCGGGAGGGCCCGACGGCGCGCGCTTCGTGGGCGGCTGTATCCGGAACAGCCTCGTTGGTCGGCCGGTGGACGACATCGACATCGCCACGCGGCTGAAGCCCGAGGCCACGATGGCGGCCCTGAAGACGGCCGGGATCAAGGCGGTGCCCACCGGCCTGGCCCACGGCACGGTGACGGCCGTCGCCGACCGCAGGCCGTTCGAGATCACCACCCTGCGCCGCGATGTGGAGACCGACGGGCGCCGCGCGACCGTCGCCTTCACCGACGACTGGGGCGAGGACGCGCGGCGGCGGGACTTCCGCCTGAACGCCCTCTACGCCGATCGAGCAGGCCGGGTGTTCGATCCCACCGGCGGAGGTCTGGACGACGCCCTGGCGGGTCGCGTCGTCTTCGTCGGCGACCCGCATCAGCGGATCGAGGAAGACCACCTGCGCATCCTGCGCTTCTTCCGCTTCTTCGCCTGGTACGGGCGGGCCGAGCCGGACGCCCAGGGTCTGGCTGCCTGCGCCGCCCATGCCGACAGCCTGTCGCGCCTTTCGGCCGAACGGGTGTCCAAGGAACTGCTGAAGCTGCTGGCGGCGCCGGATCCCCGCGCGTCGGTCGCGGCGATGCGGTCCGCCGGGGTGCTGGATCGCATCGTTCCCGCAGTGACCCAGCTCGCGCTCTTTCAGGCCCTCGTCGCCCTGAGCGACGATCCCGTCCTGCGCCTGTCGACCCTGCTCGCGGTCGATCCCGCCCAGGCCGCGCGCGTGGCCGCCGAACTACGCCTGCCTCGTGCCACGGAGTATCGCCTCGCGGCCGCCGCCGAGGGGCCGCTGGACCCCCAGAGCCCGCCCTCCACGTTGCGCGCCCTGGTCTATCGGCTGGGGGCGGAGGCCGTGCGGGATCGGCTACTGTTGGGGCAGGCCTCGACAGGTGTGACCGCAGGGACGGCCCTGGCTCTGGTCTCGGACTGGACCCCGCCCCGGATGCCGGTCGGCGGACGGGAGGTAGCGAGGCTGGGCGTGCCGCCGGGCCCCGAGACGGGACGGATTCTGAAAGCCTTCGAGGACGAGTGGGTGGCGGCCGATTTTCCCGACCACGGCCATGCCGAGAGGCTTACGCGGTTGGCGGGGCCTGCGCCCTGACGAAGCGGGTGACCACCGCCCGGTGGTCCGAGCCGTTGTCCCGACCCAGCCGTCGATCGACCAGCGCGAGGTCGGGCGACCGATAGACCTGGTCGATCGTGAGCCCGGCCCAGGCGGGCAGGGCCGCATGCCAGGTGCCTGGCCAGCCCGGCGCGGCGACCAGCCGGGTTTTCGAACGGATCATCCGCCCGATCCGCGCCGACGACACGCTGTTGAAGTCCCCGGCGACGATCAACGGCCCGGACACCGTCCGCCGCCAGTCGATCAGTTCCTGCGCCTGGATGATCTGACCCCACTGGTACTGATAGGGCCAGGGACGTGTCAGGTGGACGCCGGCCACCGTGACCGGGCCGATCGGCGTCTCGGCCGCGGCGGCGACGCCGTACAGCTGGGCGAAAGGGGTCCTCAGTGCCGTCAGCGGCCAGCGGCTGGCGATCACCGAGCGGGACGGTCCGGCCCCGTCCGTCGAGCGGGGACCGATGGCGCGATGGGGAAAGTCCACCAGCAGGGCATCAAGGCTCGCCCCGACGCCGTCGCTCACCTCGATCAGGACGACCACATCCGGATCCGCCTGCCGGATCGATGCGTCAACCGTCTCCACGTCGGTATTCAGGGCATAGAGATTGGCGAAGTAGACGGTGAAGCCCTCGTCGCCCGCCGGCCAGCCCTTGGCCGGAAACCACTGGGGCGAGCCCGCGATCACGACCGCCACGCCGACGATCCCGGTCAACAGCACGCCTGTTCGCAGCCGGAGCGCCAGGGACGTCAGGATGAGCAATACGGCCGCCACCAGAGCCGGTCCGACGAACTGCGCCAGGATGTCGACCCAGCGGTGTCCGATGCCGCTCAGCGAGGCCAGCGCGATGGCCAGGGGCGGACCGGACAGCAGCGCCAGCACCACCGTCAGGAACAATCGCAGGCGCGGCCGGGCGATAAGCGTCACGGACAGTTGCTTTCATGATGAACACGGGTCGATGTGGCGCGTTGACCCCGCTCTGGGAGGGCGAGATGGCGAAACGATCCGTCGCGGATATCGAAAAAATCTGGTCGAATGTCGAGGGCATCAAGAAACTGTCCGACCGGGCCGTGGGCTTCGGCCCGTTCGGCGTGGGCCTCGACGGCCTCCTGACCTGGATCCCGGTCGTCGGCACGGTCTACAGCGTCGGGGCCAGCGGCTGGCTGCTGATGCAGGCGGTGCGGGCCAGGGCGGCCCCGGGCACGCTGCTGCGGATGGTCAGCTATCTGGGTCTGGACAGCGCGACGACCGCGGTCGGTGAAGTCGTGCCGTTCGCGCCCGACGTGGTCGACTTCTTCTTCCCGGGCCACCTGCTGGCGGCCAAGGCGCTGCAGAAGGACATCGAGAGCACCCATTGGGTCGAGGCCAACGAGCGCGAGGCCAAGGCGTCGGGCGATCACGACCGTCACCTGGCCACGATGCGGTCGGACCCCCAGAAGCGGCGGATTGTCTATCTGCACGACTAGGACGCGCATTCGGCTTGACGGGAACGGCGCAGGTCGCCCTAGTCAGACATTAGTGACCCCCAAGAGTGTTCCATGGCCGCAATGCTGACGCGAGACGAACTGGCCGGCGCGCTGGTCCAGGCCGGACAGGGCGATCGATCCGCCTTTCGCATCGTTTATGAGGCGACGTCGGCGAAGCTATTGGGCGTGTGCCTGCGTATCTTGCCTGACCGACAAACCGCCGAGGACGTCTTGCAGGACACCTATCTGACCGTATGGAGAAAGGCCGAAAGTTTCGACCCTTCGCGCGCCAGCCCCATTACCTGGCTGGTGACGATCGCGCGCAATCGTTCGATCGACCGCTTGCGCTCCGCCGCGCCGATGCGCCGGGCCGTCCCGGTCGAGGACGCTCATGATCTGGCCGATGACGCCGCCCTGGCGTCCGAAACGATCGAGCAGGCGGACGAGGTCGGACGGCTGAACACTTGCCTGGAGCAGCTTGAGGACAAGGCGCGTGGCGTCATTCGCACCGCCTTCCTGGAAGGGGTGACCTACGACGCCCTGGCCCAGCGCGAGAACGTGCCGCTGGGCACGATGAAGAGCTGGATTCGCCGGGGGCTGATGAGGCTGAGGAGCTGCCTCGAAACATGACCGATCCCACCACCGACGACCCCGGCCCCGACGACGCCCGTGCCTTGGCCGGCGAACTGGCCCTGAGGGTCCTGTCCCCGGACGAGGAGCGCGCGGCCCGCGCCCGTGAGCGTTCCGATCCCGCCTTCGCCGCCGAAGTCGAGGCGTGGAACACCCATCTCGCCGCCTTCGCCGCCGAGGTGCGCGGCGTCGAGCCCTCGCCCCTGGTCTGGCCTCGCATTCAGGCGGCGATCGAGCCCGCCGCCAACGACAACGGCCGCCTGGGCTTCTGGCGCGGCTGGGCCATCGGCTCGACCGGTCTTCTGGCCGCCAGCCTGGTCGCGGTCGCCGTCCTGATCGCCCGTCCGGCCCCCGTTCCCGAGCCTGCGCCTGCGCCCGCCGGCGGCATCACCCGCGTGGCGACCCTGACCCTGTCCGAGGGCGGGGCACCCGCGGTGACCATCGCCTACGACACCGTGACCGGAAACCTGTTCATCGCACCGACGACCGCGATCGCGGCCTCGGCGGGCGTGCCGCACCTGTGGCTGGTCCGGCCCGAGGGTGGCGTCCAGCTGATCGGGGCGATCGACGGGGCCGAGGCCTCGCGCCGTACCCTGTCCGAGGCGCTCAGCGGACAGGCGGGCACGGCCACGGCCGTCGCCATCTCGCTCGAGGCACCGGGCACGACACCGCCGCCGACCGAGCCCCAGGGTCCGGTCGTGGCGTCGGGCGAACTTCAGCAACTCTGACCGCATCCGGCGGCGGCGCGCCCTCGTAGCTGCCTCTGACCGGCTCGTTCGACGTCGCTTCGTGGCGTCGGGGTCCTGACAGCCGCGCGCCGGTCCGCGGGGAGGCCTCCCAGCCCTTCCAACGGCCTCCCCGCATCCCCATTTCCCGCCAATCATCCGAACTCGGGCAAAAAAACCCTTATAAATCAAGCGATGTCTCGAACGAGACGCCCTGAATGCGCCCGCATTCGTGGCTCCCACAGACTGGTCTCCGGCCTTAACGCGGAGATCGAACATGCCATCCAGCCACAGCGCGCGCCTGACCCTGCCCTATGTCGCGGCGGGTCAGCTGCAGAAACACGTCACGGTCAACGAGGCCCTGGCCCGCCTCGACGCCCTGACCCAGACGGCGGTCCTCAGCCGCACCACGACGGTCCAGCCGGATGATCCGGACGATCCGAACGCGGTTCAGCAGGGTGATCTCTACATCCTGCCCCCCGGCGCGACCGGGTCGGCGTGGGGCGGCTGGAGCGCGGGCGACCTGGTCCGGGCCGAGAGCGGCGGTTGGGTGCGCGTGCCCGTGCCGGTCGGCACGGTCGCTATGGTGCGCGACCGCGAGGAACTGGTCGTGCGCGAGCCGGGAGGATGGAACCCGATCCTCCGTCGGGGCCAGCACCAGAATCTGACCCGGCTGGGCCTGAACACCGAGGCCGACGCCACCAATCCCTTCGCCGCCAAGATCAACAAGGCGCTCTGGACCGCCCGGCCCGAGGCCGACGGCGGCGACGGCGACCTGCGGATCACCCTGAACAAGGACACACCGACCGACGTGCTGTCGCTGCTGTTCCAGAGCGGCTACGGCGGTCGCGCCGAGTTCGGCCTGATCGGCGACGACGACCTGGTGCTGAAGGTCTCGAACGACGGCGCGACCTGGCGCGAGGCCTTTCGCATCGACGGCGACGACGGCCGCGTGGCCTTCCCGCGCGGCGCCGGTCGGGTCGAGGTGGTCCTGCTGACGGCGGGGGGCGGCTGGACCCCGCCGGACTGGGCGCGAACCCTGGCGGTCACGGCCGTCGGTGGCGGCGGGGGTGGAGGAGAGGGCGGTGCCGGGGCCAGCGGCCTGCGTCCTGGCGGCGGCGGTGGCGGCGGCGGGGGCCTGTCGACCGCCCTGTGGCGTACCGTCGACTTGCCCGGAGCCTTGACGGTGGGCCTCGGCGCGGGCGGCGCGGCCGGGGCGGCGGGTGGCGACACCACGATCGTCAGCGCCGGCGCGACCCTGTTGACCGCGCGCGGCGGCGCGGCAGGTCAGCACGGAACCACCGGCGGCGCGGGCGGTGCCGGAGGCGCGGGGCTGTTCGGTGGCAATCCGGGCGGCATGACTTCGGCCACGGCGGAGGGCGATCCGGGCACGTCTGGCCTTGCCCCGGCCGCTCCGGGTGGCGGCGGCGCGGGCGGATCGCTCGACGCGGCCGGCACGGCCTGGGACGGCGGCGACGGCGGGACGGGCGGCCTCCTGGCCTGTCCGGCACCCGGTGGCGCGGGCGGCGCGGCCTCCGTCGGCGCGACTGGCGCGGCCCCGCCTGTCCCGGTCTCGATCAGCGGTGGCGGCGGTGGCGGTGGCGCGGCCTCTGCGTCCGGCGCGGGCTTCGCGGGCGGCGCAGGGGGGACCCACGGGGCCGGCGGCGGTGGCGGCGGGGCCGGTGTTTCGAGTGGCGGCTCAGGCGGCGCAGGCACCTCCGGCTGCGTCCTGATCCTGGTGCAGGGATGAGGCCGCCGCTTCGCCGCCGTCGGCGGTTGATCTCGCCCGACGATCGTCTGCTGGAGCCCGAGGTGTGGGAGGTGCCGCGGCGCCTCTCGCACGACGAGGGCCTCGACCTCACCGGCGCCGACTGGCGCTCCACCCGCCCTGTGTTTTCACCGGAGATGGACCGTGACTGATCGCCCCCCGATCCCACCCCTGGCCGAGGCCCGCTGGCTGTGGCGACGCCTGTACGTCTTCCTGGCCAGCTTCGCCCTGTGGCGGCTTCTGGCCACGGCGGTCGACCGCACGGAGCCGAGCCAGCTGCCGCGCGTTGCCGCCGGCCTGATGGGGCTTCTGGCCCTGACGCTGGTCCTCTACCTCGTCGCGCCGACGGCCCAGCAGCTGGTGGCCCTGCTCGCCAATCTGCGCCTGCGTCTGGCCGAGGGAGGCGGCCGATGAGCTTTCGCTTCTCGACCCGGTCGCGCGCTCGCATGAAGGGGGTTCATCCGGCCTTGGTCGCGGTGCTGGAGAGCGCGATCACGCGCTCGCCCGTCGACTTCATGATCACCGAGGGTCTGCGGACGCCCGCCCGTCAGGCGGCCCTGGTGCGTGCCGGGGCCAGCCATACACTGAAGTCCCCCCACCTCACCGGGCACGCGGTGGACGTCGCCGCCCTGGTCGAGGGAAAGGTGCGGTGGGACTGGCCCCTCTATCCCCGCATCGCCGAGACAGTGAAGACGGCTGCCAAAGAACAGGGCGTCGCCCTGATCTGGGGCGGCGACTGGCCGACCCTGCGCGACGGGCCGCATTTCGAGCTGGATCGGCGGGTGTTCCCATGACCGCCGTCGCCATGTTGCGCGCGCTGACGCCTCTGGGTTGGCTCGCGGTCGGCCTCGTGGGCCTCGCGGTTGCCGCCCTCGTCCTGGGCGGTCTCGGCTTTCGCTGGGACCCTCTCGACCTGGCGCGGCGTCGCGCCGATCGCGCCGAGGCTTCGGCCTCCATTGCCCGGTCCGAAGCCCAGGTCCGTGCCGCAGAAGCCCAAGCCCAGGCGGGTCAGGTCGCCCGGCTGGACTCCGTCCTGGCCACCACCCGCCGTCTGGACGCCACCACCCATCGTTCCACCCTTCACGCGAGAGCCGCCAATGACGCCGACCTTCCCCTCGCGCCCGATCGTCTCGATCGCCTGCGCGCTCATGACCGCGAACTGTGCCGCATCGCGCCCGGCCTCGGCGGTTGCGCCGCCGCGCCTGACCCTGCCGGAGACGGCGATCCGAGCCTGTGACCTGTACCGGATTCCGGATGAGGCCGCGATCGCCGACCTCGAGATCGGCTATATGACGCGCGGGAGCCAGATCGCGGCCTGCGACGCCGCGCGACGGTTGGCGGTCGAAACCCTCATGGCCGAGCGTCTTGCACAGGACGCCGCGCGCCCCCGCTGAGCCTTAGCCCGTCAGTCGCGCCAGGGCGGCCTGGTAGTTGGAAATCTGGTTGGTCAGATAGGCCGGGACCGGGCCGTTCGCCGCGCTGGTCGTCGTCTCCGGGGCCAGGGCGCGATAGGCGTCGCGGATGGCCTTGAGCGCCCCCTGAATCTTCTCGCCGGCGGCCTTGATCGCGGTGTCGTCGTTCAGCGTCAGTCCCGACGGCAGGTTCAGGCCGAAGGTCCGCACGACGTCGTCGCCCGATGTCTGGCCGATGAAGCCGGGCGACAGCCCCAGCCCCAGCAGGGCGTCTCGCCCCGTCTCGCCCGAGGTCAGCACGGCGCCGGTCACGCCGTCCTTGGCCGTGATGGACAGCCTCTGGTAGCCGCCGGTGGTCGTCGTCGTCTCGCCGTCCTTGCCGGTGACCGCCCCGCCTTCCGACGCCACCGTGACCTTCAGCCTGCCGTTGGAGGCGATGCTGATCTTGCGCGCCAGCGTGGCCAGCGTGTCCTTGGCGTCGATCGTCACGGCCTGGGCCCGGCCGCCGTCCGCGGACGCTATGTAGAACCGGTCCCCGACCCGCAGAGAGGTCGCGTCGATCAGGCGTTTGGAGTCCGACTGGTCGATCTCGCCCTGGGGCAGGCCCAGCCGGTCCAGCACAGAGGCACCGCCCGTCGCGACCGCCAGGGTCAAGGGCTTGGCCTGATCGTTCTCGCCCGACCAGGTCCGCTCGTATTCCACAGCCCCCGTCAACGGATTGATCCGGGCCAGGAAGCCGCGCGTCGGATCCTCGGGTTTCGCGCCCTCGGGCCGATCCGCGATGCCCGTGATCCACACCTTGCCGTCGTGGACCTTGACGTCGGCCGCCGTGTCCTGGCCCGCGCCGCCATACCAGGTCAGCCGGTCCGATCCGGCCGCCGTCAGATCGGCGGACAGGGCGGCGGTGAAGATGTCGGTTCCACCGGAGTGGGCCACCGTTGTGGTGCCCGCCGCCAGTCCGCTGTCCCGGCTCGTGCCCGTCAGGATGACGCGTCCGTCCGCCACCGACACGCCTTCGATCGTGCCGGAGATCGGGCCCAGATCGCGCGTGGAGGCCAGGGTCGGGATGCCGACCGAATCCAGGGTGAAGCGCCGCACCACGGCCCGGCCGTCCTCGATCCCGGCTGTGTAGAGGTTCGAGCCATCGACGGTCACGGCGTCGACGCCGTCCTCGCCCGCGGTGCCGAACTGGCTCTGGCCCACGGCGGCCGAGACGATACCGGCTGTCGGATAGGGCTCGCCCGCCTTGAAGGCCTGGACATAGCCGTCCCACCCGCCGACCGAAGCGGCCCCCGGCACCGCTGATTTCGCGCGCCCGCCGATGTAGACGACGCCGTCGGGCCCAAAGGCCACGCTGGTCGCCTGGTCCTCGGCCCGGGCCCCGCGCCTCTGGGTCCACTGCTCCTCGCCGTCGCCGTTGAACACGGTGACGAAACTGTCGGCGACGGTGGCGAGGTCCCCGGTCTTGCCCGCGTCGGTCGTCTTGGTGTTGAGCGCGCCCGTCACCGATCCCGCGACGGCGACATTGCCGCTGGCGTCGATCGCGATGGCGTATCCGCTGGCCGTCGACGCCGCGCCCAGGGTCCGCGTGGCCACCAGTCGCCCGGCGGTGTCGTACTTCATCAGCGCCACGTCCTGGACGCCTTTGATCGGCTGGTGCTCGCCGCCGGAGGTGACGTCGGCCACCAGCCACAGAGACCCGTCCGGCCCCACGGCGCTGGCCCTGACGGCGGCGAGACCCTCGGGCAGCTTCTCCTGTGACAGACGCCCGTCGACCCACTGGGTCTCGCCGACGTTGCCGCCGGTGGGGGCGGGGGCCGTGCCGCCGTCGGACTGGAACTTGAGCAGCTGGTTGACGCCGGCCGTGCCCGACCCTTGCACCACATAGACGGCGTCCGACCGGTCGGCGGCCGCGAACCCGACCGTCTCGGTGGATGTGCCCCGGATCGCCAGGGCCCAGCGGTCCGGGCCGGCCGGCAGGGTCACGGGCTTGCCGTTGACCTGGACCGTCCGGGCCTCGGCCTTGATCTGGTCGCGCCCGATCCGGGTCTGGAACCCGCCCGCCTCCAGCTTGCCGTTGATGTGGGTCAGGACCGCGTCCATCGTCCGGGGCGTCGCGCCCAGGTCGGCCAGATCGATCGGAACCGTCGTGGTCGCGCTGCCCAGCCCCTGCGGCACGCGGATGGTGATCGAGAACCGGGTGTCGCCGGCGAAGGCCGCGACAGGCGTGTCCAGCGATCCCTCATGGACCGGCCCGGTGACGGAGTTGGCGCTGTCGCGGGGCACGGCGGCGGTCGTCTTGGACAGGGACGAGGATGTGCCCTGAACCAGCCGCAACCCTTCCAGTTCGGTCTTGCCGACATAGGCGCTGATTTCGGCCAGGCCGCTCGCGAAACGCTTCTGGACCAGGCCCAGGTCGGTGTTGCCAAGGCCCTTGACCGAGGCCCGGTTGGTCAGGGCGTTCAGCGTCTCCAGGCCCCGGTACAGGGCGAACAGCTTGGCGTAATCGGCCGAGGCACCGCGCACATCGACGGGCGCGGCGTCCTCGTTGATGAACTTGCGCCCGCCCAGGGCCCCGCGCACCAGGGCGTCCGGGGCAGGGGCGGTGGCCTGCGCCTGGGTGCTCCATGGCGCGGTCGGCTGGCGCTGGCGCGTGATGGCCGAGGTGAAGGCGGCCGAGGTCGTGGGGTCATAGGTCCCCCCGAACAATCCCAACAGATAGCCGTTGTTGACGGTCACGGACTCCTCCGGTCGGAACCATGGACCTGCGGGCTCAACGGGGCCTTAACGTCCGGGTGAGGAACGATATCGGACGAATCGTGTTCTGCTCTCGCCAGACAGGAGCGAGATCATGATCTTCCCGACGTCGATTCTTCAGTCCCTGCTCGCGCTGTATGGCCTCGCGCCACGGCCCCAGACCACGCGGCGCCGCCCCGCCCCGGTCCTGATCGGAAGCCAGAGCCCTCGCTGGCGCTAGGCGTTTACTGGAACAGCGACAGGATGATCTGCGGCGACTGGTTGGCGATCGACAGGGCCTGAGCGCCCAGCTGCTGCTGTACCTGCAGGGCCTGTAGTCGCGCGCTTTCCTTGGCGAGGTCGGCGTCCACCAGATTGCCGATTCCGGCCTCCAGCGTATCGGTCAACTTGGAGACGAAGGTCGTGTGCGCCGCGATCTGCTTGGCCTGGGCCCCGATGTCGCCCAGCGACTTGTTCAGGGCCGTGATCGAGTCGTCCAGCTTGTTGAGCGCCGTCGTCGCTCCGGTGACCGTCAGCAGGCTGTCCGCCAGACCCAGCGAGATGATCGATCCACTGAGCGACAGATCCTTGGACGACAGGGTGATGAACGATGTCGCGTCCGCGTTGGCCAGGAACTTCAGGCCGTTGGTCAGCGAGCCGTCCAGGATGTTGCCACCGTCGAACGCGGCGTTCTCGACCGCCGACGAGATGGCGCGCAGCAGGGCCTTGAAGTCTGCGTCCAGCAGTTCGCGAGACTGCGTCTTGAGCGAGGTGTCCTTGGCCGCGACCACCTTTTCCTTGAGCTGGTTCAGCAGGTCCGAGATCGATTCGCCGGCCGCGAGCGCCACGTCCGCGATCGATGTCGCGCGATCCAGGCTCTGGCGCACGGCCGAAAGGGCGCTGGTGTCGGCCCGCTGCTGCTGGGCGATGGCCCAGATGGCGGCGTTGTCCTTGGCGCCCTGGACCTTCAGTCCGGTCGAGATACGGCTCTGCACGCCAGAGAGGTTCTCATTGGTTCGCGCCAGGTTCTGCAGCGCGATGGCGGCGGACGCATTGGTGTGAACGCTGTTGCTCATAGGTCTTCTAGCCCCGGATTCTCTCTCGGACGCTAGGCGTTAACCATGAGCGTATGGTTAACGCGGTCTCGCCGCGTCGGGCGGGCCCGCGCGGGTCAGAAGGCTGGGGTCCGAACGCCGCGATCAGGCGTTGGTGTCGATCAGGGCTCCGGCGGCATAGCCTCCGTTCTGGGACAGCCTCAGCACCTCTTCGCGGGGGAACTGACGGACGACCTCACCGGTCGCGCTGTCCAGGGTCTTGTAGACATAGCTCCCGATGGTCGGACCTTCCTCGATGATCAGGCGATACCTGGCGGCGAGTTCGGCGTCCTTCGAGGGGCGTCCCTGGTTGAAGTCTCCACCGGCCGTCGCGGCCGATGCGGCGGGCACGGAAGTCGGGACGATCGCTATCTTGTTCGCATTGGTGTCCATGGCTCCTCACGCCGCCTTTGCGGCGTTCCCTGGGAACGGTCGGGCGGGACCGAAGCCCCGCCCTTCCATTTCGGTTATCGGAACAGGCCGAGCAGGATCGAGGTCGAGGAGTTGGCGATCGACAGAGCCTGCACACCCAGCTGTTGCTTGGTCTGCAGCGACTGCAGTCGCGCGCTTTCCTTGGCCAGATCCGCGTCGACCAGGTTGCCCACGCCGTTTTCCAGAGCGTCGGAGAGCTTGCCGACGAAGGAGCGGTGGGTTTCCAGCGACTTGGCACCGGTGCCCAGGCGAGCCAGGGACGCCGAGACGCGGTCGATCGAAGCGTTGACCAGGCCCAGGGCCGTGGTCGCCAGCGTCGAGGTGCCGATGGTGGTGGTTGCGGCGACCGTGTTGATGGTCCCGCCCAGACGCAGATCCTCGTCATTGACGGTGATCGTCGAGCCGGTCGTGTTCGCCAGGGCGCGATAGCCGGCGGTGTTGGAACCGTTCAGCAGGTTGACGCCGTTGAAGCTGGCGTTGGTGACCACCGTGGTGATCTGGTCGCGGATGGCCTTGAAGTCTTCGTTCAGAGCACTGCGGGCAGCGGTCGTCAGCGAAGCGTCCGTGGCGGCCAGGGCCTTTTCCTTCAGTTGCAGGAGCAGGTCCGAGACCGATTCGCCGGCGGCCAGGCTGACGTCCACGGCGGAGGTGCCGCGATCCAGGCTGTCCTTGACGGCGTTCAGCGCCGAGATCTCACCGCGCTGGCCCTGGGCGATGGCCCAGATGGCGCCGTTGTCCTTGGCGGAGTTGACCTTCTTGCCCGTGTTGATCCGGGACTGGACGGTGTCCAGTTCCTTGTTCGTGGCCTGGAGGTTCTGCAGGGCGATAAGGGCGCCCGAGTTCGTGTTCACGCTGTTCAGCGCCATGACGAAAGTCCTTGTTTCAAGGTGTCCGACCGTCATTTTGACCGTCGGGGGCATTTTGCCCGACGGGTTCGAAGCAATGCCCGCGCCACGACCGGGCTTTCCAGCGCACCATCGAAGTCATTGAAAAAACTTCGGTACCTTGCCTTAACCATGCTTTTCACCCGGCAAATTGTGCCGGGCCAGAGCGTCTGCGGCAGGATTTGCCGAGCAGCGGGCACCTTGTGCCGGGCGAAGAGGCGGCTTCGCGGTTGACGGGGCGACCCCGCGCGGGGTTATTGAGCCCGAAACTCCTGTCGAGCCCGCTTCATGCAACTTCCCAACGACAACCGCGTGATCCTGGCTGTCGGCGCGGGCCTGGCGATCCTCGCCGCTGTGGTCCTGGCGCTCCTGTTCATGGGCGGCGGTGGCGAAGACAGGAAGGCCTCGACCGAGGAGCCGGACACGACCACCGGCCTGACGGTCGATGTGGCGGACGCGCCGGAGCTCCAGCCCTCTCGTGAACTGCGATGCTTCGTCGACGGCCAGTTCGTCGGCATGGCGACCCTGGCGAACTGCGCGGAACGGAACGGGCTGGCGACGGACGGCCTGGATGTGGGTCTCGACGCCAGCGGCAACCTCGCGGCCGCGCCGACGGCCTCCTTCGCCCCGCCGCCGGCGCTGCCCGCGACCGACGTCGGCGACGGCAACCCCGAGCCCGTCGACACCACCGGGGGGACGGATACGCGGCAGTCCCCGCCCGCTCGCGCGCAGCGGACCGGCGGCGCGCCCTGTCTGCGCTATGTGGGCTCGGAGTGGCGCCAGCTGTCCGGCGGCCTCAGCCTGAATGAATGCGTTCAGGCGCTCTACGCCGGCACCTGCGTGCGGCCGGGCGAGGCCCAGTACGGGCGCCACGGCAATCTGACCCTTCGGCTGGTCCCGCGCCGGGTCGAACAGTCGAACGACAACACCCGCTTCCGCGTTCTGGCCGATCAGGATCGCGGATGTCAGTTCCCGAGCCTGCGCTGATGGTCCGTCGCGGAACCCTCGCGGGGGTCGTCGCCCTCGCCGGTCTGTCGGCCTGCGCGGAACAGGTCCAGGCCCCGCGTGAGCCTGGCGTCTGCTATGCGATGACCCGACCGGACGGCCAGATCGCCTTCAACGTGGTCGCCCGCGACCAGCCCCAGATCGAGTTCTGCGCCGCGCGCCTGGAAGAGATGCGTCTGCGCTTCCTCCGACTGGGCGGAACGACGCGCGAGGTCACGGGCGCCTTCCAGGGGCAGTTCATCTTCGTGGACGCGCGCGGCGTCTCGTTCAGCCGGTCGCTGGACGGCGCGCGGTTCTTCGCCCTGGCGCGGACCGGCGACGGCCGCCTGGCCATGCCGGGTGCCATCCAGAGCGACATCGACGTCCTGGGCGTCGTCACCGAGGCGGAGGCTCCCTCCTTCCCGGGCGCGCCGGGGAACTGACGCCGGCCGGACTGGAACACAACCAGAACATCTGTTAACGATTTCACAGCGGGGCCCTCGGGCCTGAATTCCCTGAAGAGAGAACGAGCGTCATGGCGGGCAGCGTCAACAAGGTCATCCTGGTCGGCAATCTGGGCCGCGATCCCGAAATCCGGTCCACCCCCAACGGCGATCGCATCGCCAACCTGTCGATCGCCACGTCCGAGACCTGGCGCGACAAATCCTCGGGCGAGAAGAAGGAAAAGACCGAGTGGCACCGGGTTGCCATCTTCAACGACAACATCGTCAAGGTGGTCGAGAACTATGTGAAGAAGGGCACCACGGTCTATATCGAGGGCCAGCTCCAGACCCGCAAATGGACCGACCAGCAGGGTGTCGAGAAATACACGACCGAGATCGTCGTCGGCCGCTTCAATGGCCAGCTGACCTTGCTCGGCGGGCGCAACGACAACGCCGGCGGTGGTCGCTCCAGCGACGACGACTACGCTTCCGGCTTCCAGACCGGTGGCGCGAACAAGCCGAGCGGGCCCAAGGAAAGCTATGATCTGAACGACGACATCCCGTTCTAGGCGTCAGTCCCAGACGGCGTCGGCGAAGTGAGTCAGGATCGTCTTGTCGGCCGTCAGCAACTTGGTTCCGTCAGCAATGGCGTGAGCCGTGACGAGGCGGTCGATAGGATCTCGGGTCCAAGACAGGTCGCACGCCTCTCTGACGACATCCGAGAGCGGCAAGTCCGAAACGCGAAGCGTCCCGTACTCCCGAGTTGCCGCGAGAACCTGGTCGGGTCCGGCTTTGATCCGTCCAATTTCGTGCAGGATCTCAAGCTCCAGAACGACCATCGGAGAAATGACCCAAGGCTGACGGACCGCGAGCCGACAAGCCTTTTCTCCAAGGCTCCTTAATCGGCCCTGCGACAGCCATAGCAGAACATTCGTATCAAGGTGGACGGCCAGGATCAGTTGTCCTCGGGCTTCCACTCGATGTGTCGGCCGTCGGTGATGTCGCCGGCGTCGTAGTCCGCCCAGTCTTCGCGAACGCCCCGCACGAGGCCGGCTTCGACTTTGCGCTGGTGTTGGGCGACCGCGTCGTCGTCAACCCAACGGGCTGTGACGCTCAGCACGCTGCCGCCCTTGCGACGCACGCGCAGAACCTCGCCAGTCTCAACCATTCGATCAAGAATTCGAAAGAGATCCTTCCTGAGGTCGGTGGCGGTGACTTCGATCATGCGTACATCTTCAGCTCCAGACCTGTACATGTCAATGGAAACGCCCTGTCACCCAGTGTGACGCGCCATGCTAGGCGGGCTGTGCCATGACCCGCCCGTGCCCACCGTCCCCGACAAGCCCCACAGTCCGCTGACCCTGCTGGAGATCGGCGCCATCGCCGCGATCGTGGTGATCTGGGGCGCCAACAACGCCGCCGCCAAGGTGGCGACGGAAACCCTGCCGCCGCTGCTGACGGGCGCCCTGCGTTTTCTCATCGCGGCGCTGTGCCTCGTTCCGTTCGTCCGGCCACCGTTTCCGAACTGGAAGAGCCTGGCCCTGATCGTCCTGATCGGCGGCCCCCTCCATTACGGCCTGATCTATGTCGGCTTCTGGCTGGCCGACGATGTCAGCCCGGCCTCGGTCGCCGCCCAGCTGTGGATCCCGTTCACGGCCCTTTTCGCCTTCCTGCTGCTGGGCGAGCGCCTGTCGCGCGCGGCCCTGCTGGGACTTGTCATCGCCCTCGTCGGCGTCGCCTGGATGGCGGCGGACCCCCATGCCCTGCAGGATTGGGCCGCGATCCTCGTCGTGATCGGGGCCAGCGCCGCCTGGGCCATGACGACGGTCATCGCCCGCCGCACCACCTCCATCCCGCCCCTGAAGATGCAGGGCCTGCTCGCGCTGGTCACCCTTCCGACCTTGGCCTTCGGCTCGGCCGTCTTCGAGACGGGGCAGGTCGAGGCGCTTCGGGAGGCGACGCCACTGGTCTGGTGGACGGTGCTGTGGGCCGGTTTGGTGTCCTCGGTCTGCGCCACGACCCTGGTCTTCTGGCTGGTGCAGAGGCGCGAGGCCGGGCGGGTGACGCCCTATTTCCTGGCCACCCCCGTGGTGTCCATCGCCATAGGCTGGGGCTTTCTGGGTGACGTCCTCACCGTCCAGATCCTGACCGGCGCCGCCTTGACCATGGGCGGTGTCGGCGTGGTGGCCCTGGCGGAGCGCGGCCTCAGGGCCGGTGCCGCCAAGGCTTGAGCGGTCCGATCAGCCTGCGGCCATGACCCCGCAGGCCACCCGGTCGCCGGCGCCGCCGATCGGCTGGCTGGTGTGGTCGTCGGCATTGGCGTGGATCACGATGGCCGAGCCGTCCGCGTCCCACAGCCACTGGCCCGGGCCGGCGTCGGCGATGCGGGCGCGGGTGGTGAAGACCTCGGCGTTGACGCTCCCGTCCGGGGCCGCGTGGATGTTGGGCAGGTCGCCGTCGTCGGGACCCATGGCATTCAGCAGGCCGTGGCGTGCGGCGGGCTCGCCGTGGTTCACATGGGCACCGGCCGAGGTGAAGGGCGCGGCGCATTCGCCCACCGCGTGGATATGAACCCCGTGCCAGCCGGGGGTCAGGCCGGTCGCCTCGATTCGGATCAACAGGCCCGTCGCGCCCTGTCGGAACACCGCCCGTCCGACCCGCGCGCCCGTGCCGTTGATCAGGGTCGCCTCGCCGAAATCACCGGGCGTCGCGCGCATCATCTGGGCACCGGGGGCCATGCTGGCGCATGCGGCCAGAGGCGTCAGGGCGAGGGCGGCGAGGAGGGCGGCGGTCGGCGTCACGGAGCGCATGGTTTCATCCTTCTACGGAGGGGCGCGGGGCCATCGAACGACGGCGCGAAACTTTGCCTAACAGGCCCCCGGATGCTAGAAAACGTGACAGAGGATCACGTTCCGATTCCGTCTGACTGAGCCCCGATTTCCTTGACTGACGAACCCATCGACGACGCCCTGCCGCCTGCCAGCGGAGGCGGCTCCGGCCCCTATGATTCGGGCGACATCTCCGTGATCACGATCGAGGACGAGCTGAAACGCTCCTACCTCGACTACGCCATGAGCGTGATCGTCAGCCGCGCCCTGCCGGACGCGCGCGACGGCCTGAAGCCCGTCCACCGTCGCATCCTGTATTCGATGCACGATCTGAACATGACGCCGGACCGGTCGTACTCAAAGTGCGCCCGCGTGGTCGGCGACGTGCTGGGCCGGTTGCACCCTCACGGCGACGCCTCGGTCTATATGGCCCTGGTCCGCATGGCCCAGCCGTTCTCGATGGGGCTGATGCTGGTCGACGGCCAGGGCAATTTCGGCTCGGTCGACGGCGATATGCCGGCCTCCATGCGGTACACTGAGGCCCGGATGGCCCCGGCGGCCACGGCCCTGTTGGCCGACATCGACAAGGACACGGTCGATTTCCAGCCGAACTACGACGAAAAGGAACTGGAGCCGGTCGTCCTTCCGGCCCGGATCCCGAACCTGCTGGTCAACGGCGCGGGCGGCATCGCCGTCGGCATGGCGACCAACATTCCGCCCCACAACCTGGGCGAGGTGATCGACGCCTGCGTGGCCCTGCTGGACGATCCGGACATCTCGGACGACGCCCTGCTGGACCTGGTGCCCGGTCCCGACTTCCCGACAGGCGGCGAGATCCTGGGCCGGACCGCGCCGAGGAACGCCCTGCGCGAGGGCAGGGGTTCCGTCGTCGTGCGCGGCGTCGCCTCCATCGAGACCATCCGCAAGGACCGCGAGGCCATCGTCGTCACCGAACTCCCGTTCCAGGTCAACAAACAGACCCTGATCGAACGCATCGCCGAAATGGTCCGCGAAAAGCGTCTGGAGGGCATCTCCGACGTCCGCGACGAGTCCGATCGCTCGGGCATGCGCATCGTCATCGAGCTGAAGCGCGACGCGTCCGGCGACGTGATCCTGAACCAGCTGTGGCGCTACACCGCCATGCAGTCCTCGTTCGGCGTCAATATGCTGGCGCTGAACCACGGCCGGCCCGAGCAGATGGGCCTACGGAAGCTGGTCGAGGTGTTCCTCGACTTCCGCGAAGAGGTCGTGGTCCGCCGCACCAAGTTCGAACTGGCCAAGGCCCGAGACCGCGGCCACGTCCTGGTCGGTCTCGCCGTCGCCGTGGCCAATATCGACGACGTCATCCACATCATCCGCTCCTCGGCCGATCCGGCCGAGGCGCGCGAGCGACTGCAGGCCCAGTCCTGGCCCGTCGGCGACATGATCGCCCTGGTCGAGCTGATCGCCGATCCGCGCAGCGTGCTGATCGACGGCGACAAGCTGAACCTGACCGACGAACAGGCCCGCGCCATCCTGGCCCTGACCCTGTCGCGCCTGACGGGTCTCGGCCGCGACGACATCTTCGGCGAGGCGCGGGGCCTGGCCGACACCATCCAGGGTCACCTGACCATCCTGTCGGACCGGGCCAACATCCTGGCCATCATCCGCGAGGATCTGCTCGCGGTGAAATCCGAGTTCGCCGTGCCGCGCCGCACCGTCATCGGCGAGGGTGACTTCGAGCTGGAAGACGAGGACCTGATCCCGCGCGAGGACATGGTCGTGACCGTGACCCATGGCGGCTACGTCAAACGGGTGGCGCTCAACGCCTATCGGACCCAGCATCGCGGCGGCAAGGGCAAGTCCGGCATGACGATGAAGGACGAGGACGCCATCGTCGGCGTCTTCTCCGCCTCGACCCATACGCCGGTCCTGTTCTTCGCCACCAACGGCAAGGCCTACAAGCTGAAGGTCTGGCGCCTGCCGCTGGGCGCGCCGACCTCGCGCGGCAAGGCCTTCGTCAACCTGCTGCCGATCGAGCCGGGCGACTCGATCATGAACGTCCTGCCCCTGCCCGAGGACGAGGCGACCTGGGGCGACTACGACATCATGTTCGCCACCCGTTCGGGCGACGTGCGCCGCAACAAGCTGTCGGACTTCGCCACGGTCAACCGTGCCGGCAAGATCGCCATGAAGCTGGAGGACGGCGACCACATGGTCGGCGTGGCCCTGTGCACGGCCGAGGACGACGTCCTGCTGACCACGGCCGGCGGTCGCGCGATCCGCTTCAAGGCCGACGACGTGCGCGTCTTCAAGGGCCGCGATTCGACCGGCGTGCGCGGCGTCCGCCTTCAGGGCGACGACGCCGTCATCTCCATGGCCATTCTCGGCCGGGTCGACGCCACGCCCGAGGAACGCTCGGCCTATGTCAAACACGCCAACGCCATGCGCCGCGCTACCGACGGCGAGGACGACACGGCCGTGGTCGAAGCCGACGATGAGGCCGAAGGCTCGGGCGATGCCGCACTGTCGGTCGAAAGGATCGCAGAGCTCGGCGCGGCCGAACAGTTCATCCTGACGGTCACCGACACCGGCTTCGGCAAGCGGTCCTCCGCCTACGAATACCGCCGCACCGGCCGGGGCGGGCAGGGGCTGACGGCCCACGGCCTGGGCGGCCGCGCCGGCACGCGCCTCGCCGCCGCCTTCCCGGTCGAGGAGACCGACGACCTGCTGCTGGTCACCTCGAACGGCCAGATGATCCGCACGCGCGTGGGTCAAGTCCGTATCGTCGGCCGCGCGTCCCAAGGCGTCACCATCTTCCGCACGGCGGAGGGCGAGAAGGTCGTCTCGGTCGAACGCCTGGCGGACAGCGGCGGCGACGAGCCCGAGGTCGAGGGTGAGGGTGACGGCGAGGCCTGATCCTTCCGGGAGAGAGGCCGTGATCCTCATCGACGGCTTGCCCGCTACGGAGGACGATCTCCGCTATCAGGCCCTGGTCAACTACGGGGCCTACACTTCCTTCCGTGTTGAGGCGGGCGGGGTGCGTGGTCTCGACCGCCATCTGGCCCGGCTGGTCGCCAACGCCGAGGAACTGTTCGGGGCGGCGGTCGAGACGGGCCGGCTGCGGGATTTCATACGCACCGCCCTCGACGATCGGCGTGACGCCTGGCTTCGGATCAGCGTCTTCTCGCCCGAGATCTGGGCGCGTCTGCCCTCCGGTCGGGTCCGGCCCAAGGTCATGACGACGGTCTCGCCGCCTCCGCCACCGCTGGCCGACAGCGTCCGGGTCCAGGTTCAGACCTATGGCCGCGACGCCGCCCACATCAAGCACACGGCGACCTTTCCCCTGATCCGCGCCCGGCGGCTGGCGTTGGACGCGGGTTTCGACGACGCCCTGTTCGCTGACGCGGACGGCCTGGTTTCGGAAGGCAGCCTGTGGAACGTCGGCTTCTTGAAGGGAGACACGGTGGTTTGGCCTCAGGCCGACATGCTCCCCGGCGTGGCCCAGGCCCTGATCCAGGCGGGACTCGACGGCGTGGGTTTGGATCAGCGGGCTCAACCCGTCCGGGTCGGCGACCTGGATGGCTTCGACGGGGCCTTCCTGTGCAACAGCGCCACTCCGGCTTGCCCGATCACCGCGATCGGCGCCGTGGCGTTCGATGCTGACCCCGACCGGATCCAGAAAATCGTCCAGGCCTGGGCCTCGGCTCCGCTCCAGCCGATCTAGGCGGCCGTCTTGATGCGGTTGCCGTCGTCCAGCAGCACGACGGTCGGTGACCACTGGCGAGCTTCCTCGGACGGCAGCTGGCCATAGGTGACCACGATCACCTTGTCGTTCTTCTGCACCAGTCGTGCCGCCGCGCCGTTCACGCCGACGACCTTGGACCCGCGCGGGGCCTCGATCGCATAGGTCGTGAAGCGGGCGCCGTTGGTGATGTTCAGCACATCGACCTGCTCGTGCGGAAAGATGCCGGCGGCATCCAGCAGATCGCCGTCGATGGCGATGGAGCCTTCGTAATCCAGGTCGGCCTGGGTCACCGTCGCACGGTGAAGCTTGGCCTTCATCAGGGTGACCAGCATGGGGAGTGCGGTCCAGTCGTGACGCGGGGCGATTGGCCCCCGCTCGCAGGCGGCTCATATAGGGATTTCGACGGGTGCCATCAATCGCGATGCTGCGCCGCGTCACGAGTGGATCAGTTCGCGACCACCCAGCCACCGGCTGAGGCCTCTCGCGCCTGGGCGTTGGTGGGACGGGCGATCAAGCCCGACTGGGTGATCCAGACCTCATAAGCGCCGCCGTCGGTCATCGGCATATAGGCGCCCGATCCGTACAGGGTGTCCACCGCATCGACGTAGCGGCGATACTTGCGGGCCGTATCCCAAACGGAAAGCGACCAGGGCAGGCCGTCCGGATCGGCGGCGTCGCTGGACAGGGCGTGGACGCTGCGCGCGCCGGTCCGCTCCTGCTCGATGGTCTGGTAACGGCCTGACAGCCGATCCAGCCGATACTGGCTGTCCAGCCCCAGGACGTTGGCCCACGGCTTCCATCGCAGGACCTGGGCCTCCATGCGCCATTCGTCGCCATGCACCGGATAGACCGCCGTGCGCTCGGCGCGCTCGCCTTCGGCGGGCTGGGTCACGGTGACCTCGAAATACTGGGGGGCCAGTTGGCGGCTGGTGATGGTCGCTACCGGTCGCTCATAGGTCAGCCGCGCATAGGTCTGGGCGTTCTGAGCCAGCAGGGCCGCCGTCGTCGCCGCGGCGAGCAGCAGGCCACCGCCCGCGGTTCCGAACAGGCCGCTCAGAATCCGTCCCTTGAACAGGCCGACCAGGCTGGAAATCAGCCACAGCCCGCCCAATACGGCCACGGCCGCAGGCAGTATCCACCACCACCAGACCATCGATCCCTCCCGAAACGGCACAGCTGATTAACTCAATGCCTTCACCCTGCACAGGTTGCGCCGGAAATGGCCAAGCTGGACACCTGACGGGCGACCGCTAAAGCACTGCGACGATGCGCACGGCTTTGGCGGACCTCATTGACCGGATCGACCGGTTCGCGCGTCAGCGCACGCTGGGGCGCTCGATCGTCCTGGCGCTCGCCATCGCGATGGCGGCCCTTCTGGTGGCCAATCTCAGCACCTTCATCCTGGTGCAGCGCACCGCCCAGTTCAACGAGCGCGTCGACGCCCAGTGGCAGGCGCGTCGGTCGGGCCGGCTGCTGCTGCTGAACCTCAAGGACGCCGAGACCTCCCACCGGGGCTATCTGCTGACCGGCCGGCCGGATTTCCTGCTGGAGTACCGCGGCGCGCTGACCGCCCATGAGGCGATGCTGGAGAACTTTCGCCGCCAGATCGCCGTCGACAATCCGGGTGCCGCCGAGGCCGAGGAGGTCACGCGCCTTTCGCGCGAGAAGATCGCCGAGATGAACCAGGTCTTGGAGCTTTTCCGCGCGGGTCGAGCTCCGGATGCGATCGCCCAGGTCAGGGGAGGGCAGGGCCAGGCCCTGATGCGCGAGCTGGACGAGGCCCTGACCGACGTCGATCGGCGAATGGGGTCGGAGATCGCCCAGGCCACGGCCCAGTCGGAGGGCTCGGCCGCCTTCACCAGCGTCGTGAACGCCATCGCGGGTCTGCTGATCCTGATCCTGGCCGGGATCGTGTTCCTGTTGGTGCGTCGTTACCTCGAGGATCTGCGGGCCTCGCAGGCCGCGCTCGACCGGGTTAATGCCGGGCTGGAGGAGACGGTGCGCGCCCGAACCGCTGCCCTCACGCGCGCCAATGAAGAGGTGCAGCGCTTCGCCTATATCGTCAGCCACGACCTGCGCTCGCCCCTGGTCAATGTGATGGGCTACACCGCCGAGCTGGAGCAGGCCGGCAAGGCCATCGACCTGCAGATGACCAAGGTCGAGACCGTGGCCCCCGACCTGATCGAGAGCGATGCGCTGACGGCGACCCGCGAGGACATCCCCGAAGCGGTCGGCTTCATCCGTGCCTCGACCGAGAAGATGGACCGGCTGATCAACGCCATCCTGAAACTGTCGCGCGAGGGCCGTCGCACCCTGACGCCGGAGACGCTGGACATGACCGTCATGGTCCGCCGCATCGCCGACAGCGTCGCCCACCAGCTGGGCCAGGCGGACGCCGAGATCGTGGTCGCCGATCTGCCCGAACTTGAGAGTGATCGCCTGTCCGTCGAACAGGTGGTCGGCAATCTGATCGACAACGCCGTCAAGTATCTGGACCCAAAGCGGCCGGGCCATATCGAGGTTCGCGGCCGCGACGTTCCCGGCGGCTGGGTCGAATACGAGATCGTCGACAACGGTCGCGGCATCTCGGACAGGGACCATGAACGGATCTTCGAGCTGTTCCGCCGCGCGGGCCGCCAGGACCGACCCGGCGAGGGTCTGGGCCTCGCCTTCGTGCGGAACAGCGTTCGCCGTCTGGGCGGCGAAGTGGCGGTCGAATCCGTTCTCGGCGAAGGCTCGACTTTCCGTCTGAAATTTCCCAAACGCCTGATCCTCGACGAGGCTGGAGACCCCCTGTGAGCAACCCTGTGAAGATCGTCATGGTCGAGGACGACCATGGCCACGCCAAGCTGATCGAAAAGAACATCCGCCGGGCGAACATCTCCAACGAGATCGCCCACTTCGACACCGGACAGGGCGCGCTGGACCACCTGTTCTCGGCCGAGTCCCTCGCCAACGGGCCGCTGCTGATCCTGCTGGACCTCAACCTGCCCGACATGCAGGGCACCGACATCCTGGCCGAGGTCAAGCGCGACGAGCGGCTGAAGCGCGCGCCGGTCGTCGTGTTGACCACCACCGACGACAAGGCCGAGATCCAGCGCTGCTACGACCTGGGCTGCAATGTCTACATCACCAAGCCCGTCGATTATGAGAGCTTCGCAGCCGCCATCCGCCAGCTGGGCCTGTTCCTGTCGGTGATGCAGGCCCCGGTGATCGAATGACGCCAGACCGGCCGCCCATCCGGCTGCTCTACATCGACGACGACCGCGGGCTGTCGCGGCTCGTGCAGAAGGAACTCGGCCGTCACGGCTATGAGGTGACGCTGGCGCCCGACGGCGACGCGGGGCTGGATCTGCTGAACGACGGGGTGTTCGACATCATCGCGCTGGACCACTACATGCCCGGTCGCGAGGGCCTGGACGTCCTGCCGTGCATTCTGGATCGCGCCGCGCCCCCGCCGGTGGTCTATGTGACCGGGGCCCAAGAAGGCCGGATCGCTGTCGCCGCCCTGCGCGCCGGGGCCGCCGATTATGTCATCAAGGACGTGTCCGAGGACTTCACCGCCCTGCTGCGCTCGGCCCTCGAGGACGCCCTCCTGCGCCGCCGTCTGGAGCGCGAGAACGAGGAGGCCCAGGAGTTGGTCCGTCTGGCCCGCGACCGGGCCGAGGCCATGCTGCGCGAGGTCAATCACCGCGTCGGCAACTCGTTGCAGCTGGTGTCCAGCTTCATGTCGCTGCAACAGCGCCACCTGACCGACGAGGGGGCCCGCGCGGCGTTGCGCGAAGCCCAGGCCCGGATCGAGGCCGTCGCCCATGTCCATCGCCGCCTCTACACTTCGGGCGACATGGAGAGCGTCGAGATGGACGCCTATCTCGAAGGTCTGGTCGACGAGCTGTGCAAGTCCCTGGGGCCCGACGGCTCCGCGCCCAACATCACCTTGCAGGCCGCGTCGATCTGGGTGCCGACGGACCAGGCCGTCTCGCTGGGCGTCGTCGTCACCGAACTGGTCACCAATGCTGTGAAATATGCCTACGGCCCGGGGCAGGGGGGCGAGATCCGCGTCATCCTGGAGCCCGACTCCACGGGCAGGCGCGCCATCCTGACCGTCGAGGACGACGGTCCGGGCCTCGGCGACGGCAAGCCCAAGGGCACGGGCCTGGGCGGCAAGATCATCACCGCCATGGCGTCTGGCCTGCGCTCCGCCGTGGAGTTCGACGGCGCGCACAAGGGCGTCCGCGCCCGGCTGGCCTTCGACCTGTGACGCCCGCGCTGCAGTTCGGTCGGGCCGAAGCCGGCGTCGGGTATCTCGTCCGGCCGACCGCTTTCGGCCTCGTTTTTCACGACGAGAGGCTGGCCTGCGTTCGCGTGACCCGGGACGCGCCCTACCACGACCTGCCGGGCGGCGCGGTCGATGGCGACGAGACCGAGGAACAGGCCCTGGTCCGCGAGTTTCTGGAAGAGACCGGCATGACTGTCGAACCGGTCGAACGGATCGTCGAGGCGGGTCAGTATTTCCGCAAGTCGGACGGTCAGCCGGTCAACAACGTCGGCGGCGTCTGGATCGCCCGGATGATCGCGCTGGATCCCGCCCGCAAGGTCGAGGCCGACCACGAACTGGTCTGGCTGCATCCCCGCACCGCCCTGGCCGAGTTGCGCCACGAGGCCCACGCCTGGGCGGTCGCCGCCTGGCTGCGTCGCTGAGACGAAGCGCCACCATACGGAACGGCGGCGCTCCAGAATCGCTCTTTCTGTCGAAGCGCGATCATCCCGGTCGTGTGACCCTCAGGAGATCATCATGGCTGATCATGACCGCATCGAAGGCGCCGCCAAACAGACGGGCGGGTCGATCAAGGAAGGTCTCGGCAAGCTGACCGGCGACGAGAAGCTGAAGGCCGAAGGCCGCGCCGACAAGGTCGAAGGCAAGGTCCAGAACACCGTCGGCGGAATCAAGGACAGCCTGAAGGGCGACGGCCGTCACTAGGGCCTGATCCGGAAAAATGTGAGCGGTTTTCCGGTCGGATCAGGCCCCAGGAAACCGCTGGACCTTGATTCACAGCATCGGCGGAATCGCGAAGCGATTCCTCCTCAGCTGATCAAGGTCTAGGCACCTCCTTCAAGGCAAAGAAAAAGGCCGCGTCCCTCGGGGGACGCGGCCTTTGTCGTTTCAGGCGTCGAGACCGCCTACTCGATGTCTTCGTTCAGCAGACCGACCTTGAAGAAGCCGTTCTCCTGCAGGGTGTTCATGACTTCCATGAACTGCTCGTATTTCACTTCGGGCTGGGCGCGGACGAACACGCGCTCCTCGGTGCAGCCTCGGCCTGTGGGGTTGCCCACGGCGGCGCAGACGTCGGCCGGCAGGGTCTCGATCGCGCTCTGGGCGTCGGCGATGAAGATCGAACCGGTTTCCTGGATGGTGATGTAGACCGGCTCGACCGGCTCGTCCGACGCCGGCGGCGTGGCCGGCGGCAGGTCCAGCTTGATCGACACGGTGGCCAGCGGCGCGGCGACCATGAAGATGATCAGCAGCACCAGCATGATGTCGACGAACGGCGTGACGTTGATCTCGCTGTTCTGGGAGATGGTCTTGCCACCCTGTCCACCGGGTCCCGAAAGCTTGGCGCCCATGTCTGGTCGTCTCCATCTTGCCCGGCGCTCGCGGCTCGGGCGTGTTCAAGGCTTCGAACGGTTCTTGGCGTCTGATGCCGGGCTTGTAAAGCGGTCTCGGGCGGAACCCGGTTCCGCGTGGCGCTCTTTTCCCCCGTCCGGCGAAGTCCTAGCCCTTGGCCAGCTTCAGGAACCGCTCGACCAGGGCCGGATCGCTCTTGAACGCGCCGGTGAACCGGGTGGTGATGGTCGAGACATGGCGATGATGAACGCCGCGCGTCGTCATGCACTGGTGCTCCGCGTCGATCAGCACGGCGACGCCCGCAGGGTTCAGATTGCTCTCCAGAGCCGCCGCGATCTCCTGGGTCAGGGTCTCCTGGGTCTGCAGCCGCTTGGAGAAGATCTCGACCACGCGCGCGATCTTGGAGATGCCCACGACCTTCTCGGTCGGCAGATAGGCGACATAGGCCTTGCCCAGGAAGGGGGCCATGTGGTGCTCGCAGTGGCTCTCGACCTCGATGTCGCGCAGCAGCACCATGTCGTCATAGCCCTGCACGTCCTCGAACGTGCGGCTCAGCTCCTTGGCGGGGTCGGCGGCATAGCCCTCGAACCACTCGCCATAGGCGTCGACCACCCGCTTGGGCGTGTCCAGCAGGCCCTCGCGGTCGGGGTTGTCGCCCGACCAGGCGATCAAGGTGCGCACGGCGGCCAGGGCCTCCTCGCGGCTCGGGCGGGTCATGTGGTCGTTCCCGACGAGGGTCGGGCGGGCGGCATGGGCGTCCATGAAGTGTTTTTCAGCGACCAGTAGCGCCGGGACGATGGCCCCGGATTGACGCGCGTCGCTCTCCCTGTTCGTGGCCACGGCTGTTCGCCGGGCTGACACGGCTATATGGGACGCGAGGCAAGTCCCGCAAGAAAACGAACCGTACCGCTTCACAATGACGCTTTTTCTCCACGACACCCTGAAACGCGAGAAGCGCGAGTTCACGCCGCGCGACCCCAGTCGGGTCACGCTCTATGTCTGCGGGCCAACGGTCTATGACTATGCCCACATCGGCAACGCCCGGCCGCCGGTGGTCTTCGACGTTCTCGTGCGGCTGCTGCGCCGGACCTATGGCCCCGACGCCGTCGTCTATGCGCGCAACGTCACCGACGTGGACGACAAGATCAATCAGAAGGCCTCACGCGAAGGCGTGCCGATCGGCGACGTCACCGCCCGCTACGAGGCCGCTTACCTGGCCGATATGGCCGCGCTCAACGTCTCGCCCCCCGACATCGCGCCCCATGTGACCGATCACATGGACGCCATCGTTGCCCAGATCGGCGCAATCCTGAATCAGGGCTCGGCCTATGTCGCCGAGGGCCACGTCCTGTTCGACGTCTCCAGCTATCCCTCCTACGGCGCGCTGTCGGGCCGCAATCTGGACGACATGATCGCCGGCGCCCGCGTCGAGGTCGCGCCCTACAAGAAGAACCCGCACGACTTCGTCCTGTGGAAGCCGTCCAAAGAGGGGGAGCCGGCCTGGCCCAGCCCCTGGGGCGACGGTCGTCCCGGGTGGCACATCGAATGCTCGGCCATGATCGAACAGGTCCTGGGCCTGCCCATCGACATCCACGGCGGCGGCATCGACCTGGTGTTTCCGCACCACGAGAACGAGATCGCGCAAGGGGTCTGCGCCCACGGCCACGCCCATGCTGACCAGGCCCACGACGCGTACGCCCGCTACTGGATGCACAACGGCTTCCTGACCGTCGACGCCGAGAAGATGTCCAAGTCGGTCGGCAACGTCCTGCTGCTGCACGATCTTGTTCAATCCATGCCGGGCGAGGTCGTGCGGTGGGCCCTGCTCAGCGCCCACTACCGCCAGCCGCTGGACTGGAACCAGAGCCTGCTGGATCAGTCGAGGAAGAACCTGGACCGGCTCTACGGGGCCCTGGGTCGGGCCAAGAGCGTCGCAGTCGAATCGGCCGAGCCGCCTGCCGAGTTCCTCGCCGCCATCCAGGACGACCTGAACACGCCGGGGGCCATCGCCAGCCTGTTCGCCCTGTCCAGCGAGATCGAGCGCGGCATGACGGCCGGCGATCTCGCCGCCGTCGGCCCGGCAAAGGCCGCCCTGTTGGCGGCCGGTGACATTCTGGGCGTGCTTCAGTCGGACCCCGACGCCTGGTTCTCCGGCGGGGCCGACGACGCCCTCAAGGCCGAGGTCGAGGCCTTGCTGGCCCAGCGCCTCACCGCCCGCGCCGAGAAGGACTGGCCCGAGGCCGACCGCATCCGCGACCGCCTGACCGCGCTGAACGTCGTCGTGATGGACGGCCCCAACGGCGCGACCTGGCGGATGAAGGAGTAGGTGTCTCCTCCCTGTCGCCCACTTGGGCGATGGGGAGGTGGCTCGAAGCGTAGCGGAGAGACGGAGGGGTTCTGGCAGCGGCGCGGTCGACACCTCGTCCAGAACCCCTCCGTCTGCTCGCAAGAGCTCGCATCCACCTCCCCATCGCTGCGCGACAGGGAGGAGACAGGGATCTACATCCCCCGCATCAGCTCCTCGGCCAGGACCGCCGTCAGATAGCCGTCCGGCGTCCGCCCGTTCGCCACCTGCCAGGCCCTGAGCGCCCGACGCGTCCCGGACCCGATCACCCCGTCGATGCCACCGACGTCGTATCCCATGCGCGCCAGGGCCGTCTGGGCCCCGAAACGCTGTTCGCGCGACAGGGGACCGTCGTCGGGCCAGGTGCCGACCAGCCCCGGCCGCCCCGCCACCCCGTCCGCCATCAGGCCGATGGCGAGGGCGTAGCTGACCGAGTTGTTGTAGCGACGGATCACATAGTGGTTGGGCAGGGCCAGGAAGGCCGGGCCCCGCGCGCCCTGAGGCAACAGGATGACGCCGTTCTCGGCCGCCTCGCCCGACGTCGGCGCTCCGCCCCGCACCAGGCTGACGCCCTGCTGGGCCCAGAAGCTCCACGGCCGACCGTCCGCCTCGGCCAGGGCATAGTCGAAGCCGGAGGGCAGGGTGACCTCGTATCCCCAGCGCTGGTCGCGCTTCCATCCCGCCTGGGCCAGCAGGTTGGCGGCCGAGGCCAGGGCGTCGGCGTCCGTGCCCCAGATGTCGACGCGGCCGTCGCCGTTGTGATCGACGCCCAGCCGCAGATAGTTGTCGGGCATGAACTGGGTCTGGCCCATGGCCCCGGCCCAACTGCCCAGCAGACCCGCGCGTTCGCGCCGTCCGTCGATGACGATGTCCAGCGCGTGCTTCAGTTGATCCTCGGCCCAGTCGCGACGGCGTCCGTCATAGGCGAGCGTCGCCAGCGACCGGATCACGTCGCTGGACCCCTGGACCTGGCCGAAGCTGGATTCCAGACCCCAGATCGCCACCAGGATCTCGGCCGGAACGCCATAGCGCTGGACCACGCCGGACGGCACGGCGTCCAGCCGCCGCCGACCCTCGGCCACGCGCGCCGCAGAGATGGCGTTGGCGATATAGGCTCCGGCCGGACGGCTGAACTCGGGCTGGTTGCCGTCCAGACGGATCACGTCGGGATCGGGTGACAGGCCCTCCAGCTGACGCGCATAGGCGTCTCGCCGCGCGCCGCCCTTCCTGTCCAGAAAGCCCTGTTTCCAGCCGTCGAACCCTGCCGCATCGGTCGAATAGGGGCGTTCCTGTGCGGCGGCGACCGGCGGTGACGCGGGCGGCGGCGCGGGCGCGGCGTTGACCACGGCCGGCGGGGCTTCCGGCAGCATCGGCGCGCAGGCCGAAACGCAGGCGATCAGGACGAGTCGGTGGTCGAGGCGCATGAGGGCAGGGTTTCCCAGAAGACGACGTGCCGGATCAAGTCTCGTGCCAATGGCACGGCAATATGACCGTGCCTCGCACGATAAGGTGAAGCCGGGCTGGATCGTTCCCGAATCCGCTGAGCTGCGGCGCCGCCGCTACGGGGGCTCAGAGCTTGCCGAATGCGACGCCGCGCCAGCCCCAGCCGGCCTTCTGCGCGGCCGCCACCAGCGGCTTCTTGATCTCGTCCGTGTCGAATCGATAGCTGTAGACCTCGCCCCAGGACAGGTCCTCACGGAAGGCATAGACCGTCTCGAAGCTCTTTTCCCAGGACTGGCCGCGAAAGCCCTCCGCGGTGGCGGACAGCACGGGCACGCCGGCGCGCCACTCGACCTCCCACGATTGATCGAGCGCGCGGATTTCGCCCTTCGCCTCGTCGAACGTCATCAGCACCTTGAACACCCGCTGAACGCCGGCCTTGGCGAAGATTTCGTACCAGGTCTCGTCGACGATGCGCCATTCGGCCACCATGTCCGCCCCTTCCTTCTTCCTGGCGTCGCGCACGATGAAAGGGGCGCTGTCCCGGTTTATGGCCAGCAGTTGCTCGCGCAGGATCTGCGTCGCCACTCGCGGCACGCCGCGCGGCGCGGGCCGACTGCCCGTCATCCAGTCGAACAGTCCCATGCTGGTTCCCCCGTCGGCGCGTGCCAAGCTCCCGTGGCTTGCGCCTGGCGAGGGGCGCTGGCAACTGGCGATCGTGTGGCTCGACGGCATGCAAACATCGCGCGTTGGGCCGTCCCATCTGGTTGACGCGCTCGCCCACCTTCTCTATACGCCCCGTTCCGCCGCCGGTCCGCCGACGGCTTTTCTGTTTCAGCATTCGCCTCCCGCGCTAAAGCAGCGAGCCGCCGCGCGGCGAGCGGTAGCGCAACTAAGGAAGTCCGACCATGAAGGTCCGCAGCTCGCTCAAGTCGCTCAAGACCCGTCACCGCGACTGCAAGGTCGTGCGTCGCAAGGGCGTCGTCTTCGTGATCAACAAGACCGACCCGCGCTTCAAGGCGAAGCAGGGCTGACGCCCTGGCGCTAACGCGCGGCTCGCGGAGCCGCGCTGCCTGAGCGCAGAACGATCCACAGGCCGCGGGCGTTGTCCGTGGCCTTTTTCGTGTCCGACGTTGAGCCGTGGCCACCGACATGGTTAGCCGGTCCAAACTCACAACGCGCTCAAGCAGCGAGGCTCCGCGAGCCGAGCGGTAGCGCCCCTCAAGGATCAAACAATGCCCGACGACGCCGGCTTCGATGCTTCCCCCGACGTCCTGACCTCGGCGGCCCAGGGCCGTCTGCGATCCATCATCGAGCGGATCGAGCGTCTGGAGGAGGACAAGGCCGCGATCATGGCCGACCAGAAGGAGGTCTTCGCCGAGGCCAAGGGCGAGGGCTACGACGTCAAGATCCTGCGCAAGGTCATCCGCATCCGCAAGCAGGACAAGGCCAAGCGTCAGGAAGAGGACGCCATCCTGGACCTGTATCTGTCCGCCCTGGGCGAAATCTGACACCCTGCGGGGCGTGAAGCGGAAATCGCCCTCAACTAGCCCGAAGGGCGATAGGGCCTCCAAGGAGGCACCCAGCCCCTATGAAGCCCAGCGCGAGGCCGCCAAGCGCGCCGCGCTGAATGCCCTGAAACGCGCTCGCCGCTCGGCCGAGAAGGCGGGCGTTTCCCTGTCCGAATGGGAGGGCGAGTTCCTGGGTTCGGTCGAGGACCGCGTGAAGACCTACGGCCGGGCCTTCGGCGATCCCGAAAAGGGCGCGCCCGGTCAGGCCCTGTCCGCCATGCAGGGCCGAAAGCTGAAAGAGATCACCCGAAAGGCCAACGGCGAGGAGCCGCGACCTCGTTGGGGCCGGAAGAAAGGGATTGGGGATTAGGGATCGGAGGGGATAACGCGCTGGCCGCTCCCCGCGTCGCCTCTACTCCCTAATCCCTAGAACAGTACCTTCCTGAAGCTCAACCGGATCACCCGGCCCTCGGGGTCCAGGAAATCGGGCTGATAGTTCAGCGGCACGTCGCCGGTCGAGGAGGTCACCTCGGTGCGGCTGTCGAACAGGTTCTGGATGCCCAGGCTGACGCGCGACCCGCGCAGGATGGGATAGCGTTCGACCCAGGACGCGCGCTGGTTCAGGTCCACGAACATCGTCAGGTTCACGGTGGTGCGGTCGCTGAAGTTCAGGGTCGATCCGCCCGGACCGCCATCGACTTCGGTCCCCTGGTTCCAGTTGGCGTTCAGGAAGGTGCCGAAGCCGTTGCGGAACACGCCACCCTGGACCTGGACCTCATTTCTGGGCGTACCGCCGTTCCCGCCCGTGGCATTGCCATCCAGCAGGTCCAGTACCGGCAGGCCCGGCCGAATCGTCACCTCGTCGGTGAAGCGCACGGTGTGGAAGACCGAGATGTTGAACCGTCCCTGGCCCGGCAACATGCCGCCGCCGCCCCGGCCTCCACCGCCGCCGCCGAACCGGAACTGTCCGCCGCCGCCCGGGGGGCCGCCGGCGCCTTGACGCCCACCGCCGCCCCCGGCGCGGGGCCCGCCACCGCCGGGCGGGCCGCCTGCGCCCGGCCGTCCGCCCTGTCCGCCCGCCGCCGCCAGATTGGGCTGGCCGAAAGCGCGCGAGAAGTTGAAGCCGCTGCGCAGCTCCGATCGCTCGGTCTGGGTGAAGTTCAGCGCCCGGGCGTCGATCGCGATCAGTCGACCGGTCGCGTCGCGCGTGAACCGCTCGGGCAGGGCCGCTTCCAGATCGGGCGTGATGGTCGGAAACCCGGTGATGGCCCCGTCCACGGTCGTGCGGGTGAAGTCCGACCGGATGCGCAGTTCCTGGCTGGAGATCGGTTGCCAGTTGAAACCCAGCTTCCAGACCTGGCGGTTGTCCGGGGTCAGGTTGGGATTGCCGCCGGTGATGCGGGTGACCAGAACCGTCTCGCCGGTGCGGAAGTCGAACACCGCGCTGTTGGGGTTGGAGATGACCGGGTCGTTCAGCTGCGAGATCGAGGGGGCCCCGTCCTCGTTGGTATAGCTGGCGATGATGCCCAGGGCATCGATCGGCGACCAGTTGAGGCCCGCGCCCCAGGTGGTCAGCCCGCCGATGTCCGACGCGTCGTCATAGCCGGCGTTCACATTGACCGACAGATCGCCGATCGGCCGCAGCACATCGACGCCGTTCGAGATCGGCAGGGTCAGGTTGGCCGAGGTGAAGACCCGGTCCCGACCGATCGTGCGGGCGCTGAACACGCCCGAGCGGGTGCTCTCCGATTCCAGTTCGCGCGTGTCCGCTCCGACCGTCAGGGTGCTGCTGACCGACCCGGCCGGCAGCTCGAACAGGTCGCCGTTGAACACCGCCTCGACATTGCCGCCGCTGGAAACCGAGTTGGCCGTGTCGACCAGCCGGCTGAACCGCGCGGGGTCCAGGTCGCCGAACGGGTTCAGCGTGCCCGCCGTCACAGCGGCCTGAGCCGCCGTGGCGTCCAGGCCGCGCCCTGTCACGGTGTCGCTCTCCACCCGGTCATAGGCACCCGACAGCGTCCAGCGCCAGTCGCCCAGGAAGCCGTCCAGCAGCAGTCCCAGATTGGCCGTCTGGGTTTGACTGTCGCGCGTCACGGCGAACGGGTCGTCGATGAAGCGATAGACCGCGACGTCCTGGCTGAAGGGCGAGCCGTTCAGCCCCGCCGGAGCCGTCAGGGTCACGCCGGGCAGGCCCAGATACGAGAAGCTGGAGCCCTGTTCCAGGTTCAGACTGATGGTCCCCTTGATCGTCTCGTTCAGGTCCCGCGCCAGCGAGGCGTTCAGCTGGGTCTGGTCGCCGCGCGGCAGCAGGGTCCGGTACTGGGTCAGGTCGCCTGACCGCGGCGTATTGGCTCCGGCCGCGAAGCCCGCCAGGGTCGGATTGGAACCGCCCGGATTGGCCGCAACGGTCACCGACTGGCCCGCGAGAGCCGACAGGGCGGGGTCGATCTCGGCGCCGAACGGGATCCCGGCGACATTGCCGATCCGGTCGAACGGCTGACTGCCCGGATCGCGCCGGATGTCGCGCTCGGTCTCGAACAGGGCGGTGTCGTGCTCGTGTTCCAGGCTGACGTTCAGCCGGTTGCCGCCGACGATGCTGAAGTATCCGCTTTCGACCTCGGTCGAGTTGCGCCCGCCCTGCGTCGGCGCGCGATAGGTCAGTTCGGCGTTGGCCTGGGTGAAGGTGGCCTTCAGCACGATGTTGACCACCCGCTGATCCGCCGCGAAGCCATAGGTCAGGGCGGCCTCTTCGGGAAGGATCTCGGTCCGCTCGATCGCCTCGAACGGGATGGTGCGGATTTCCTGGAAGCCCGACGTCCGCCGGCCGTTCAGCAGCACCACCGGCCCGCCGCCCCCGCGACCCCGGTTCGACCGCGTCAGGGGCTCCAGCGCCGCCAGCAGCTCGGCGACGTTCGTCGCGCCGTAGGCGATCAGCTGGTCGGCATCCAGGGTGATCTCGGGCTCGATGTCGCCCTGCACCCGCCCGCGCGCGGCCGAGACCGTCACCTCTGGCAAGACATAGTCGGGATCGTCCGCCGCCACGGATGCGCCCGACGGCTGGTCCTCGTCCTGCGGCTCCTGGGCGGCCGGGACCGTCGCCTGGGGCACGGCGGGGCTGGCCTGGACGGGCGCGGTCTGGATCGCGCCCGACGCGAGCGCGACGAGCAGGGTGGAGGCGACGGTCATGAGAACTCTGGGCTGGCGAACGCGGGGAGGGGCGGTGGGGCAGCGTCCGTCCGGCGTGGGCGAACGCCGATCCGGCGACCTTGTTTCACGCGCCAGTGCTGGCGTTCCGTCGCGGCGTCAATGAGGCGGTTTGTTACACTGCGTCTCCTCCCTGTCGGCCGACTGGCCGATGGGGAGGTGGCAGCGAGCCCTTGCGAGCTGACGGAGGGGTTCTTGGGGGGCGGCGAGAACCGCTCCGTGACTCCGCTCCGCTCCGTGCCACCTCCCCATCGTTTCGCGACAGGGAGGAGACGGATTTGTCACCCCGCCTCTTTCAGCGCGCCTTCCAGCCCCTGTTCGCGCACCTTGCGGTACAGGGTCGAGCGGCCGATGCCCAGCCGACGCGCGATCTCGGACATATGACCGGCATAGACCTCGATCGCATGCTGGATCAGATCGCGCTCGATGTCCTCCAGCGTCCGCAGATGCCCGCGCTCGTCCAGGATCTTGATCGGCTGGTCGGGCAGGGGGGGCAGGTCGGCATAGCCCTGGACCGCCGCCGACGGCTGCGAGGCTTGCGCCTCCAGCGGCATGGCGATGCCCGAGATGGCCGGAAAGTCGTGTGGCTGCAGGAAGGGCGCGTCCGCCAGGACGATGGCGCGATAGATGGTGTTCTCCAGCTGGCGCACATTGCCGGGCCAGTCGAACGCGGTCAGCAGGGCCAGGGTCTCGGCCGAGGCGCCCGCCACCCGCTTGCCCTCCTCGACGTTGAAGCGGCCGACGAAGTGGTCGATCAGGGCGGGGATATCTTCGCGCCGGTCGCGAAGCGCCGGGGCCTCGATCGGAAACACGTTCAGGCGATAGAACAGGTCCTCGCGGAAGGTCCCCGCCGCCACGGCGCCTGACAGGTCGCGGTTGGTGGCCGAGACGATGCGCACATCGACCTTGACCGCCCGCTTGGACCCGACCGGATCGATCTCGCCTTCCTGCAGCGCGCGCAGCAGCTTGACCTGCATGTCCAGCGGCAGCTCACCGATCTCGTCCAGGAACAGGGTGCCGCCATTGGCCTCGGCGAACTTGCCCAGATGCTTGTCGGACGCGCCGGTGAAGCTGCCCTTCTCGTGGCCGAACAGGATCGACTCGACCAGATTGACCGGCAAGGCCCCGCAGTTGACGGCCACGAACGGCTTGCCCGCCCGCTCCGACGCCCCGTGCAGGGCGCGCGCGATCACTTCCTTGCCGACGCCGCTCTCGCCGGTGATCAGCACCGGGATGGTGGACTTGGCCGCCCGGCCGCCCAGCGCCTTGACCATCTGCATGGGCCGGCTGTCGCCCACCAGGTCGGCGAAGGTCACCCGACCCGCGACGTGCTTCTTCAGCCGCCCGACCTCGGCCGTCAGCTGGGTCAGCTGCAGGGCGTTGCGGATACCGACCAGGATGCGTTCCGGGCTGGCGGGCTTGACGAAAAAGTCCTGGGCCCCGGCCTGCATGGCCTTGACCACCGTCTCGATGCCGCCGCTGGCCGTCAGCACGATCACCGGCGTGGTCACCCCCGCGGTGCGGATCTCCGCCAGGCACTCCATGCCGCTCATCTGTGGCATGACCAGGTCCAGCAGGACCACGTCCGCTCCACCGCCCTTGGTCAGGCGATCGATGGCCTCGCCGCCGCTTTCGGCGTGAACCACCTGATAGCCCTCGCGCTCCAGAACCGCCTGCGCCAGCCGGCGCTGCGTCGGATCGTCGTCGACCACCAGAACGGTCTTGGCCATAGGAAGACACCCCTGTCACCGGCCGGTCCTCTGTCGCGGGACTGGCTCGTTTCGGGACGGTTCTAGGCCCGACGCGGTGAAGATCGGGTTGGCCGACGTGGTGTCCCCGGGGTTAACCGCGGCTCTGGCTCAGCATCGCGGCCGGGCGCTGGCCACCAGCTCCGCCGGAACGCCGCTGCCGGTCTCCAGCGCGGGACGGCTATGGTCGGCGGCGCGCAGCCGGCCCTGGCGCAGCAAGTCGCGCGCATCGACCGCCGGCCGGCCCCCGCACACCACCGGCACAAAGTACCCTCGCGACCAGTAGGTGCCGTATTCGGCGTCCTCGCTGAACACGGTGACCGTGCCGGCCTGAACCAGCAGAACGTCGCCCTGCGGAAAGCCCAGGGACGGCCCGAGCACCGCCAGACAGTCGCCGGGCGCGCGGCAGTCCGACCGCGCGTCCTCGGTCTCCCCGACGATCTCGAAGAAGGGCTCGGGCAGGGCGGGGGCGCCGTCCAGGGTGTCGATGATCGGTCGGACGTCCTGGCTCTCGCTCGGGTCGTTGAAGACGATCTGGTCCTGGGCGGCCTTGGCGCGGGCGGCGATCACCGGGTCGTCGGACGCCGCCAGACGGGCCAGGGCGGCATGACCGGTCTTTCCGCTGGACTGCTGCAGGAAGTCATAGTCGAACCTGTCCGCCGCGACCTGGCCGCGCTCCAGTCGCGCCATCTGGTCGGCGACCGACAGACGCGCGGGATCGGCGACCGGGCTGAACAGGGCCAGGATCGCCAGGACGCTGGCCACCGCACCGGCGATGTTGGTCCGCTCCAATGGCGCCATCCAGCGGGTTCCGGACCGCAGGGTCGCCGCCGCTGCATGGGCGTAGCCCCCCGCATGAAGCGCCCCGATGAGGGCGCAGGCCGCCGCGATGATCCGGTCGGGCGTCAGCCCGTGCTGGCCGATCCGCAGCGCCAGGCCCCAGACGGCGATCCCGACCAGGGGCACCAGCAGGACCGCCGCCACCTGGACGGCGACCCTCAGCACGGCGGGCGGCAGGTTCTCGGGCCGCCCGTCCTGATAGGCGGCGTTGATCAGCACGATCATCACCCCCACCGCCGACAGCACCAGCGCCGTCGCGCTGCCCGTCTCCCACAGCCCGTCCAGCCCGGTGAAGGGCAGGGCGATCAGGAAGGCCCCGACCAGCACCGTCAGCACCAGCAGCAACCATGACAGCAGCATCAGGGCGATGGTCCGCACCCCCCGGATCAGCCCGTCGCGCACATCCGTCAGATGCACCGCCGTCGCGAACGCCAGTCCGGTCAGCGGCAGGAAGAACCAGCCCTGCCGCAGCAACTCGCCCAGGAATCTCAGCCCGATGACGTTGAACAGCGCCGCCCCCAGGAACAGCAGCAGCCAGAACACCCCGGCGAAGGCGATCGACGCCGCCAACTGCACCCCCGCCATCCAGGCCGCGTCGAAATAGGCCGCAAAGGACGCGATCAGCCGCCGCTCCCGGTCCGCCGGCAGGATCAGATGGTGGGCGATGAACAGCGCCACGGCCGAGAATGCGAACAGCGGAAACGTCGGCTCGCGGTCCATCCCCGACTGCCGCGCGATGTCGTGCCAGGCCAGCCCCGCCAGCACCGTGGCGGCGACGCCGGCCCAAGCCGCCAGGATCGCGATCCTCAGTCGCCCCACCCCGGCCAGCAGCACGGGCGGCAGGAACAGGGCGGGCAACAGCATCGCCGCGAACAGTTCCGGGTTCCGCGACGACCAGGTCGCCCCATCTCCCTCGGTGGTCCGCATCAGCAGATACAGGACGATCCCCTGGGCCAGCCCGATCCCCAGCCGCGCCAGAGCCACCATCCGCCCCGAGGTCGCCCCCAGGGCGTCGCGTCCCCCGCCGATCGTGTCCGCTGCGCTGTTCATGTCGTCCTCGCCCCAGGATGCCGCATCAGAGCCCATGTCGCGGCCCCGCGAAAGGGCACGCTTCCTGACGCCGCGACGATCGCGACCGGTTGCGCCCGGCGGCCGTCGACCCCACAACCGCGTCATGAACGCGCCCTTCAAGACCCCCGCCGCCGAGCCCCCCCTGTGGGACCTCTCCGATCTCTATGCCTCGCGCGAGGACGCCCGCGTCGTCGCAGACCTGGACGCCGCCCGCGCCGCGGTCGCGGAGCTGAACGGCCTGCAGGGCCGCCTCGTCGCCGATCGCGCCGACCCCGCGGCGCTGGGCGCGACGCTGGATCGGGTCATCGGTCTCTATGAACAGGCGTCCGAGCGGCTGGGCGCGCTGGGAGCCTTCGCCTTCCTGTCCGCCTCCACCGACCGAAACGACGCGGCCGCGCAAGGCTTCGAGGCCGACCTGCGCGAGAAGATCACCGCCGTCGCCACCCCGACCGTCTGGGTGACCCTGGAGATCAATCAGCTGGACGACGCCGAGCTGGAGGCCGCGCTGGCGGCCCATGCGGGCGCGGCCCGCTGGCGGCCGTGGCTCCGTCGCGTCCGCGCCATGAAGCCGCACGAGCTGTCGCAGGAGCTCGAGACCTTCATCGCCGAGCGGATGCCGATCAACGCCCAATGGCCGCGCCTGTTCGACGAGACCATGGCCGCCCTGCGTGTCGAGGCCGGCAAGGACACCCTGACGCTCGCTGAGGCCCTGAACCAGCTGTCCGATCCCAGGGAGGCCCGCAGGAAGGCCGCCGCCGAGGGCCTGAACGCCGCGCTCGCCGCCCGCGTCCCGACCCTGGCGCTGGTGCTCAACACCGTCGCCGCCGACAAGGCGATGGAGGACCGCTGGCGCGGGTTCAAACGCCCCGCCGACAGCCGCCACCTGTCCAACGAGGTCGATGGCGAAGCGGTCGACGCCATGGCCGACGCAGTCGCCGCCGCCTATCCGCGCCTGTCGCACCGCTACTATGCGCTCAAGGCCAGGGTCCTGGGCAAGCCGAAGCTGGACCAGTGGGACCGGAATGCTCCGATCGAGACCACGGCGCCGCGCGCCTTCGACTGGGGTCAGGGTCGCGACCTGGTGCTGGAGAGCTTCTCGGACCTGGGCGACGAGTTCGCGGCCCGCGCCGGGCGCTTCTTCGACAGACCGTGGATCGACGGCCGCGCCCGCCCGGGCAAACAGTCGGGCGCCTATGCCCACCCGGTCACCGCCGACCGCCACCCCTATGTCTTCCTGAACTGGATGGGCGAACGGCGCGACGTCCTGACCCTGGCCCACGAGCTCGGCCACGGCGTCCACCAGACCCTGGCGGCGGAGAAGGGCACCCTGCTGGCCGACACCCCCCTGACCCTGGCCGAGACCGCCTCGATCTTCGCCGAGGGCCTGACCTTCGACCGCCTGCTGGCCACCGCGCCCAAGGCCGAGCAGCGGGGCCTCCTGGCCGGCCGTATCGAGGACGGCCTGAACACCGTCGTCCGCCAGATCGCCTTCCACCGCTTCGAGACCCGCTTCCACGACGAGCGGGCCAAGGGCGAGGTCCCGGCCGAGCGTCTGGGCCAGCTGTTCATCGAGGAGATGGGCGCGTCTCTGGGCCCTGCCGTCACGCTCAACCTCGGCTATGACGCCTGGTGGAGCTACGTCAGCCATTTCGTCCACTCGCCCTTCTACGTCTATGCCTATGCCTTCGGGGATCTGCTGGTCGCCGCCCTGATGGAGACCCGCGCCAAGGACCCGGACGGCTTCACGCCTCTGTACCGCGACCTTCTGGCCGCCGGCGGCACCCTGACCTACGCGGAGGCGCTGAAGCCCTTCGGCCTCGACCCGCGCGACCCGGCCTTCTGGACCATCGGCACCCGGCGGCTGGAGCGGCTGATCGACCAGTTCGAGGCGCTGGGTTGAGGCAGGCTCATTATGCCCGTTATCCTCGGACTTGATCCGAGGATCGGACGTTCCGCATAGGGCATCGCCGGGTCCGAGCCTCAGCCGTTGTGCGACGCATCGGATAGCGGCGCGGCGGACAATCCGATCCTCGGATCAAGTCCGAGGATGGCGGGGTTCCTAGAGGGTGCTACACTCTAATCTGGCGGCAAGCACAGACAGCGGTCTTGAACCGCATTCCCTTGACGATATCGGATGAGGATTTTTGGGCCCAGATCGCGGTCATCGATGCGATTCGCGACGAGGACATTGACTACAGCGACATCTCGCCGGTCCGCGACTTCACCGGTTGGGAGCGTGGAAAGTTCTATCGCCCGAACGAACGACATACGATCATTATCCGCCATCCCGACGGCTCCGTTCAGATATCGCACCTTGAGCCTGAAGAGCGGCTCGCTATAAGGCGGCGACGTCTCGAATACGCCGACCGTTTCCTGGAACAACGCCCCATGGCCGACCACCCGCACCACACCTCGCACGACGCCGCCGATCATGACGCCGAGGCCTATGTCCACGGCTCGATGACCATCGAGGAGCAGCGTCAGACCTGGGACCTGTTCATGGGCCTGACCAAGTGGGGCTCGCTGGCGGTCGCGGCGATCCTGCTGCTGCTGACGCTGTGGTTCATGCCGGGCGGCAGCCTCATCACGGGCGTGCTGGGCGGCGGGGCCCTGGCGGTCGCCGGCTTCTTCTTCCTGAAGAGCCCCAAGGCCGGTCACTAGGGGCGCACCCCAATCTCCGCTCATCCCCGCGAAAGCGGGGACCCAGTTCTTTGGGCGATCAGCGGGAGAGAATGGTCCCATTCGTTGTGCCCCGAAGCAGCACTGGGTCCCCGCTTTCGCGAGGATGAGCGGAAAAGGAAGGGTGCTTTGACGGACCCATCCCGCCCGGCCTAACCTTGGTCCGTCCATCGGGACGGAGGGATTCGCGTGGGTCTGAGCATCGCCGTGACCAGGGAACGCCATGAGGGCGAGACCCGCTGCGCCGTCACTCCGGACACGGTCAAGAAGTTCGTCGCCCTGGGGGCGACCGTCCTGGTCGAGGCCGGGACCGGCGCCGGCTCGTCCATCCCTGACGCCGAATACGTCGCCGCCGGCGCGGTGGTGAAGCCCGACACCCGCGCGGTGCTGGACGGCGCCGACCTGGTGCTGAAGGTGCGCGGCCCGACCCAGCAGGAGATCACGGCGCTCAAGCCCGGAGCCGTCGTCATCGCCCTGCTGGACGCCTACCGCGAGAAGGACACGGTCGCGGCCCTGGCCGGAGCCGGCGCCACCGCCTTCGCCATGGAGTTCGTGCCCCGCATCACCCGGGCCCAGGTCATGGACGCCCTGTCGTCCCAGGCGAACCTGGCGGGCTACCGCGCGGTCATCGAGGCCGCCAACGCCTATGGTCGGGGCTTTCCGATGATGATGACGGCGGCCGGCACCGTCGCCGCCGCCAAGGTCTTCGTCATGGGCGTGGGCGTCGCGGGGCTGCAGGCCATCGCCACGGCCCGGCGTCTGGGCGCGGTCGTCACCGCCACCGACGTCCGCCCCGCCACCAAGGAACAGGTGGAATCCCTCGGCGCCAAATTCCTCGCCGTCGAGGACGAGGAGTTCAAGAACGCCCAGACCGCCGGCGGCTACGCCAAGGCGATGTCCGAGGAATACAAGGCCAAACAGGCGGCCCTGACCGGCGAGCACATCAAGAAGCAGGACATCGTCATCACCACGGCCCTGATCCCGGGTCGCGCCGCGCCGGTGCTGGTCACCGCCGACCATGTCGCCTCGATGAAGCCCGGCTCGGTCATCGTCGACCTCGCCATCGAGAACGGCGGCAACGTCCAGGGCGGCAAGCTGGGCGAGGTCGTGACCACGCCGAACGGCGTCTCCATCGTCGGCCTCGCCAACCTGCCCGGCCGCATCGCCTCGGACGCCTCCAGCCTCTACGCCAAGAACCTGGTCGCCTTCGCGGGCCTGCTCATCAAGGAGGGCGGCCTGACCGTCGATCTGGAGGACGAGATTCTGAAGGCCGCCGTGGTCACCCACGGCGGGGCCGTCGTGCACGAGGGAGTGCGGGGGTGAAGCAGGCTATGGTCAGGGTCGCGTTCATCGGCGCTTGCCTGCTCATCGCTTGGGAGTTCATCGTTTTTGGCCTTTCCGTCGCCGCGTTTGTTTCGGGCGAGGGCCGGGTGGGTGGTGGTCTATCCGGCCTTCTGGTCCAGTCGATGGGAATGGTGCGCTCGACCCTGCACGGACTTGTGCCGCCAGTGATTTTGCTGATCGTGATAGAAGTTTACAAAGGCCGGAGAGCGTAATGGAACACGTCGATCCCACCGTCTTCCGCCTGGCGATCTTCGTGCTCGCCATCTTCGTCGGCTACTACGTCGTCTGGTCGGTGACGCCCGCCCTACACACGCCGTTGATGGCCGTGACCAACGCCATCTCCAGCGTCATCATCGTCGGCGGCCTGATCGCGGCGGCGGCGGCCTCGGGCGACGGGGTCGGCGGCTGGATCGCCAAGGGGGCGGGCGTCGCGGCCGTGACCCTGGCATCCGTCAACATCTTCGGCGGCTTCATGGTCACCCGCCGCATGCTGGCCATGTACAAGAAGAAGGAACGCCCCGCCAAGGTCGAGGCCAAGGGCTGACATGACGCTCGACGCCCTGGTTTCCACCCCGGCCGCCGTGGCCCAGACCGTCTCGTGGCTCGCCACGGGCATCGGCCTGGGTCTGTGGCTGTGGAGCTGGCTGGGCGAGAAGAACGCGATCCAGAAGCTGCGCTTTCGCGACTGCGGCGTCATCCTGCTGTTCGCCGGCATCCTGGCGCGCATCGTGGTCCAGGAACGCGCCATGACTCCCTTCGACTGGGCCATGAGCCTGCTCGGTCCCCTCTTCATCGCCGCCGCCCTGTGGCGACTGGGGCGCACGGCGACGGCGGGGGAGGGGCGATGAGGCGCGCGGCTCTGCTGGCCGGGGTGCTCGGCGCGGCGGCGGGTCCGTCGGCGGCGCAGACGCACGTCGGCGACAACCTCGGGGGCGGACTGCACTGGCATGTCGCGGCCCCGAATGGCGCGAATTGGTCTCTGGAATGCCGCTTTCGGCCCATCACCCGCACCGTGAATCAGTACGAGCGTCGTCGCTGGGCCAACCGGATGACGATCAATGGGGCCGGTCCTCAGGCTGGTCGGCTGCCAGTCGATAACGGCCGCTGCGCCGTCACGAAGCGCGGGGGCGAGGGGCCGGTCGCCATCGCGCTGGTCCGCGGTGCCGAGACCGCAACCGGCGTGGCGGCCGAGGTCGGCGATCAGGCCTTCGCGGGGTTGCTCTGATGGACCGGCCGCAGACCTTGCTGGATCAGGCTCTGGCCGCCGTCCGAGAGGAACGTCCAACGGCTCGAGCCTTGGGCGTCGAACTGATCGGGATCGTGGGATCCGTCGCTCGCGGCGAAGCCCGCGCCGACAGCGATGTGGATATTGTCTACGATGTCGTCGGCCGACCGACGCTGTTCGATCTGGGCGCGATCGTCGTAGAGCTCGAGGATCGCCTGGGGCGACCCGTGGACCTTATCGGTCGCGAGGCCATGAAACCGGATCGGTGGGCCTACATGGGTCGCGATCTCGTGGTGGCCTGATGGACGACGCAGTCCGGATCAGGCTCGCCGACATGCGCGACAACGCCGTCAAGGCGCTGGCCTTTCTGGACGAGCGGGAACCGAACGAGCTCGACGCCGAACCTCTCTATGCCTACGCGATCCTGCATGCCGTCCAGATCGTCGGCGAGGCGGCCCGAAAAATACCCGACGCCGTCAGACACGCCGCACCGTCCGTGGCCTGGCAGGCGTCTGTCGCGATGCGCAACATTCTGGTTCACGACTACGGCAAGGTCAGTCTTCAAATCCTGGTGGACACGGTTCGAAACGACTTTCCGCCTTTGATCGCCGACCTCGAACGCCTCCTGGGGGAAAACGACACATGAACGCATCCATCGCGGCCCTGGCCTATCTGGCCGCCGGCGTCCTGTTCATCCTGTCGCTGCGGGGTCTGTCGAGCCCGGAGACCAGCCGTCAGGGCAACACCTTCGGCATGGTCGGCATGGCGCTGGCGGTCGGCATCACCTTGCTGACGCTGGGCACGACCGGCGCGCTCGATCCCCTGACCCTGGCCCTGCTGGCCGGTGGCGTGATCGTCGGCGGCGGGGCGGGGGCCCTGATCGCCAGGCGCGTGGCCATGACCGACATGCCCCAGCTGGTTGCGGCCTTCCATTCGCTGGTCGGCATGGCGGCCTGCCTGGTCGCCGTCGGGGCCGTCTATGCGCCCGAGAGCTTCGGCATCGCCACCGAGGACGGTGGCATCAAGCTGATCTCGATCGTCGAGCTGGCCCTGGGCGTCGCCATCGGGGCCATCACCTTCACCGGCTCGGTCATCGCCTTCGCCAAGCTGAACGGCAACATGTCGGGTGCCCCGATCATCCTGCCCGCCCGGCACCTGATCAACATCGGCCTGGCGCTGGGCCTGATCTTCCTGATCGGCATCATGATCGGGTCGGGCGGCACGGCCATCTGGGCCTTCTGGGGCATCTTCGCCATCGCCCTGATCCTGGGCGCGACGCTTATCATCCCGATCGGCGGGGCCGACATGCCGGTCGTGGTGTCGATGCTGAACTCCTATTCCGGCTGGGCGGCGGCGGCCCTGGGCTTCACGCTCGAGAACATCGCCCTGATCATCACCGGGGCCCTGGTCGGCAGCTCCGGCGCGATCCTCAGCTACATCATGTGCAAGGGCATGAACCGCAGCTTCATCTCGGTCATCCTGGGCGGCTTCGGCGGCGACGCGGCCGCAGCCGGCGAAGCCCGCGTCGAGACCCGCCCGGTCAAGCAGGGCAGTGCCGAGGACGCCGCCTTCATCATGAAGAACGCGTCGAAGGTCATCATCGTCCCCGGCTACGGCATGGCGGTCGCCCAGGCCCAGCATGCGCTGCGCGAAATGGCCGACAAGCTGAAGGAGGAAGGCGTCGAGGTGAAATACGCCATCCACCCCGTCGCCGGCCGCATGCCCGGCCACATGAACGTCCTGCTGGCCGAGGCCAACGTCCCCTATGACGAGGTGTTCGAGCTGGAGGATATCAACGCCGAATTCGCCACGGCGGATGTCGCCTTCGTCATCGGCGCCAACGACGTGACCAACCCGGCCGCCAAGACCGACCCCACCAGCGCCATCTTCGGCATGCCCATCCTGGACGTCGAAAAGGCCGGCACCGTCCTGTTCATCAAGCGCGGCATGGCGGCGGGCTATGCGGGCGTGGAGAACGAGCTGTTCTTCAGGGACAACACGATGATGCTGTTCAGCGACGCCAAGAAGATGGTCGAGGGGATCGTGAAGGGGCTGTGAGGTGTGGGGCTGGGTGCCCATCCTCTTCCGCTCATCCCGGCGAAAGCCGGGACCCAGTCCTTAAGTGAGGCATGATGTCGGGATTGCAGGGCGCGCGCCTCGTCGGAAACCCGTCGCCCAAAGCACTGGGTCCCGGCTTTCGCCGGGAGGAGCGGAGGGGTTAGGGTCGTTACGGGAGGTTCACCATGGCCTATGAAGCCAAGACCAAGCCCACCCCCGTCTCGCCCCAGGCCTTCATCGACAGCGTCGATCATCCCGGCCGGCGTGAGGACGCTCATGCCGTCCTCGCCCTGCTGACCGAGGCGACCGGCCATCCGCCCGTCATGTGGGGGCCGTCGATCATCGGCTTCGGCAAGTACCGCTACACCTACGACAGCGGCCACTCGGGCGAGGCCCCGCTGGTGGGGTTCTCGCCGAGGAAGGCCAATCTGGTGCTCTACATGGCCGCCTATGAGGAGGCCCGCGACGATTTCCTGGCGCGGCTGGGCAAGCACAAGTCGGGCAAGGGCTGCATCTATCTGAACCGGCTGGCCGATGTGGACGCCGCCGTCATCGCCGAGATGGCGCGCTGGAGCATCAAGACGCTGAAAGAGCGCCACCCGGACT